>CAVDFD010000267.1:0-2005 GCA_963608145.1 Bacteroidaceae bacterium | reverse complement strand
ATGAGTATTGCAGAAAACGTAAAAGAGGTAAAGCGGCGCGTTGCCGAGGCCGCGCTCAGAAGCGGCAGAGCGCCGGAGGACGTGCGCCTGTGCGCCGCGACGAAGATGAACGACGCTGCCCGCGTGCGCGAGGCGGTGGAGGCCGGAGTGGATATCTGCGGCGAGAACCGCGTGCAGGAGCTGACGGAAAAATACGAGCAGGGCGCGTACACCGGCTGCCCGCTGCACTTCATCGGCCACTTGCAGAAAAATAAGGTAAAATACCTTGTCGGAAAGGTGCAGCTGATAGAGTCGGTGGACTGCATGGAGCTTCTTGAGGCGATAGACAAAAGGGCGGCCTCGATGGGGCTGCGGCAGGACGTTCTGCTGGAGGTCAATGTCGGAGGCGAGGCGGCAAAGTCGGGCTTTGCACCCGAAGCACTGATGGAATATATGCCTCAAATGGCTCAATTTACCTCCGTCAGGGTGCGCGGACTTATGGCAATACCCCCAATTTGCGAAAAAACGGAAGAAATTCGCCCATATTTTCGCACAATGAAGCAGCTTTTTATTGACATTGGCGCAAAAAAATACGATAATGTCTCCATGGACTTTCTGTCCATGGGTATGAGCGCGGATTTTGAGACCGCGATAGAGGAGGGCGCGAACATTGTCCGCGTCGGCACCGGCATCTTCGGTGCGAGACATTACTAAGAATGAGGGAGGCTGTGCAATGGCCTGGCTTGACAATATACGCAACGCTATGCACCCCTACGATGATGATTATATAGAGAACGAGGAGCGCGCCGCCGAGGAGGAATTTTCTCGGGAGGACGAAGCTCCGGCGGAGGAGAGCTACGAGGATCGCCAGCCGCGTCCAGTTTTTTCGCGGCGCGAGCCCAAGCAGCAGAGCTATGCTCCCCCCGCGCAGGAAAAGCAGAAGATGAAGCTCAAGTTCGTGCGCCCCGAGCAGTTCGACGAGGCGGCTGAGATAGCCGACAGCCTCCGTGCCCGTCAGGCGGTGCTGATGAACCTTGAGATGACCGAAACGGAAACGGCGCGCCGTCTGCTCGATTTCCTGTCGGGCGCAGCCTATGCCCTCGGCGGCAGGGTCATGCGTGTTTCCGCGCAGGCGTATATAATCGCTCCCACGAACGTCGATCTCGTGGGCGACGCTGTCGCCGATTTCGAGAGCGCGGGGCTTTATTTCTGATAAACAGCAAGAACTGAAAGGTGGATTTTAAGATATGACTACTCCTCAGGAGATCCGTGAAAAGAGCTTTGACAAGGCCAGAAGCATGTTCGGCGGTTACGATATGGCGACCATCGACGAGTATCTTGAAGAGCTTGCAAACGACTTTGAGGCCATGCAGAAGGAAAACCTTGTCCTCAAAAGCAAGATGAAGGTGCTCGTTGACAAGATCGAAGAGTACCGCTCGAACGAGAGCGCCCTGAATCAGGCTATCCTCTCGGCGCAGAAGCTCAGCGTCCAGATCGAAAACGACGCGAGAACGCGCTCCGCAAGCATCGTCGCCGAGGCCGAGTCCAAGGCAGCCGCCCTGCTGGGCAATATCGACGACCGCATCGCTCAGGAGGAGTCGCGCCTTCAGGCCGCCAAGCTCAGCTCGGCAAAGTTCTTCGACGGCGCACGCGAGCTGTGCCAGAAGCAGCTCCAGACGCTCGACACGCTCATGAAGGCCGCAGGCAGCGATCTCAAGCCCGAGGCCATACGAATACCGAAGGAGCAGCCCGCTCCCGTTTCCGAACCCTCTCCCGCGGATTCCGGCAACACTCAGGTATTCAACTTTATAAAAGACGAGATCTGAGTTTTTGCCGAAGCAGACGCTTCGGCTATCGGCATTTGTATTCGGGAAGTTCAAGGCGTGCGGAAACATCAGCACGCCTTTTTCTTTTCAGAGGCGCTTTTTCAGAGGCGCTTTTTCAGAGGCGCTTTGAGGCTCCTGCGGATACGCTTATTGCGTTATCCCGACCGGAAAATGCCGACTAAATAAAAACACTCGCGCCT
>CAVDFD010000266.1:0-2020 GCA_963608145.1 Bacteroidaceae bacterium | reverse complement strand
TGAGCGCATTTGAGCCTGTCAGGAAAGCGTTTTACATTATATATACTTACATTTTACCTGTCAACCAAGCAGGCTACTTGTTTGTAAAGTTTGTTTTTTATATACTAATTATCGGCTTGAAGAACCAGAAAAAGAGGAGGAAAAACATGAAATTAAACATTTATCTGCGGCGCTGCGCGTCGCTGCTGCTTGCCGTGATAACGGTATGCACGCTGATAACGCCCGCACTGGCCGCACAGGACAGCTCGTCTGACGGCATTGATCTGAAGATCGCCGTCATGAGCGACACGCACTATCTTTCACCGACTATGATAAAGAACAGCGAGGACTATGTGACAGACCTCAACAGCGACCGCAAGCTGTTCACCGAGAGCAGCCAGATAAATCTCGAGCTGCTTGACGCGGTGAGAGAGGATAAGCCGGATGTGCTTTTAGTATCCGGCGATCTCACGAAGGACGGTGAGCTTGAGGGACACAGGGAGTTTGCCGCACGTCTCAAGCAGGTGCAGAAGGACGTTCCGGGCATGAAGGTATACGTCATAAACGGCAATCATGACGTTCGCAACTCGGATGCCAAGAACTTTAACACTGCCAGCGGCAAGGCCGTTCCCGCGACGCGCACGGAGCCGGAGGATTTTCTTTCCGTCTACGACTTTGTTTACTCCGACGAGAGCGTAGTCGCCCGCTACACTCCGCCGGCGGGCAAGGAATCGGGGCAGCTTTCCTATGCTGCAAAGCCCTGCGAGGGGCTGACCCTCATCGTGCTCGACACCTGCTGCTACAGCGCCGACAACACATCGGACAATGAAGACGAGCACGAGACACGCGGCGAGATGAGCTCTGAGCTCGTCGAATGGGCTGTCGAACAGATAAAAGCCGCCAAAGCAAACGGCGACCGCGTTATCGGCATGGCGCACCACGGCTTTATACCGCATTTTTCTATGGAGCCGGACGTGCTCGGCATGTACCTCGTCGAGGACTACGCCGAGATCTCCGCAAAGCTCGCCGATGCAGGTCTTGAAATGATCTTCACCGGCCATATGCACGCGAACGACATTGCCGCAATGACCACCGAAAACGGCAATACGCTTTACGATATCGAAACAGGCTCGAACCTCACCTACCCCTCGCCGATGCGCTTTGTGCAGCTGCGCGAGGTATCCGGCAGCCTTGTCGCCTCGGTAAATACGCTTAACCATATAGGCCCTATCAGCTATTACAACGCAGTTTCCGGCAAAAGCGAGACCATTGCCGACGTGACCGAGTACGGCAGGGAGCACGGGCTTTCCGAGGATATGCTCAAAACCGTCGCGGGAAGCTATGTCGGAAGCTTCCTCAAGAAGCTCAGTCCCATCGAAACAAGTGTTTCAAAATGGATAAACAATCGCATAGTAACCAACATTCAGGGCATCATCTCCGAGGGCGTGAACATCCCCGTTTCGGACGGAAAGACCCTGCTTGACGCGGTAAACTACATCTATCAGAGTCATCTCGGCGGCGAGGATGACGGCAATTATCCGGCATGGGTACAGGAGGGTCTCAAAAAGCTCAAGAGCGGCGAGATACTCGACGAGCTGCTTTCTATCGTCAAAAAATACGCCTTCGGCGACGCGGCCTCTGCGCTGAAGTTCGATAACTTCTTTACCAAGGCGATCAAGGCCAAGATAAACGATTACATTTATAAAATAGCCGACTCCATGGGCAGCGACTCGAACTTCAGCTCGGATAACGACGCGCTGATCGTTTTAAACGGCAATCTGATCACCACGAACGTCACGCTCTCGTGCGGGGAGAGCACCGTGAGTGCTCCGGCGATCATCGACGGCGGCGAGTGCATCGTTTTCCCGACGCGCATCATGCTGCGTGAGCTCGGCGCAAGCGGCAAGACCGTCAGCATTGATGTCTCCGAGCTCGGCGTGAGCACCGTCAGGGTCTGGGAGCGCGGCGTATCGGCTCTGGCGGCAGCGAATAATGTAAGCTTCGTCACCTCGATGGGCACGGTCGGCTTTGACAGCTCAGA
>CAVDFD010000265.1:0-2031 GCA_963608145.1 Bacteroidaceae bacterium | reverse complement strand
AATACGCCACTAAAAAAGCTTGCAGACGAGCTCGGCGTAGGCGGTGGGGTCTTCGATCTCGACACCGGCGATGAGCTCGGACTGGGCGTAGAGTATCTTCGAGAGGTCGGCGGCTCTGTCCTTATCGCCGTCGTCGAAGGCTTTCTTTATTGCAAGGCAGGCCGGATGCGAGGCGTTGAGCTCGAGCACGCGGTCGGCGCGCAGCTTGCGCATCTCCTCGCTGGGGGCGTTGCGGAAATACTTCTCCATCTCCAGCGTGAAGCCGCCGGTCGAGGTCAGGCAGCAGGAGGAGGAAACGAGCTTGCTCGAGAAGGTGACCTGCTTGAGCTTCTCGTCGCCGATGCTCTCGCGCATGAAGTCGAGAAATTCCTTGTTCTCGACGACCTTCTCCTCGGCTGCCTTCTTCTCGTCGTCGGTCTGGAAGCCGAGATCCTCGGTCAGGACGTTCACGAAGCCCTTGCCCTCGAACATGCGCAGCTGTCCGAGCACGGTCTCGTCGATGGGGTGGTCGAGGTAGAGTATCTCGTAGCCGCGGGAGCGCACCTCCTCGCACTGCGGCAGCGCCATTGCGTGCTTGACGGTGTCGGCAGAGGCGTAGTAGATGGCCTTCTGGCTCTCGGGCATCGCGTCAACATACTCCTTGAGCGAGCGCATGGAGTCCTCGGAGGTGTAGAATATCAGCAGATCCTTGAGGAAATCGGTGTAGCGTCCGTACTCGTCGCAGACACCGCACTTGATGTGGATGCCGAAGCAGCGCCAGAAGTTCTCGTACTTGGGACGATCCTCGCGCATCATCTTTTCGAGCTCGGCCTTGATCTTCTTTTCGAGATTCTGGCCGATGACCTTGAGCTGGCGGTTGTGCTGAAGCACCTCGCGGGAGATGTTCAGGCTCAGGTCGGGGGAATCGACTACGCCGCGCACGAATTCGAAATAGTCGTGCAGCAGCTTGTCGCAGTTTTCCATGATGAGAACGCCGTTGCAGTAGAGCTTGATGCCGCCCTTCGCAGCGCCGGATATGGCGTTGTCAATATCCTTGCCGGGGACAAACAGCAGAGCCTTGTACGCGACAACGCCCTCGGCGTTTATCCTCAGCAGCGCGGCGGGGTCGGTCTGGTCGCGGTTGGTCTCCTTGTACCACGCGATGCAGTCCTCGTCGGTGACCTCGGTCTTGGCGCGCTGCCAGATGGGCACCATGGAGTTGACCGTCTCGGGCGCGGTGACGTTGACCGAGTGCATGACGGGATTGCCGTCGGCATCGTTCTCGCCGGTGGGCTGCTGCTCCTGATGGGTGATGTCCATGACGATCGGCCAGCGGACATAGTCGGAGTATTTCTTCACCAGCGCCTTGAGCTTCCATATCTCGAGGAAGGAGCCGTAGATCTCCTCGTCGGTGTCCTCCTTGATGTGCATGATGACATCGGTGCCGGGTCTGTACTTGTCGCACTCGGTGACGGTGTAGCCGTCAGCGCCGGTGCTCTCCCACTTAACGCCCTTTTCCTCGCCGTACTTCTTCGTCACGACCGTGACCTTGTCGGAAACCATGAAGGCCGAGTAGAAGCCCACGCCGAACTGACCGATGATGGATATATCGTCCTTTTCCGCCTCCTCGGCGCTCATATCGTTTTTGAATTTGAACGAACCGCTCTTTGCGATAACGCCGAGGTTCTTCTCGGCCTCGTCCTGGCTCATGCCGATGCCGTTGTCGGACACGGTGATCGTGCGTGCGTCCTTGTCAACGGTGATCCTGATGCGGTAGTCGCTCCTGTCCAGACCGACCTTGTCGTCCGTCAGCGAGATGTAGCACAGCTTGTCGATCGCGTCTGATGCGTTGGAGATGATCTCTCTGAGGAATATCTCCTTGTTTGTGTAGATCGAGTTGATCATCAGGTCAAGCAGGCGCTTGCTCTCTGCCTTGAATTGCTTTTTTGCCATTTTCAAACCTCCGTTTACCTTACGGGAGCCCTCGCGCAGCAAGGGCAAATTATAATATTTTATTATACCACAGTATTCCCGATTTTCAAGGATTTTTAG
>CAVDFD010000264.1:0-2035 GCA_963608145.1 Bacteroidaceae bacterium | reverse complement strand
AAACTGTTGAAAACTTTTGTTTCAAAAACCGGATGTTGAAAGCCGCAAAATTATGAACAATTTTTTCAACACGAAAAGCTCAGACGCATCAGTCAGTTTTCCGACTTTTCCACATAATTTTTTTCTACTACTAAGACTACTGAATTTTAAAAGATTTATTTATTAATAATCGTAATTTTTTCGTTTTTAACGGGAGGAACGTTATGAAATTTTCATGTGAGAAGCACATTCTTCTGTCCGCCGTCACGGTCTGCGCGAGAGCGGCTGCGGCAAAGAGCCCGATCCCGACGCTCGAGGGCGTACTGCTCGAGGCCGGAGAGCGGCTGAGAGTGACGGGCTATGACCTCAAGAAGGGCATATATACGACGGTCGAGGCCGACGTTTCCGAGCCCGGCAGCATCGTTCTGGACGCAAAGCTTTTCAGCGAGATGGTGCGCAGAATGCCCGACGGCATGGTGACGGTATCCTCCGAGCCGGACAACAGCACATTAGTCAGCTGCGGCAAGTCGGAGTTTGCCTTCAAGGGCATGGACAGCGGCGAGTACCCCGAGCTTCCGAGCGTTGACGGACTCAAAAGCTACAAGATGAAGCAGGGCGTGCTCAAGGGCATGATAAATCAGACGATATTTGCTATCAGCGATAACGACAGCCGCCCCGTGTACACCGGCTCCCTGTTCGAGGTCGAGGCCGGAGTTCTGACCATGGTATCTGTTGACGGCTACCGTCTGGCCATCCGTCGCGAGGCGATCGAGGGTCCGGAGGAGCACAACGAGTTCATTGTCCCGGGCTCTGCGCTTACAGATATAGAGCGCATCAGCACCGCGGAGTCCGAGGAGGATGTGAACATCTACGTCGGCGCAAACCACGTTTCGTTCACGGTCGGCAGCACCGTTGTCATAAGCCGCCGTCTCGAGGGCGATTTCCTCAACTACCGCAAGGCGATGCCCGACACCTTCAAAATACACATAAAGGTCGGCAGGAGCGAGCTTCTGAAGGTCGTTGACCGCGTAGCGCTCATCATCGACGAGAAGACCAAGAACCCCGTGCGCATGACCTTCAATGAAAATTTCATCGACTTTCTGTGCAACACTCCGCTCGGCAAGGCCGAGGACGTGTGCTTTGCCGAGGGTAACGGCGAGGGTCTGGAGATCGGCTTTAACGGCAAGTACCTCATGGACGCGCTCAAGGCAGCGCCCGCTGACGAGCTCGACCTGTGCCTCAACAGCAACACATCGCCCTGCATCATCGTACCCTGCGACGGCAGCGATAAGTTCAAATACATGATCCTGCCGATAAGACTCAGAAAGTGATATAAAAAACATAAAATTAAAAAAAAGAGCAGGCTGTCAAAAAAACTATGCTGCTGCGTAAAAACATCCGCGCAGCGGGGGAGCTCGAGGGCGGCAAGGCCCGCCTCGAGTCAGATTATAGCCATCAAAAACGTCCGGTACGGACTTTTTGACGAGCAAAGCGAGATTTTTCGTGAAAATAATTTTTTACGAAAAATGTGGCGTTTTTTTGAAGCGAGCAAAAAAGTCACAGACTTTTTTGACACGCTGAAAGGAAGCTACTGCATCAACAGTTAAGCATAAAAGTCAGAGGAAGTTGAAAAACGGATCGCAGCAAACGCCTCGGCGTTTGACAAAGGAGGACTATTTATGATCATTCTTGTAGCAGCTCCCCTTGCAGCGTCAGCCGCGGCGCTCATCATCATGCTTCATGCGGCAAAGGAGTATTATTCGGACGAAGCAAACAGAAGAAAGGTCAATTTAAGAGCGGTAAGATCGAGATTCTGCATCAGCTCCATCTGCGTGGTTTCCTGCTTTTTCTACGGACTGTTCGCCTACACCGTAGTCCGCATAAACGGGATAACCGACATGGGCTGGTCACTGTACCTGTGCACCGCGCTGATAGCCGCGGGTGCGCTCGCGGCGGCTGCCGTGCTGGCCTCAAAGATAAGGGGCGGCGCGCTGTCGGCGAAGGAAAGCTTCACAAACGCAGTAATAAAGGCCTGCGCACCGAACATGATCGCAGT
>CAVDFD010000263.1:0-2036 GCA_963608145.1 Bacteroidaceae bacterium | reverse complement strand
CCTCGCACATGGCTATGTAGGCTGCGCTCATGAGATCGTCAAACTCAACGTCATATCGGAGCGGGAGCGCCGTTAACCATCGGTTAGCAGTTTTCATCGCAAAGCGCCTTATTTGCTCCCATAGCTCAAGCTGCCGATCTCCGCGTGGGAGAAAGAATATACCGCCCTCAAAGCACAGCGAGAAGCGGAATATGACACGCTGAAAGAAACCCGCGCCGAGGTTGCCGAGCTTCAAAAAATCCGCAAATGCGTGGATATTGCACTCCGCGCCGACCAGCCGGAGCAGACGCAGAGCCGCACCAAGCGGCATGAACAGGAGCGATAAGGAAAAGGACGGGCAAGCTGTTCGGCTTATCCGCCCCATGTCTTGTTTGAAAAATGTATTTTATCTGCCTTTTGGCACATCGGTAGATTTTGTTTTCAATATAAGATACGCAACCATCGCACCGATAATCATACCGATAAAGTTACAAATCAAATCATCCACATCAAAGCTTCTGCCAAAAAACAGTTGTGCTACTTCAAAACAAATCGGTACTATAATAGCAGCCAAGACAATTCTTTTTCTGCTCTTTAATTCTGTAATGAGCGGAAGAAAAAAGCCAAATGGAACAAACATCGCAATATTGCCAATCAGCATTGTTTTGACCCAACTTCCCAATGAGAGTTCTCCTGTCAAACATATTATAACGGAAGGAACAAGATTCACACCGCCAAGTTGGAATACTTGCTTCATTTCACTCCACCAACCAAAAAATATTCCGTCGTAGAATTCTAACCAGAAGTTTGCAGGTAGGACAACAAGACTTATAAGTCCGGCCAAATAGCAAGCAAAAATAACTTGTAATATCTCCAGCTTCCACTTAATTTGAAGTTTCCTTTTCTTCAAAAAGGCAAAACGAATTGCGAAAAATGCAATGCCTACAATACAAGCTATCGGGAGGGCTTGCAGAAAGTAGCCAAGAATGGTTCCGCTATTCATTTCCATCCGAAAGTAATTATATATTTTTAATAGCATTGCTTGTTTAATAGCATTGCTTGACCTCCCACAAATTCAACATTGTTGTTTTCATTATACTTAAAGACCATGAACAATTCAACCACAGAAAGCGAGGTATCAACCATGTATTACACCCAAGAACAGATAGACCGCGCCAACCAAGCCGACCTTGTTTTTTTCTGCAATCATAGGGCGAGCAGCTTACCCGCGCCGGGAATAAACACCGCTGAAAGCGGCACGACAGCCTGACCGTCCGTGGAAGCAAATGGTACAGACACAGCCAGAGCAAAGGCGGCGCACTCAGCAATTGCACGATACGCAGATATCACCGTTTTATTTCGATAGTCCTGTCTCAGGCCGTCAAAGAGTGCATTATTCCCTTTAACGTTGCGGCAAGGGCAGAGCCGCCGAAGGTTGAAAAGCACGAGCCTAATTATTTGCAGCCCTCAACGATCCCGATCATGCTTGAAGCGCTGGATCATGAGCCGCTGAAATGGCGCACGCTTGTCGAGCTTATGCTCGTTTCCGGCGCACGTCGCGGCGAGATGCTGCGTCTCGGTGAGTATTATCAGCGGCGCGGTTTTGTGTTCTCGCAGGATAACGGCACTCCCATGCACCCCGACAGCGTAACAACATGGCTCGACCGCTTCAGCAGGCGTTACGGCCTGCCGCATATCACGCCTCACGCGCTCAGGCACGCCATGACGAGCCTGCTCATATTCAACGGCGTTGATATCGTAAGCACCGCAAAACGTTTAGGGCACTCGCAGGTATCGACAACAAGCGATATATACGCTCATGTTATCGAGCAGGCCGACAAGAAAAACGCCGACATACTCGGCGACATTCTGCTCAAAAAGGCTTGAATTTTGAGAGCGAGTTGAATTAAAATTGAATTATCGCCCGTTCTCAGCACATCAAAAGCATAAAAACAGCCAGTGTCAAAATGCACAAAAGCATTGATAACACTGGCTTTTTAACATGGTACGCCCGACGGGATTCGAACCCACGACCTTCAGAGTCGGAGTCTGACACT
>CAVDFD010000262.1:0-2042 GCA_963608145.1 Bacteroidaceae bacterium | reverse complement strand
TTCTGCCAGCCATTCCGTTACGTTTGTGGTGAATTTGTGTTTGCCTGACGGCAAAGGATTTGATAAACACCTCATCCGTCAGCCTTGCGGCTGACACCTTCCCCTCAAGCTCCGCAAGGGGAAGGCAAGGCGCAGGCTGCGCCTGCGAATGAAGAATGAAAGATGAATGATGAAAAATTGAGGTGTGCGCTTTGCGCACGGATTGAATTTCATTCGCTCGGAGAGCGAATACCTTCAGCTATCAGCTAAGGGCTATCAGCTATCAGCTCGCTGAGTATCAGCGCTGTAGTTTCCACCATTGTTTCCGGTCGGGACACCGGAGTCTCCGTATCGGTACAGCCTCAATGCGCCTCTAAAAGGTAACGGGGCTCGAAGATGCGCAGCCATGGGAAGCTGAGATCGGTGACGGTAAAGGAGCCGAAGCCGGCGGTGCTGCCGTCGAGATCGACAAGATACGCACTGCGTGCAAGGTTTTTGAGCACCGGTGCGGACGAGCTCTCCAGCGACTTCTGCGCCCTGTCCAGCACGAGCTGCACATCGGTACCGCTGCGGCAGAAATTATCGGGATCGCCGCCGAGCTCCGAGCGGATGTACTGCTCCAGCTCGATCTTGGTATCGTTCTTGTAGCAGATGTCCTTTATCAGCGAATCGGCGAGCGTGCGCCGGAAATCGTCGAGCTGCTCCTGCGTTTCTGCGCCGCCCTGCGCAAGGCAGAGCCAGCGTGCAAGGCCGTTTGCAAGGGTGATGCCCGTGACGTTTGCAAGGTCGTAGTATCCGGCGTAGCCCAGCAGGAAGCCGAGCTGCGTGCGCTGCACGAGCTTTTTCTGAAAGTCCGTGCCGTACTGATTGTTGGCCGCGTCCATGAGCATCGTGGGCGTGCCGTTTTCCTCGTTTTCGCGCAGAGCGTTGATAGCATCGCCGATATATCGGCTCTTTTGGCTCTCGTCAGCCGGTTTTGTGAGCACGATGAGATCAAGCACGTTTTCGCCGCCGGAGCCTGCCTCGCCAAGGCCGAGATAGCTCATATGCGCACGGATTATCTCGCTGAGCGACTCGTGATCGTAGGCGCTCGACGCGGTATCCTCGCCGCCGCCGAAGCAGCGGATGCGCAGCTGCGGCAGAGCTCCGTCATAGTCGAGCTCCGCGTACATTTTGCACACGGCCAGCATGCCGTCCTCATCCGCGCCCGAGAGCACCGCGCCGCGGCCGCCTACCTCCTGACGCAGCCATTTAAGCTCGTTTGTCTGGATGCTCGCCGACGGCGCGGAGTCGTCAACGCCGATGAGAAAGCGCACATTGTCCATGCCCTCGGATGCGTCCAGCGCACATTTTATAAGCTCCAGCTTGCGTGCACGGGCCTGAAAATAGGTGCTCGTGACCGCCTCGTCATAGGGTATGAGCTCTCCGTCGGACGAGTAGGGATAGCTCTTTACGATGTTCTCTATCGTAAGCTTATCGCTGTCAAGCTCGGGCCGCGCCTGCATTGCGTATTCGCGCAGCGAGTTGTAATCCTCGAGCGTGTTGCCGTCATAGCCGACTGTCGGCGCAAGGCGCATGACCGTGTCAAGCAGCCAGATCTCGTTTTCCGGCGCGGACAGCGCCGCGAGCAGGCTCTGTATCAGCTCGGTCTCGCTCATGACCGTGCCGTCGGAAAGCGTGACGGCCTCGCCGGTAAAGCAGCGGGAGTTTACAAGCCCGCCGGACAGAAGCTGGTCGAGCGACAGGATATACCTGTCACAGCCGGCCTCCTCCTGCGCGAGCACCCACTCGTACAGCGCGGCGCGGTCGCCGTATTTAAGGCCGCTTTCGCCGAGCGGCTGACCGTCGAGCCGCGTGCGGTAGTCCTCCTCGTCCGGCATGACGAGCTCATAGCCGAGAGAGCCCGCCAGATACGCCACCCTGTTGGTGTTGACGGGGCGGTCGTCCAGCGGGACATAGGCAACGACCGTTTCGCCGCCGTCGGATGACGGCAGCTCCTGCGGGTCGGGCACAGGCGCTGAGCAGCCCGTAAGACACAGCAGCGCAAGCGCTCCGGCCAATAA
>CAVDFD010000261.1:0-2043 GCA_963608145.1 Bacteroidaceae bacterium | reverse complement strand
CCGGTCGGGACAGCGCAATATGCGTATCCGTAGCTGCCTCAATCCGCCTATGAAAAAGTGTCCCACACGATGGCAAAGCAGTCGCCGTATGCGCCGGAGCGGGCTGCGCCCTCGGCTGTGCGGACGGGAAACTGCAGAGCGCTGCGCTGATGCACATAGTCCGCAGCAGTCGAGAGGTAAAGCCCGTCGGGCTCTGCCGCGCTGTTGCCCGTGCCGTAGGAGATGTAGCCGCGCTGCCGCTCGGAGTCTGCGGGCATGGAGAAGCTGCCGAGGATGCCGAGCGGCTCAAACATGCCGAAGACCGTGCTGACGCTGTCGCCGGAGCCTGAAAGCGAATAGTACGGTGCGCTCAGGGTCTCCCCGTCTGCGCCGTACAGCACGCGGCCTGTGAGCTCGCCGTCGGGATACCACGCCAAGCTGTCAGCATAGGCGGGGATAACGCGCAGCAGCTCCGTTCCGACAGGCTGTGCGTCGATCCACTCAAAATGGTGGAATATGCGCCAGCGTGTGCCGTGCTCGTCGAGCTTCACGGCGACGGTCATGAGCTCAACTCCGCTTCCGTTGTCATGCTGCTCGCCGTCGTTGGTATAGACCGCGGTAAAGCCCTCGCACAGCGCAAGATCCTCGTCGCTGAGGTCGCGCAGCGCCCGCTCGGGGTAGCCCGCATCAAGCAGCGCCTGACGCAGCTCGGTGCTCTGCGGCTCGGACTCGGCCTGCCATTGCATCGGATACCGTGCGAAAAAGATATAGCCGCAGGCAGCGCCGGCGATGACGAGCGCGAATATCGTGATGCACAGCGCCTTGTCGGACACGCGCACCGGCGAGGGCGTAACGGCGTAGCTTGCGTCAACAAGCTCATTTGCCAGCCTTGCGAGACTGCGCAGGATGAGTATGAAGCAGATTATCAGCCCTGTGCCGAGGATGAAGCCTTCGGCATGCACGAGCGCCAGAGCGTCAACGGCGGCGTACCAGACGATGAGCGCCGCCGCTCCGCCCGCGTGCGGCTCGAGACCGGCGCTGCGCTGCGTTTTGAGTATCCCTCCGCGCAGGCAAAAGATCAGAGCGAACACGAGTGCGGTGCTCACCCACGCGACGATATCCGCCGCGCCGGAGCCGGTGAAGGCATCGTTATAGATCGTTGACGCGATAAGGCACTGTGCCGCGTCTAAAACGCAGCGCAGGACAGAGATCACAAAGCATACCGTGAACCAGCCGTTCTCGCCGCGCAGATGGCGTGTGCCCAGCAGCAGGAGCACAACGCCGAGCATCGGCAGAATATAGTTGAGCGCAAGGAAATTGAGCGTTATCGTGCTCAGTGCAAGCCCTGCGATGATGAGGTCGAAGGCCGATTTTCCGGCGGAAACGCGGCCTGCCACATCCTCGGGCGGGAGTGTGTCGAGGCTGTCCTCGATCAGGCGGTCGAGCCCGTCAAATTCATTATCTGCCATAGCCTTCACCTCCCAGCAAGTCCCTCAGCCGTTTGCGTATGCGGTACAGCCGCCCCTCGGCTGCGCGCTCGGTCATGCCGAGCTCGGCGGCGATCTGGCGCATCGGCTGCATGTAGTAGTATTTTCTGTAAAACAGTACGCGGTCGGAGCAGCTGAGCGTCTGAAGTGCGCGGTCGAGCGCTGCCTTACGCTCGGCCAGCAGCAGCCGCTCCTCCGGCGTGGGCGAGGGGTCGGGCGTGTCCTCGCGCAGCTCGTGCAGGCTTTCCTTCCTGCCGCGCCGGACGATGTTCAGTGCGGTGTTTCGCGTGATCGCCGTCAGATATGCGCTGAGACTGCCGCGCTCGGGGTCAAACTGCGCACACCTTTCGAGCACGCGCAGGTACACCTCCGACACGCAGTCGGAGACTGCCGCGTCGTCGCCCAGTATCGGCGCTGCGACATAGCGCAGCAGAGCACCGTAGTGCTTTTGCAGCTCTGTCATGCCGCGCTCGTCGCTGCGGGCGATGAGTTCCATTATCTCACGGGCGTCCACTGCTGCACCTCCCTCTGTTTTGTCTCTCACTTCATTATACACACCATTCCCCAAAATCCCACA
>CAVDFD010000260.1:0-2048 GCA_963608145.1 Bacteroidaceae bacterium | reverse complement strand
CGCGAGATTGCGCAAGCTTTGCCGGCAACCATTGGCTCCCCTGTGTAAGGGGAGCTGTCAGCGCTTACGCTGACTGAGGGGTTGCCTGTATGCAGTATTTGTCTTGCTTTAACGCAAATTTTGTGCTGCACCCTGTAGGGAACAGGCTTGCCTGGCCACTCGTCGTGGCGGGCAATTCGCATTAAGATCAAGTAAGATGTAGTTGCTTGTGCCCGACCAAAACTACCTCCAGTCATTGTAGGGAACGGGCTTGCCCGTTCCGTGAAGTCGGTACTAATATCTATATTAAATGCAGAAAAGACAGCTCGGATGTATGTCCAAGCTGTCTTTTTGCTGTTTTGTGTTTGGTTTTAGTCTGGTGCAGACGGACAAGGTTGCGGCTGTTTCGGTGCTCATATAGACACAACAAGCGGAACAGGCAAGCCTGTTCCCTACAAGGTGCGGAGCAGCTTTTTAGATGCTGCACAAACATTCCACCGCAATTGCGTTACGCGAAACGTTCTTATTTATTCCGGCGTTTCGATACCGTGCACCTGCAATATGCGTATCCGTGACTGCCCCCGTGCGCCACTAAAAAAGAGCAGTCGGACGACTGCTCTTTTTTGCGTATTTACTTCAGTCCGTCAAAGAACTGCTTGATTGCGCCGATGGCTATCTTTGCAGCCTCGTCAGCGTCGGCCTTGTCAAGAATGTCAAGAATGATGTCCCAAATATTCATGTTTTTTCCTCCTTCTTCTCAGATTAAAATTTCCTTACTCCAGTATCTAATATAGAGGAAAAAAGTTAAAACAGCGTTAGAAAAAACGTTTATTTATTTGCAATGGCTTTAGAGGCTTTGAAATAGTGCACCGTCATAAGCACGATGAACACGCTGCTGCAATAGCCGAAGATGGGATAGACTACGCCGATGAGGTCGCCGAAGCCGAAGAGGCTGCCGAGGAACATGCACAGGGCGCACAGTGCGGTGAAGGGCTTTCTGCGCTGCGTTATGCGCTCGGACTTTGCCGCGAGCATGCTCACGAATGCGACGAGGCTCGACAGCGCCGTGCCGAACATCGCAAGCAGCAGGAGCACGCCGTAGACATAGCCCCAGACTGCGCCGCGGCTCTGCGCGAGGGCGAGCATCGGCAGCTCGGCGGAGGCCGTTTCGGGCGCGGCGGAGACGGAGACGAGCACGCTTCCGGCGATAAGCAGCAGCACACACGCGCCGATGGCGATACCGCCGACCGCGGCCTTTTTGCTTTTTACATACGGGCCGAGCGGCGCGATCATGGCAATACTGCCGAAGACGTTATAGCAGGCAAAGCTCACCGCCGCAACGAGCCACGAGCCCATCAGCGGGTTGCTGCCGCCGCCGGAGGCCGGCAGGACGATGCCGTTTTCGCACACGCTCATGATGCCGAAAACGAGCGTCACGGCCGACAGCACCGGCACGGTGGCCGAGAATGCCGAGACCATGCCCGAAAATCCGGCCAGCGACACCGCCGCGACGAGCGCGATGAACACCGCCGAGCCGATATACGGCGCAAGGCCGAACAGCTGGCTCAAAAGCGCACCGATGCCGGCGGACATGATCGTGCCCACGCCGAACAGGAACAGCAGCTCCAGCAGCGTCACCGCGCCGCGCACGAGCGGCAGCTCCCAGCACACGACGAGCTTGTCGATCTCCCGCAGCCCCGTTATCCTGCCGAGCAGGATCATCACAACGCCGGTGAAAAACAGCAGGCCGATCGCCAGCAGCAGTCCCGCCGCGCCCTTTGCGCCGAACGAGCCGAAAAACTGCCACAGTTCCTGTCCCGAGACGTAGCCTGCTCCCAGAAAGCAGCCGGCAAACGCCAGCCCTAAATTTAAGCATCCTATTTTTTTGATAGCGCATCAACGCCTTTCTTTTTTAATAGCGCATTTAGTCTGCACTTATACGGAGATTGCGGTATCCCGACCGGAAAATACAGACGAAATAAAAACTCTCGCGCTTCCCGCAGGTGCAGTATAATGTTTGTTTCAAATTTTTATCTGCATCGGTTTCCTCCGCAGCTGCCGGTCGGGAT
>CAVDFD010000259.1:0-2058 GCA_963608145.1 Bacteroidaceae bacterium | reverse complement strand
AAAAAAGCTGTGGACAAGCTGCCGCGATTTGCGGTATAATATAGGGTACTTTTTCGAAAAGGACGGTAAAAATGAAAAAGAATCTGAGATTTTTCTTTGCTCTGTGGCTGGGCAGGCTTGCAATGTGGCTGCAAAGGCTTCTGGGCATGAACGCAAGCTACTTCCCCGGCAAGCTTGCGATAAAGCTCTGCCCCGATTTTCTCGGCAAGATAGACAAGCCCCGCACCATCATAAGCGTTACCGGCACGAACGGCAAGACGACCTGCTGCAACATGATCCTCGACGTTCTGGCCGATGCGGGCTTCAAGGTGCTCGACAACCGCGCCGGCTCGAACACCGACGCGGGCATCGCAACGTCGCTCATATCCGGCAGCACCCTCGGCGGCAGGGCGAAATTCGAGTACGCCGTGTTCGAGGTCGATGAGCGCTCCTCGCAGAGGATATACAGGTACGTCCACCCCGACTATGCCGTGTGCACGAACCTCTTCCGCGACTCGATCCAGCGCAACGCGCACCCCGAGTTCATTTTCTCCTTCATCGACTCCGCGCTGCCGGACGATACGCACCTGATCTTAAACGCCGACGATCCCATAAGCAGCCAATTAAAGCCGGACAACCGGCGCAGCTACTTCTCCATAAGCCGGCTGCCGACAGACAGGGACGAGTGCATCAATATAATAAACGATATGCGCGCCTGCCCCCGCTGCGGCGGCAAGCTCGAATACGAGTTCGTGCGCTATCACCACATCGGCAAAATGCGCTGCCCGAGCTGCGGCTTTGCCTCGCCCGAGCCGGACTATCCGGCCTCCCCCGACTATGAAAAGCGCTGCTTCACTGTACACACAGGCAGAGGCGACGAGGTATATCCGCTGATAAACGACAGCGTGTTCAACACCTACAATCAAGTGACGGTCGTTGCGCTTCTGCGCGAGCTCGGCCTTTCGGCGGAGGATATCGCAAAGAGCTTTTCGCACATGAGCATCGTAAAATCGCGCTACACGAGGGTCGAGAAGGGCGGCGTTGAGGTCATAACGAACATGACCAAGGGGCAGAACCCAGTCGCCTGCTCCATCGTTTTCGGCTATATAAAGGCAGAGCCCGGCGTGAAGGAGGTCATCGTCATGCTCGACGATATGGGCTTCAGAAAAACGACCGAGATCGTCACATGGGTCTACGACGCGGACTTCGAGTTCCTCAACGACCCGAGCATAAAGCGCATCGTTGTCGGCGGCGTGAGGATGCACGACTACCACCTGCGTCTGCTGCTGGCGGGCGTTCCCGAGGAAAAGATACGCTGCGTTGCACACGAGACCGACGCGCCCGCCGAGCTTGAGCTCGAGGGTACGGACAAGGTTTTCATCCTGCACGATCTGACGACGCCGAAGCTTACCGCGCAGGTGCGCGACGGTATCCTTGCGCGGCTTGAGGAAAAGGAGGCACAGGCATGAAGATTGAGGTCCTGTTTCCCGAATTTGCAAACCTGTTCGGCGACTGCTGGAACTGGCGATATCTTGCGCGCTGCCTGCCGGAGGCCGAGCTTATACAGACAGGCTACGGCGACGAGCCGCGCTTTGTCTCGGAAAAGGTAGATATGATAATAATGGGCGCAATGACCGAGCGCGGTCAGGAGCTTGCGATAAAAAAGCTCATGCCCTACCGTGACCGTCTGCGGCAGCTCATCGACACGGGCGTTGTATTCCTCATGACGGCAAACGCGGGCGAGGTATTCTGCGAGTATATCGAAAACGAGGACGGCAGCCGCATCGCGGGGCTCGGACTTGTTCCGCTGCACGCAAAGCGCGACATGATGCACAGGTATAACTCCATCGAGCTGTGCAGCTTCGAGGACATGGAGCTGGTCGGCTTCAAGGCGGAATTTTCGCAGCTGTACGGCGACAACTCGGGCATTTATTTTGCCGAGGCGAAGTACGGCATCGGCATAAACAAAAAGTCAAAGCTTGAGGGCGTGAGGATAAAAAACTACTTTTCGACCTCTCTGGTCGGACCCTTTATCATGATGAATCCGCCCTTTGTGAAATATCTCATGCGGCTTCTCGG
>CAVDFD010000258.1:0-2065 GCA_963608145.1 Bacteroidaceae bacterium | reverse complement strand
ATTTCGGTTGACGGCAAGGCCTTGCAGGGCGAGAACAGCTTTCCCGAAAGCATGGGACTTCTGATAGAAAATCCGGCCTTTTTGAACAGCTACTCGGGATATCAGAATTTAGAGATGCTTGCCGGCATTTCGGGCAAGATCGGAAAAGAAGATGTCCTCTCCGCGCTGGAGCGTGTCGGTCTGTCCGAAAACGCCGGCAAAAAATACGGCAAATACTCCCTCGGTATGCGCCAGCGCCTCGGCATCGCATGCGCCGTCATGGAGAAGCCGGAGCTTATCCTGCTCGACGAGCCGTTCATATCGCTGGACGAGTCGGGCGTTGAGACGGTGGCAGGTATCATAAGGCAGGAAAAGGCGCGGGGCGCGCTGATAATTCTTGCCTGCCATGACTACGGGCTTTTGAGCGAGGCCTCCGACGAGATATTCAGGATAGTCGGCGGCAAGCTTGCGCATCATCTTGTAAAGGGAGACGACGGTGTGTTTTCAGAGGTGGCGCTATGAAGCGAAAATGGATCGTGGCCGCAGTGATCGTCGCCCTGCTTATCGCTTACGGGTACAGGGTCTATGCGGTGAATACTTCGGAGATCGTAAAATACGCAGAGCCGGAAACGATAGAGTACAAGGTCGGCGAGGAGGTCGAGCTGGTGCCCGGCTATTATAATACCGGCTATGTCGACCTGAGCGGTTATTATGTCAAGGTGACCGGTGCGCGCATTGTCAAAATGTCGGACCTTCTGGCAAAGTACGGCTATGATGAGGATGACTTTTATGACGCGGCGAGCGTAGACCGCCAATATCAGCATGCTTATATTCTGAATGCCGTTTTCTGGTTTGACGGCGACAATGACCCCTTAAAAAACGCAGTGGATCTGACAAGCTTCAAGCTGGTAGGCAGTGATTATTACTGTGACTTCAGCTATGAGATTGACAAGATTGAGGGCTTTAATGCCATTCTTAACGGAAACTATATGTTTTCCATCGGCAGCGGCAAAAGCATCGAGCTTGAGCTGCCGTTTCTGGTAAATTCCAACTCCGATTGGGCTATCTCTCCCGATTATCTCCTGTCCCACCCGCCTCGGCTCATGGTGTCCCAGTATCCGTATGAGGTGTATCTCTCCCTGCCGGACGCGCAGGTGGAGTGAAAACCGGTGCGGGCACTCAATTCAAGGCAATAATTGAAACAGCCGGACTCATAATGCGTTTATTTCACTTTCGAGTTGCTTAACCGCCTCTAAAATTACATCAAAGTCCGGCTTTTTGCCGTAAATCATGTTTTTCATGTGCTCATAATCTTCACGGAGAACCTTGATATTTTTCTTGCTTGGCATCAGCTTCATTGTGCCGGGCTTGGCTTCACCGTACTTTGCCCATGAGCAGCGGTAAAATTTATCTTTGAAGCAAACGACCTTGCCAAGCAGGTCTAAATCCGCAAATGCTTCGGTTTTTACGGGCGAATTTGCCATGCAATAAAGATCATAATAATGTCGGGAATACCTCGTCGGTACTGTGCTACTTTCGGGGCGGTATGCCTCTCTATGTAAAATCGTAACCTTTTCCCAAAAGGTGCGTTTCGGCAGGACAGTCAGAATTTCGGTGCTCGGCTGCTTGAAAAGCCTGCCGTACTGCTCGGCAGCATAAGGTGTAATTGGCTTTTCTTCCGCCGGTGTCCATGCGGCAAGTGCGCCGATCTCAAGGCGGATCACCGGCAGGATAGCGGAATCATCAAAGCTGCGGCTGTAGGCAAAGACTACAGTCTGCGGATCGTCATCCTCTATGTAGCATTTTGCATCACAGGAAAGTTCGTTTTGCAAATCCGCTACAACAGCCGGCATAAACTCATTTTTCAGAAAAACCTCGGTTTTTGCTGCGGCTTCTTTGTTAAAAGCGTCCTGCTTCGTGTTGCTTCTGCTTGCCCACGGCTCGTCCTTTTCGTAACCGAGAACACGCCAGTCGAGAATCAAGTCAATATCTTCGGAAAAGCGCTCAATCAAGCCGTATGACTTTGAAAGGCTTGTGCCTCCCTTGAAAGCAATATTATTTTTCCACACACAACGGTAAAAAAGAT
>CAVDFD010000257.1:0-2066 GCA_963608145.1 Bacteroidaceae bacterium | reverse complement strand
AATGCGCCTCTAAAAAAACGTGGCGACGGCGGGATCGGGGGGATCGCAGGGTGAGTCCTCGACGAAGCTGAGGACAGGGCCCTTCTTGCCGTAGGCGCGGTTGAATTTGAAATTGATGCGCGCCGTGAGCACATGCCATGAATCGCCGACGATGCTGTCGGCGTTTTCCCACTGGCAGATGAGCCCCGCAAACTGGATATCCTCGGCGCAGCAGGTCATGACGTGGCGGCCTACGATGAAGCTGCCCGCCGGAACCTTTTTGCGCTTTAGATAGCGGCATTTGAAGCGAATGACCTTGTTTTCGTACTTTTTCGGCTCCTCGGACATGTCGCGGTACCAGACGGCGTAGTCCTCATCGCCGATCTCGACGACAGGCGCGTCGAGGTCAAAGGGCAGAGGATCCTCGATCTCGTCGTACTTAACCGTGCCGTCGCTGTACTCATAGGCGATATCGCTGCGGCGCGAGGCTGCGCGGACGAGCTTGTGCAGCTCCATCTGGTCGATGGAGTCGTTATAGCGGTTAAAAACGGTCAGCTCCGCGCTCTTGAGCTTGTCATAGACGAGGTTTCGCATGTTGGCGTTGTAGCTTAAAATGCTGCGTGCATCGGCGAAGAAGAACTCCTGATACACCATCCACAGCTCCGGCAGCGCCTGATACAGCTCGTCGAGCAGCCACATGCCGTTGTACTCGATAACGCAGCGCTCGCAGTCGTGCTCGTCGAGCCAGCGGCGGAAATTATCCCGCGTGAGCTCGCTCGGCTCCTCGACCGTCACCATGAACACGTTGGGCGCTGCGAACTTGTCGGGCGCGTACTCCTCCTCGCCCTCCTCGCAGACGATGAGCAGTGTGCGCTCGCCGCTGTTGAAGCGCTTGTCCTCAAGCGTTTCCTGAATAAACTTCGTTTTCCCGCTCTCGAGAAAGCCCGTGAACAGGAAAACGGGCACTTCCTTAACCTTACTCAATGCCGAACAGCTCCTTTATGGCCTGCTCGTTTATCTTCGAGCCGATGACGCATACGCGCCCCGTGACGGCAGCGCCGCCGCGGCGGATGTCCGCCTCGCCGGGGACGTAGTCGAAATAGATCCAGCCGCCGTCGGAGGCATCGACAAAGCCCTTCGCACGCAGGATCGTGCCGTAGCTCGCGTCCTCGTCAAACTCCGAAAGCGCCTTCCTGATCTCGGCCTCGCTGAACTTCTTCGGTGTCTCAACGCCCCATGAGGTGAAGACCTCGTCGGCGTGGTGATGGCCGTGGTCGTGGCCGCAGCCGCAGGAGCAGCTGTCGCCGTGCTCGTGCTCGTGGTCATGGTGATGCTCATGGTCATGATCGTGATGATGTTCATGTTCATGTTCATGTTCGTGGTCGTGATGGCATTCGTGATGGTCGTGGTGCTCCATCTCCTGCATGGTGGTGGACAGGGAGTCGATGCGCTCCATAACGTCAACTATCTGCCTGCCGTCGAGCTCGTCCCAGGGCGTTGTTATAATGGTCGCGTTGGGGTTGAGCTGGCTGAGCATCGCGCTCGCGGTGACGACCTTGCCGTCGGCGGCGGAGCCGGTGCGGCTGAGGACGATAACGTCGGCATTGTGCACCTGATCGTTGAAGAACTCGCCGAAGTTGCGGATATACATGCGGCAGCGGCCCGCGTCAACGACCGTGACCTTCGCGCCGATCTCGCAGCCGGGCACGCTTGCGACGGCCTTGGCAACGTCAGAGAGCTTGCCCACACCGCTCGGCTCGATGAGGATGCGGTCGGGGTGGTACTGCTCGATGACCTTCTGAAGCGCGGCGGTGAAGTCGCCGACGAGGGTGCAGCAGATGCAGCCGGAGTTCATCTCGGTGATCTCAACGCCCGCGTCGCGCAGGAAGCCGCCGTCAACGGCGATCTCGCCGAACTCGTTCTCGATGAGGACGAGCTTTTCGTTTTTATAGCCCTCCGCGATGAGCTTGCGGATGAGCGTGGTCTTGCCCGCTCCGAGGAAGCCGGAAAAAATGTCTATCTTAGTCAAGGTTATTACCTCCTTAATAATATACAAGTCCAAATTGATATTATACCACGCTTTTTGG
>CAVDFD010000256.1:0-2083 GCA_963608145.1 Bacteroidaceae bacterium | reverse complement strand
CCACTCGGGAACGAAGGCGGAAACGCCGCGCTTCTCGTAAGCGGAGGCACCGAGCTCGAAGGTGCCGTCTGCGTGGTTGACAAATGCGGAAACGGGCAGGGAGTCGCCGTCCATCTTATCAACGGGATCGAGGATGGTCTTGACCATCTCAACCGTCTTCTCACGGCCTTCGTAGACCTTCTTATCTGCATGATCCTCGGCGGTCTTCCACGCCTCGGGAACATCGACCTTGACAAAGGCGGTAGCGCCCGCGTCGATGGCCTTGTGGTTCATATCGACAACGTCCTGACCCTTCTTGAGGTAGGAGGCGGTCGCCTTTTCCTTCATGTAGCGGATAGCATCCTCCTGAGGAATGACCTTCGCCAGCGTGAAGAAGGCCGACTGGAGAATGGTATTGGTGCGCTTGCCCATGCCGATCTCGCGTGCGAGGTCGATAGCGTTTATCATGTAAAGCTGGATGTTGTTGTTTGCAATGTAGCGCTTGGAGGCAGCGTCAAGATGATGCTCAAGCTCTGCAAAATCCCACTGGCAGTTTATGAGGAAAACGCCGCCGGGCTTAACGTCGCGGACGATGGGGAAGCCCTTGGTTATGTATGCGGGAACATGGCAGGCGACAAAGTCGGCCTTGTTGATGTAGTAGGGACTCTTTATCTGCTTATCGCCGAAGCGCAGGTGGCTGATGGTAACGCCGCCGGTCTTCTTGGAGTCGTACTGGAAGTAAGCCTGAACGTTCTTGTCGGTGTGATCGCCGATGATCTTGATGGAGTTCTTGTTCGCACCGACAGTGCCGTCGCCGCCGAGACCCCAGAACTTGCACTCGACCGTGCCCTCTGCCGCGGTGGAGGGAGCAGCGACCTCGGGCAGGGAGAGATTGGTCACGTCGTCAACGATACCGATGGTGAACTGACGCTTCATCTCATCGTTCTTGAGCTCGTTGTAAACTGCAAATACGGATGCAGGAGGCGTATCCTTCGAGCCGAGACCGTAGCGGCCGCCGATGACCTGAATGTCACGGCCTGCGTTTGCAACGGAGGTGACAACGTCAAGGTACAGAGGCTCGCCCTGAGCGCCGGGCTCCTTGGTGCGGTCGAGTACAGCTATCTTCTTGCAGCTTGCGGGGATAGCCTCGAGGAGCTTGTCCGCTCTCCAGGGACGGAACAGGCGAACCTTTACAAGGCCGACCTTCTCGCCCTGAGCGGTGAGGTAGTCGATGACCTCCTCTGCAACGTCGCAGATAGAGCCCATGGCGACGATGACGCGGTCAGCGTCGGGAGCGCCGTAGTAGTTAAACAGCTTGTAGTCGGTGCCGAGCTTTTCGTTGACCTTGCCCATGTACTCCTCGACGATCTCGGGGATAGCGTCATAGTACTTGTTGGAGGCCTCGCGGTTCTGGAAGAAGATATCTCCGTTCTCGTGCGAGCCGCGCATGGTCGGGTGAGAGGGATTGAGAGCTCTCTCGCGGAAAGCCTTCACAGCGTCCATGTCGCACATGTCCTTGAGATCCTCGTAGTCCCAGACTGCGATCTTCTGGATCTCGTGAGAGGTGCGGAAGCCGTCAAAGAAGTTGAGGAAGGGAACGCGGCCCTTGATCGCTGCAAGGTGAGCAACGGGAGCGAGATCCATGACCTCCTGAACGTTGCCCTCGCCGAGCATGGCAAAGCCGGTCTGACGGCAGGCCATGATATCCGAGTGGTCGCCGAAAATGCTCAGCGTGTGGGAAGCCAGAGCGCGTGCAGTGACGTGGAACACGCCCGGAAGCAGCTCGCCTGCTATCTTGTACATGTTCGGGATCATCAGCAGCAGACCCTGAGAGGCTGTGTAGGTGGTGGTCAGCGCACCGGCGTTCAGGGAGCCGTGCACAGCACCGGCAGCGCCGGACTCGGCCTGCATCTCCTGCACCTTGACGGTGCTGCCGAAGATGTTCTTCTGTCCCTTTGCCGACCACTGGTCAACAAAGTCTGCCATCGGGCTCGACGGCGTGATAGGGTAGATGGCCGCAACCTCGGTGAACGCATAGCTTACATGCGCCGCCGCCTCATTGCCGTCCATCGTCTTGTATCTTCTTGTCATATCTTTTCCTCCC
>CAVDFD010000255.1:0-2084 GCA_963608145.1 Bacteroidaceae bacterium | reverse complement strand
GCTATCTCCATCGAGCTCCGCGGAGAGCTCGTCAAATTCTTCGTCAGCAGGATCATCGGGAGAACTGCCGTTATAGTGCAGCGCGCTGCCGGAAATTAGCCTGCGGTGCGATAGCTTGCGCGTTATGCTGCCGGCTACGCCGCCCACCATCGCTTGCGCCGCAAGGTGCTTGCCGATGATCGCCGCAAGGTCGGTTTTCGGCGAGAGGTCGGACACTGTCCCCTCCATGATCGACAGGCTGCGCCAGAACATCGTCAGCGATTTCGGAACCTTTATGCCGAAGTCGCGTGCGATGCGGTAGAGGTCGGCAAAGATATCGACCGTGCTGCTCATCTTCGCCATGGACAGAACGCGGTATTTATCCAGATACGCCTGCATGCGCCCGTAGTACGCCTCGCGGTCGAGCTCAGGGTCGTGCTCGCAGATGCTCAGAACTGCGTCCGAAAAGCTGAGGTAGTCATTGCTGAATATCGCCTTCATGCAGACCTTTATAAGCTGCGCGTCCGTGCTCGTGAGCGTGCCCATCATACCGAGGTCGAGCCACACGATGCGCCCGTCCCACACGCGGACATTGCCCGGATGCGGGTCGGCGTGGAAAAACCTGTCCTCGGAAAACTGCTTTATGTAGTTATTTATAAACTTCGTGCAGACCTCCTGCACGTTGTAGCCCTGCTCCTCCATCGCAGCCTTGTTGCAGAGCTCAAAGCCGCCGATGTATTCCATGACGAGAATGTGCTTCGTCGAGAGCTCGTCATACACCTTGGGGCAGTAAACGTACTTTATGCCCTCGATATTTTCACGCACGCGGCGGATATTATCGGCCTCGCGCTCGAAGTCCATCTCCTCCTGCGCGACAGCCCAGACCTCGTCGATCGTGTCGCCGATGTCCATTACCTTGTTTATCTTCTTGAGCTTGACGACGTTCAGCGCGCTTTTTATGAGCCTTACGTCGCGCTCCATGACCGAATATATATCGGGTCTCTGTATTTTCACTGCGACGTGCGTTCCGTCGAGCAGCACCGCCTCGTGCACCTGCGCGATCGACGCTGCGCCCAGCGGGTACGGCATTATCTGCCGGAACACCTTGTTCCACGGCTGGCCGTATTCCTCGCTTATGATCTCGCGTATCTGCGCTGTGACAAGCCTTGATGCGTCCGTGCGCAGCTCCTCGAGCTTTTTGCAGTGCTCCATCGGGATGATCTCGGGGTGCATCGAAAGCAGCTGTCCGAGCTTTACGAAGGTCGGGCCGAGCTCCCTGAGCATGTCGCACAGCTCATCCGGACTCATGCCCTGCGTGATCCTGTACTTTCTGATCACCTTTACTATCTCAAACAGGCGCTTTGCGTCCGCGCCCGTTTCCATTGCGGCATTTGCCATCTATGATCCTACCTTCAAATTTCAGTATCGAGAATATAGCAGGTATGCGTAACGTTTCCGTCATCGGTGAAGCTGACGATGCTGCCCTCGACCGCCGTATATGTATCAGGCCGCACGGCCAGAACAAGGTTCGAGTCCTTTTCCCAGAGGTACACGGCGTTTTCGTATTTTATCTCGCCGCTGCGCAGTCCTGCACGGATCGTCATGCTGACGTTATCATAGGTATATTCCTCTGCGTCGTCGATCTTGATCCTGCCGAGCTCCACAGGCTCTGTCGTGGGGTCAATGATATAGCCGCTGCGCTCCTTGCCGGAGGCATTTATGAACTTCACCGCCGTGAAGCCCGTTTCCTCCGCTGACGCATCAATTTCCAGAACATCCGGCTTGACAAGGTAGAGCATACGCTTGCCCGTCCATACCCATGCGCAGCCAGGGTGCTTTTCCGACTGCTCGGCAAAGCGCTTGTAATCGGCTCTGCACGCAGCCTGCGCCTCGGCAGGTGTTGCGGCCTCCAGCCCGTCTATATGCACCTGATACACCGGCGCGACCTGAGAGATATTATATCTGTGTATGCCGAAGATGACGCCAAGCACCGCGAGCGTTACGGCTGCGCATATTATGTAAACCCGTTTTGAGTTGTTTATGCTTCGCTTTTTTGCAGGCATTACTCAGCCTCCGTAAACATTCCTGACTGTATTTTAACAGAA
>CAVDFD010000254.1:0-2085 GCA_963608145.1 Bacteroidaceae bacterium | reverse complement strand
CTCCGCACTCTGTTTTTTCATTTGAATATCAATATCAGCGCCGTGCAGACGACACCCACGACGAGCATGGCCGCAAGTCCCGCCTTGTTCGGCTTTTTCACCTGAACGGGAACGACGAACAGCGCCCCGTTAACAAGCAGCAGCAGCGTATACGCTATCGGGAAGGCCTCGCCCAGCAGTCCGCGGAAGCAGAACAGCAGCGGAACTGTCAGCGCCGACGAGGTTATCGGCAGACCGAGATAGTGCTTGCGCTTTTCGCTGGTCTGCTGCTGGCGCGTCTCCTCGGTGACGTTGTAATACGCAAGCCTTATGAGACCCGCAAGCGCGAACAGCGCCATTATGCTTATCTGCCACCATTCCCTTGCGCCGATGCACACGCCGATGACGAAGGGCAGAACGCCGAAGCACACGATATCGCTGAGCGAATCGAGCTGGATGCCGAAGCGCTTTTCCTCGTCCGTGCGATCCTTCTTTGTCCGTGCGACGATGCCGTCGAACATATCGCAGAAGCCGGAAAACATCAGGCATATGACCGCCGGAATTATCTTGCCCTGAACGGCAAGCCCCATGCCGGTGACGGATGACAGCATGCCGATAAAGGTCAGCCACACCGTGTAATTATAAAAGCCTATCAAGAAAACATCTCCAATTGCATTCAGTTGCCTGCTCTTAACTGTGTGGCAAGTATATCACACAGTCGCGGCTCATTCAAGCTTTTTCGACAAGTTGTTGACAAATACATTGAAAATACTATGCAATTTAATTTTTTGATGGTATACTGTAGGCGGAGAGAATATCATTCGGAGGGATGAAAATGAAAGTCAGCGACGTTAAGTATTCGCAATACCTGCAAATATTGCGTGAAGAGCTTTTGCCGGCAATGGGCTGCACCGAGCCTATCGCCATGGCCTACGCCGCGGCAAAGGCGCGCCGGACGCTCGGAGAGCTGCCGGACAAGATCGACATCGTCATAAGCGGAAACATCATCAAAAACGTAAAAAGCGTCGTCGTTCCGAACACGGGCGGTCTGAAGGGCATCGCGGCGGCGATAGCGGCGGGCACAGTCGCGGGAGACGCGGACAAGCAGCTCGAGGTGCTCTCGCAGGTCGCGCCCGAGGATATCCCCAAGATATCCGAGTTCATGGACAAGTGCCAGATGACCGTCATGAAGGCCGACAGCGGAAAGCTGCTGGATATCGACCTGCACATGTACAAGGGCACGGACAGCGTGCGCCTGCGCATCTGCGACTACCACACGAACATCGTGCTTATCGAAAAAAACGGCGTGACCCTGTTTGAGAAGAACGCCGACGGCAGCATCAGCAGCGAGACCGACCGCAGCGTTCTCAATGTGCGCGATATCCTCGACTTTGCCGAAACGGTGCGTCTTGAGGACGTGAGCGAGCTGCTCGAACGGCAGATAGAATACAACCTCGCCATAAGCGAGGAGGGGCTGCGCGGCAACTACGGCGCGTCGATCGGCAAAACGCTTCTTGAGACCCGCGGCGACGATGTGCGCGTTCGCGCCCGTGCTCAGGCGGCGGCGGGCTCGGATGCGAGGATGAGCGGCTGCGAGCTGCCCGTCGTCATAGTTTCCGGCAGCGGAAATCAGGGCATGACGGCCTCCCTGCCGGTCATAGTCTACGCGCTGGATATGCACAAAAGCCACGAGCAGCTTCTGCGTGCGCTCGTCGTTTCAAACCTCATAACCATCCATCAGAAAACGCCTATAGGCAGGCTCAGCGCCTTCTGCGGCGCGGTTTCTGCCGGCTGCGGCGCGGCTGCGGGCGTGGCATGGCTCTTGGAGGGCACATACGAGGCTGTGTGCGCGACGATAACGAACACACTCGGCATGATATCTGGCACCATCTGCGACGGGGCAAAGCCCTCGTGCGCAACGAAGATCGCCTCCGCGGTCGAGGCCGGACTGCTCGGCTTTGACCTGTACGAAAAGGGCAAGGCTCTGCACGGCGGCGACGGGATACTCAAAAACGACGTTGAAAAGACTATTGAGTCCGTCGGTCAGCTCGCCCGTGAGGGTATGCGCGAGACCGACGAGGAGATCCTCGACATAATGCTCGACGA
>CAVDFD010000253.1:0-2112 GCA_963608145.1 Bacteroidaceae bacterium | reverse complement strand
TGGCCTGAAAACAAGGTATATATGAAGAGACTTTTTACTTCCAAAGCAAATTACATTGAAAGGCGATAGAAAATGTCGGATATTAACGAGAAGATCACACAGGAATACGACGCATCAAAGATTCAGGTGCTCGAGGGTCTGGAGGCTGTCAGGAAGCGTCCGGGCATGTATATAGGCTCGACCTCGTCGTCGGGACTGCACCACCTCGTGTACGAGATCGTCGATAACTCCATCGACGAGGCGCTGGCCGGCTACTGTGACCGCATAGAGGTCATCATTGAGCCCGACGATGTTATCTGCGTGCGCGACAACGGACGCGGCATCCCCGTGGACATTCAGGAGCAGACCGGCAAGAGCGCGCTCGAGGTCGTATTCACCGTGCTGCACGCCGGCGGCAAGTTCGGCGGCGGAGGCTACAAGGTATCCGGCGGCCTGCACGGTGTCGGCGCATCGGTCGTAAACGCAATGAGCGAGTGGCTCGTCGTGCACGTTCACAGAAACGGCAAGATCTACGAGATGAAGTTCTCCCGCGGCAATATAACGCAGGAGATGAAGATAATCGGCGACACCGACCGCAGCGGCACGACCGTTCGCTTCAAGCCCGACCCCGAGATGTTCGACACCACGGTGTACGATTACGACACCCTGCACACCCGTATGCGCGAGCAGGCGTTCCTAAACGGCGGCCTGTACATCTCCACCGAGGATCAGCGCGAGGGCAAGGAGCAGAAGGACGAGATGTGCTACGCCGGAGGCATCCGCGAGTTCGTCTCGTTCATAAACCAGAACAAGACCCCGCTGCACAATGAGGTCATCTACATGAAGGGCGAGAGGTCCGACTCCGAGGCCGAGATAGCCCTGCAATACAACGACAGCTACAACGAGATCATCGTCTCGTTTGCAAATAACATCCACACGCCCGAGGGCGGCATGCACGAGACCGGCTTCCGCACGGCGCTGACGCGAGTGCTCAACGCCTACGGCACGAAGACCGGCATACTCAAAAACGACGACAAGCTCTCCGGCGAGGACTGCCGCGAGGGTATGACCGCCATCATCTCCGTCAAGCTCACCGAGCCGCAGTTCGAGGGTCAGACCAAGGCAAAGCTCGGCAACAGCGAGATGCGCACGCTGGTTGACAGCGTGGTGAGCGATAAGCTCGAGCAGTTTCTGGAGGAGAACCCCGCCGTCGGCAAGGCGATACTGGAAAAGGCCATGACCGCCTCGCGTGCGCGTGAGGCTGCGCGGAAGGCGCGTGAGTCCGTGCGCAGGAAAACGGGGCTCGAATCCGGCCAGATGCCGGATAAGCTGCGCGACTGCAACGAGCGCGACGCATCGCTCACGGAGCTGTACATCGTCGAGGGCGACTCGGCAGGCGGCTCGGCGACGCAGGGGCGCGACTCGCGCTTTCAGGCGATCCTGCCGCTCTGGGGCAAGATGCTCAACGTCGAAAAGGCGCGTGCCGACAAGGTCTACGGCAACGACAAGCTCGCGCCGGTCATAACCGCGCTGGGCGCGGGCATCGGCGACGAGTTCGATGTCAACAAGCTCAGATACCACAAGATCATCATCATGGCCGATGCCGACGTTGACGGTGCGCATATCCGCACCCTGATGCTGACCTTCTTCTTCCGCTTCATGCGCCCGCTCATCGAGCAGGGCTATGTGTATTCCGCCGTGCCGCCGCTGTATAAGCTCACACGCGGCAAGACCTCGCGTGTCGCCTTCTCCGACGATGAGCGCGACCGCGTCTCTGCCGAGCTGCGCGGCGATAACCCGAACGCAAAGGTCGATATCTCGCGCTTCAAGGGCCTCGGCGAGATGGACCCGCACGAGCTGTGGGAGACCACCATGAACCCCGAGACCCGCACCCTGCGCCGCATCTGTCTCGAGGACGCGGTCAAGGCCGACGAGATATTCACCATACTCATGGGCGAGCAGGTCGAGCCGCGCAAGGCCTTCATCGAGGAAAACGCCAAATACGCCGTCAACCTTGACTTTTAGAGGCGCATTTAGGCAGCTACGGATACGCATATCTCCGGTGTCCCGACCGGATGCTGCGGTGGAAACCGCAGCAAGCTGTTAGCCCTTAGCCGATAGCTGATAGCTGAA
>CAVDFD010000252.1:0-2150 GCA_963608145.1 Bacteroidaceae bacterium | reverse complement strand
GAGCACCTATAAATATATCATCCGCGGCGACGGGCAGATCCGCTGAGGAAGCTGCCCTGTTATCAACAGCAGTATTACAATTACATACGAGAAGCCACCGGCAGCAAACCGGTGGCTTCTCGTACTTTTTTGTTTTATATCATTTATCTTGCGCGGGTGGAGACTTCCTCCCTGAGCTTTGCGATGAAGTCCTCAACCTGCATGCTGCCCTCGTCGCCGCCGGCGCGGGTACGCACGGAGATAGTGCCGTTTTCGGCCTCCTTATCGCCGACGATTATCATGTAGGGTATCTTCTGGGTCTGCGCCTCGCGGATCTTGTAGCCGATCTTCTCGTTGCGCAGATCGGTCTCAACGCGGAAGCCCTGCTTATCCAGACGCTTTGCAATGTACTTTGCATAGTCGTCAACGCGGTCGGTTATCGGCATGACCTTGACCTGAACAGGAGCCAGCCAGGTCGGGAACGCGCCGCCGAAATGCTCGGTGATAACGCCGATGAAGCGCTCGATAGAGCCGAACACGACGCGGTGGATCATGACGGGGCGGTGCTTCTCGCCGTCTGCTCCGACATATTCGAGCTCAAATCTCTCGGGCAGCTGCATATCGAGCTGGATGGTGCCGCACTGCCATGTACGTCCGAGGCTGTCCTCAAGATGGAAGTCGAGCTTCGGGCCGTAGAACGCGCCGTCGCCCTCGTTTATGACAAAGCTCTTTCCCATCTCGGTGATGGCCTCCTTGAGGGTGTTCTGCGCAAACTCCCAGTCCTTCTCATCGCCCATGTGATCGTCGGGCATGGTGCTCAGCTCGATCTCGTAGGGCAGGCCGAAGAGAGAATAGACCTCGTCAAAGAGCTTGACGACGTTCTTTATCTCGTCCTTCATCTGATCCCAGGTCATGAAGATGTGCGCGTCGTCCTGCGTGAAGCATCTTACGCGGAACAGGCCGTGCAGAGCGCCGGAGAGCTCATGGCGGTGGACAAGGCCGAGCTCGCCCACGCGCAGGGGCAGATCGCGGTAGGAATGCGGCTCTGATTTGTAGACCAGCATGCCGCCCGGGCAGTTCATGGGCTTTATGGCAAAGTCCTCGCCGTCGATGACGGTGGTGTACATATTCTCTTTATAGTGGAACCAGTGGCCGGAGGTCTCCCAGAGCTGGCGATTGAGGATCATCGGGGTCGAGACCTCAACGTAGCCGTACTTCTTGTGTATCTCGCGCCAGTAGTCGATGAGCGTATTTTTCAGCACCATGCCCTTGGGCAGGAAGAAGGGGAAGCCGGGACCCTCCTCGGTGAGCATGAACAGGCCGAGCTCCTTGCCGAGCTTGCGGTGGTCGCGCTTTTTTGCCTCCTCGATGCGGGCAAGGTACTCGTCAAGCTCGTCCTTTTTCATAAAGCAGGTGCCGTAGACACGCTGGAGCATCTTGCGATTGGAGTCGCCGCGCCAGTATGCGCCGGTGCAGGAGGTCAGCTTTATGGCGTTGCCCTTGACTCTGCCGGTGGAATCGAGATGCGGGCCTGCGCACAGGTCGGTGAAGTCGCCCTGCTTATAGAAGGAAATGACCGCGTCCTCGGGCAGGTCGTTTATGAGCTCGACCTTGTACGGCTCCTCGCGCTCCTCCATGAGCTTTATTGCCTCCTCACGCGGAAGCTCGAATCTTTCAAGCTTTATCTTCTCCTTGCATATCTTGCGCATTTCGCCCTCGATCTTTTCGAGTATCTCGGGAGTTATGGCAAAGGGAGCGTCAAAGTCATAGTAAAAGCCGTTTTCGATAGCAGGACCTATGGCCAGCTTCACCTCGGGGTACAGGCGCTTTACGGCCTGAGCGAGGATATGGCTCGTGGTATGACGGTAGGTGTCTTTAAATTCGGGATTTTCAAAAGTGTACTTGTTTTCTTCCATGATATCTACTCCTTTATCAAAAAACGCCCCTGACGCAATGCGTCAAGGGCGTAGTATTTACGCGGTCCCACCTTGATAAGACTCATCATGCGCTTAACGGGCGCGGTGCGGAAGCATATTTCCCTGCTTCGGCTCGGGAGCGGTCTCCGACGTTTTATCCGAAAGGGCTTGCAGCCTGCGGCCCTTCTCTCTGTGCGGATATCCCGTCATTGTTCTCCGTCGTCGCTGATTATCAAATATTATCACCCAATTGCG
>CAVDFD010000251.1:0-2195 GCA_963608145.1 Bacteroidaceae bacterium | reverse complement strand
TATCGTATACATAAAAATTCCTCCGAAATTATTTCAAAAAATATCTTGACCTGAACTCAGGTTCAGGGATTACTATTAAGATATCACATGTAAAGGCAAGGCGCAAGGGTGTTTACGGTGCGCTAAAGCAAATACCTTGACCGACAGGAGGAAAACGAGTATGAAAAAGATATTAGTTGCCTATTTTTCCGCAGGCGGAGCGACCGCAAGTCTGGCAAAGACCATTGCGGAGGTTACAGGCGGTGACTTGTTTGAAATAAAGCCGCAGCTGCCCTATGCCGCTGCTGACCTCGACTGGACAGACAGCAGCAGCCGCAGCACGATAGAGATGAACGACGAAGGCTGCCGTCCCGCGATCGCCGATCGCGTGGTGAACATGATGCAGTATGACACGGTGTTCATCGGCTTTCCCATCTGGTGGTATCAAGCGCCGCGCATCATAGAGACTTTTTTGGAAAGCTATGATTTTGCAGGGAAAACCCTTGTTCCTTTTGCCACCTCCGGCGGCAGCGGCATGGGCAAAACGGGCAGCATTCTGAAGGCCGTCTGCCCCGCAGCGTCGTGGCTGGCGGGTAAGCGTATGCAGAGCCGCGAAAGCGCCGAGGCTGTGCGGAAATGGCTCAACGAGCTTGGGATTTGATCGGAGGAAAATGCTATGGCAGTAAAACAAACAGCCGGCAGAGACGCACTCGGAGAGTTTGCTCCGGAGTTTGCGCATTTTAATGACGATGTTCTCTTCGGGGAAAACTGGAACAATGAAGATATTGATCTGAAGACAAGAAGCATCATCACGGTAGTTGCTCTGATGGCACAGGGGATCACCGATTCTTCTTTGAAGTATCACCTTCAGAATGCAAAAAATCATGGTGTGACGAAGAAGGAAATCGCCGCTGTCATTACCCATGCGGCGTTTTACGCAGGCTGGCCGAAGGCATGGGCTGTGTTTAATCTCGCAAAAGAGGTCTGGGCGGAGGACGGTGCTCTTGATGCAAGAGCAAAGCACGAAAACGAGATGGTTTTCCCCATCGGCGCGCCCAACGATGCGTTTGCGAAATATTTTGTCGGGCAGAGCTATCTTGCTCCGCTGTCCACGCAGCAGGTCGGCATTTTCAATGTGACCTTCGAGCCCGGCTGCCGCAACAATTGGCATATACATCACGCTGAAAGCGGCGGCGGGCAAATACTGATCTGCGTTGCAGGCAGAGGCTTCTATCAGGAGTGGGGCAAACCGGCACAGGAGCTTCATCCGGGCGACGTGGTGAACATACCCGTCGGAGTCAAGCACTGGCACGGAGCTGCGCCCGACAGCTGGTTTTCGCATCTGGCGGCGGAGGTCCCCGGCGTTGACTGCTCAAACGAATGGCTGGAAGCCGTAAATGATGAGGAATACAAAAAAGCAAGCGAGTGAATACTGCAAGAAAAAGACGTGGCCGGACGGCCACGCCTTTTTCTTAGGGAGTAAATATGGAGTAAAAATTGAAGAAACGCTATGTCAGTGAGCCTTATACTCGATCTTCGTGACCGAGACCACGAGGCCGGCGACGCTCGCAAGGGCGAGGACTGCGCACACTGCCGTCCAGACGGCTGCGTCGTGATTTGCCGAGTCGATATCGGCCTGATACGAGGCGCTGGCGGCGGTGCATATCTCGCCGTAGGTCGCGCCGTAAGCGGCGGTACCGTTATTGAGCAGGTAGGCTATGTTGCGGTCGAGCGTGGATGCGTCGGAGTTAAACTCCGCAACGGGCTTGAGGCTCTCGGCCATGCGGCCAAGCTCGTCGTCTGCGGCAGCGTCGATCTGTGTGGTGCTCACAGGGTAAACGGTGTTTGCAAGACCCATGGAGGTCGCAAGGCTGCCGGCATTGTCGGCGTGCTTTATGAGGTTCGTGTCAGTGGATATGCGCTCGATCTTCTGAGTCTCGACATTCGTGAAGCCGACTGCCGCGAGGAGCAGCACTATAACCGAAAGAACAGCGGTAATAACATAAATCGTATTGTTTGAAGCTTTTGTTTTCATGACGTGATCCTTTCCGTCCCGTTTGGGGACTTTCTTTTTATTGACCACATCATAGTTCTGCATTTTATATAATTCAACTTACAAAATCGCCTGAAATGACAAGATTATAGGCAATTGCATAAAAGTGCGCAAGAATAATTGCATAATTTTGCCCCGTCGTGCAGGAATTACGGCGTTTTTG
>CAVDFD010000250.1:0-2223 GCA_963608145.1 Bacteroidaceae bacterium | reverse complement strand
CTTATTTATCCCATGTCCGCTCGGATATGATATAGCGCGGGCGGTGCTTGGTTTCCATATATATCTTGCCGATATATTCGCCGATTATGCCCATGCACATAAGCTGCACGCCGCTTACAAAGCAGATGATGCAGGTCGTGCTCGCCCAGCCCGCGACGGCGTGGCCGCCGATGGCGGAGACTATCGCCCAGATAACGCCCACAAAGCTCAAAAATGCGACGATGAGACCGAAGCTCATAATGAGCCGCAGAGGTTTTACGGAAAGGCTCGTTATGCCGTCTCCCGCAAGGGCAAGCATTTTGCGCAGAGGGTATTTGCTTTTTCCCGCAAGGCGCTCGGTGCGCTTATACTCAACGCTCGTGCTTTTAAAGCCGACAAGCGGCACCATGCCGCGCAGGAAGAGGTTGACCTCACCGAATTTTGCAAGCTCCCGCAGCGCCCGTGCGCTTATGAGCCTGTAGTCTGCGTGGTTGTACACGATATCCGCGCCCATGGCCGAGAGGAACTTATAAAAGCCCTGCGCGGTGCTGCGCTTAAAAAAGCTGTCGCTCTCACGGTCAGAGCGCACACCGTAGACTATATCGCAGCCGCCTAAGTAGGCTCTGACCATATCGTCCATGGCATTTATATCGTCCTGCCCGTCGCAGTCTATGGATATGCTTATATCGCAGCGCTCCTTTACCTCCATAAGCCCCGCGAGCACGGCGTTCTGATGGCCGCGGTTACGGCTCTGGCTGATGCCGATATAATGCACGTCCTCCGCGGCAAGGCGGCAGATGATATCCCAGGTTGCATCGCTGCTGCCGTCGTTTACGAACAAGACGCGGCTTTCTGCGGATATAAGTCCCGCGTTTTCGAGCTCATGCAGCTTATTTAAAAACATCGGCGCTGTTATCGGCAGCACCTCCTGCTCATTGTAGCAGGGTATGACAATGTACAAAACCGGATGCTCCATATCTGCCTCCTCGGTACTTTACTGCATAAATTTTAATCCATTGCCCCCGCACTGTCAATTAATAAGTTGATTTATGCACACTATTGCTGTAAAATAGTGCATCATGTTTTTCAGGAGGCTACACAAATGAGCTATATCCCCACAGTAGAGCAGGCAAGGGAGCTTGTCGAGAAGTACAACAAGGAGCCGTTCCACCGCCAGCACGCGGAGACCGTTTCCAAGGTCATGGGCGAGCTTGCAAAGGAATACGACCCCGAGCGCGTTGATTATTGGGCTGCCGTCGGCATGCTCCACGACATAGATTTTGAGCTCTATCCCGAGCAGCACTGCGTCAAGGCAAACGAAATGCTGCACGAGCTTGACATAGACGAGGGCGTTATCCACGCCGTCATAAGCCACGGCTACGGCATATGCATCGACGTTGAGCCGGAGCTTTTCATGGAAAAGGTTCTGTTTGCGACCGACGAGCTGACGGGGCTTATAGGCGCTGTCGCCCTCATGCGTCCGACCGGCATCTCCGACATGGAGGTGAAGTCGGTGAAGAAAAAATTCAAGGACAAGAAGTTTGCCGCAGGCTGCTCACGCGACGTTATCCTGCGCGGAGCGGAGATGTGCGGCTGGGAGCTTGACACGCTCATTCAGAAAACGCTCGATGCGATGAGAGCATGACAAGGCTGTATATAGCCTGTGTGACGGGGCTCGATATCGAGTCCTGCCTCGGCGCGGTATCTCCGTACCGCCGCGAAAAGACGCTGCGGCTCAAAAACGACGGTGACAAGCGCCGGAGCCTCGGCGCGGAGCTGCTGCTAAAAAAAGCCGCAGGGAGCTGCGGTTATGCCCTTACGGAAAACGGCAAGCCGTATTTTCCCGACGGTGTCTGCTTCTCGCTGGCTCACTGCGGAGACTATGCGCTGTGCGCGGTATCCGATCATCCCGTCGGTGCCGATATCGAGCTTGTGCGCGGCAATGTCCTTCGTCTGGCAGAGCGCTTTTTCCTGCCCGACGAGGCGGCGCTCGTACAGAGCGCACAGTGTCCCGAGGACGAGTTCTGCCGCCTGTGGACGCTCAAGGAGAGCTGCATAAAGGCCGCCGATCTCCGGCTCGGCGACGTGCGGAGCTTCTCCGTAGTGCAGGGTGTAGAGGGCTTTCGCTTTCACAGCCTGAGATACGGCGAGTATCACATCGGCTGCTGCGTCAACGCGCAGGAAGCCGGAAATATAGAGCTTATAGAAGAAAAACTCTGAGATTACAGATCTCAGAGTTTTTCT
>CAVDFD010000249.1:0-2226 GCA_963608145.1 Bacteroidaceae bacterium | reverse complement strand
TGGCGCAGATATTCTACAAGCGTACACGCAGCATATATCGCCGCCGCGCAGCCGAGCTCACACGGGAGCACGAGCACAGGGCTCAGCCCTCCGATGAAGCTGAAGCCGCCCGTTATGAAGCAGCTCCAGATGAACGTGCTGACATGGATGAGATACACGCCGAAGGAGGTCGAGCTCAGGAATTTTGCCGCGCCCGCAAGTCTGTCGGGAACGCGCAGCTGACAAAATGCGCACAGCAGCGCGATCGAGCACGCAAGCACCGTCGGCGAAAGGTAGTTTACAAGCAGCATGCTCTCGCGCTTATATACGGCCTGCCACAGCAGCATGATAGCGACCGAGGCAAAATATACGAGCACGAAAAACCTGATGTGCGCACGCTCGTACAGCTTATCGAGCTTCACGCACGCGCCGATGAGATACAGCGCCGAGAGCCACACGGCACTGTAACCCGCGGCAAGCGGCATGACCGCCAGCGGCCTGAGCGTAGGCAGCAGCGACATGAAAACAAAGATCGCCGCCAGCAGCATTTTTCTGCCGCGCCCGTCCAGCGCGTTCAGCATTGCATTCAGAAACGGCGTGAAGAAAAACATGATAAAGTACGCGGTGAAGTACCAGTACTTAGATGTCAGCACAGGAAAAAATGCCGAGGCCACGACTCCCAGACCGATCTGTCCGGGCACTAATATGTACCACGCGGCAGCCGTCACCACGGCGTAAAACGCGACCTGCATCCACAGCGAAACTATGCGCCCGGGCCGGAACGCACGTCCGGCCATCAGGAAGCCCGTTGTGAGCGCGAAGCAGTCCACGCAGCAGTACGCTGCCGACTGCGCGAGGTCTGCTATCCACCACTGCGCAGAGCCCGGCACACTGCCTGAGAGCGCTCCGCCTGCCGTATTTATGTGCAGCAGAACCACGAGGAACATGGACAGCGCCTTGAACAGGTCCACCCCCCCATTCCTGTTTTTGGTCATCGCTTCTCTTCCCTCGCTTTCGCGGCGGAAATGATGTTTTTCATAAGCATTGCGCGGGTCATCGGACCCACGCCGCCGGGTACGGGCGTGATGAAGGCCGCTTTTTTCTCGACCTCGTCAAAGCACACGTCGCCGAAGAACTTGCCCGTCTCGGGGTCACGGTTCATGGCAACGTCTATGACCGCAGCGCCCTGCTTGACCATATCGCCCGTTATGAGCCTCGGCGAACCGGCGGCGACGATGAGGATATCCGCCTGCCGCGTCATTGCGGCAAGGTCGCTTGTGTGCCGGTGGCAGTAGGTCACCGTTGCGTCGGCGTTGAGCAGCATCAGTCCCATCGGGCGGCCAACGATATTGCTGCGTCCGACCATGACGCAGTGGCTGCCGTCGGTCGGAATGCCGTATTCGCGCAGCATCTCCATGATCCCCGCGGGCGTACACGGCGTGAGCGTGCCCTCGCCCGTGACCATGCGTCCGACGTTTATCGGGTGGAATGCGTCCACGTCCTTGTCCGGCGCTATCGCGTTTATGACCGCACGCTCGGATATCTGCTCCGGCAGCGGAAGCTGCACCAGAATGCCGTCAACCGCGTCGTCGCCGTTGAGCTCGTCGATAAGTCCGAGAAGCTCCGCCTCCGACAGCGTGTCCGGCAGGTCGAAGCGGCGGCTGTCGATGCCGCATTTGGCGCAGTCGCGCTCCTTGTTGCGCACATATATCTGCGACGCGGGATCCTCGCCGACGAGCACCGCCGCGAGACATGGCCTGCGCCGCATTTTTTCCGCCTCCGCCTTGACCTGTGCGCAGATCTTCTCCGAAAGCTTTTTTCCGTCAATCAAAACAGCCATCTTTTCAGTAGCGCATTAGCGCTTCTCCTATACATTTATTGCAGGTGCACGGTAACGAAACATTGGCATAAATAAAATCGTTTCGCGCTTTTTCAATCTTTTTCAATAATACATTAATTCTGCATCTATATATTTATTGCGGTGTCCCGACCGGCTTTTTCAGAGGCGCATTGACGCACCTACGAATACGCATATCTCCGGCAGCACGGTATCGAGACAATGGCATAAACAAGAAAGTTTCGCGTCCCGCAGGTGCGAGGCAATGTCTTGGACATCCCGTTGCTGCGGTTTCTTCCGCATCTATCGGTCGGGCTGGCGCAAAAATCGTATCGGTATAATGTGGCAACGCCTCTGAAAAACCTTGCCTGTTCCGCTTGTTGCGTTTATCTGCGCACCGAAATCGCCGC
>CAVDFD010000248.1:0-2231 GCA_963608145.1 Bacteroidaceae bacterium | reverse complement strand
ATTGTTCAACACAAACCAAGGAGGAAAACCATGGAGATCAGAATTCCGGACGGATACAAAAGTATCCTCAGCGTTTACGACACGCAGAAGGCCATCAGCCTTCTCAAGCGCCTGTTTGAGGACAGGCTTGCGGCACTTTTAAATCTTTACCGTGTGTCTGCGCCTTTGTTTGTCGATTCCGATTCCGGACTTAACGATAATCTCAACGGCTACGAGCGGCCGGTATCGTTCGATATCCTGCGCTCGGATGCGACCGCGCAGGTCGTGCAGTCGCTTGCAAAGTGGAAGCGCCTTGCGCTCAAGCGCTACAACTTTTTCCCGGGCAAGGGACTTTACACGGATATGGACGCTATCCGCCGCGACGAGGACGAGCTGGATAACCTGCACTCAGTTTACGTCGATCAGTGGGACTGGGAGAAGGTCATTCTGGCGGAAAACCGCAATATCGACTATCTCAAGCTCACCGTTATGGACATCGTCAAGGCCCTGTGCGACACACAGGACACCATGCAGGCCATTTATCCGCAGCTTCAGTGCCTGCCCAAGCTCGAGCGTAATGTGACCTTTGTAACCTCGCAGGAGCTTGAGGACATGTACCCCGATATGACCGCAAAGCAGCGCGAGAACGCCTTTACACGCGAGCATAAGACGGTTTTCATCATCGGCATCGGCGGCGCTCTGCGCTCCGGCAAGCCGCACGACGGGCGCGCTCCCGACTATGATGACTGGGCGCTCAACGGCGATATACTGTTCTGGTGCGATTGGCTCGACTGCGCAATAGAGATATCCTCCATGGGTATCCGCGTCGATCCCGAGTCGCTGGACAGGCAGCTCCGTCTTTCCGGCTGCGACGACCGCAGGGAGCTTCCGTATCACAAAATGCTCTTAAACGGCGAGCTGCCGCTCACCATCGGCGGCGGTATCGGCCAGTCTCGCGTGTCCATGCTCCTGCTGGGCAAGGCGCATATAGGCGAGGTGCAGGTATCTATCTGGGATAAGCACACCGAGGAGGTATGCGCCGAAAAGGGAGTCATGCTTCTGTAAGCGGATGCATAAGGTGGTTACATGGATCTTATTGAACTTATAAAGGTAATAATCATCGGCATAGTCGAAGGCATAACCGAGTGGCTGCCCATTTCAAGCACCGGCCACATGCTGCTGGTAGATGAGTTTATCCATATGAACGTCACGCCGGAGTTCCGCGAGATGTTCCTGTACGTCATCCAGCTCGGCGCTATCCTTGCCGTCATAATCCTCTATTGGGGAAGGATGTGGCCGTTTCAAAGCAAAAAGAAAAACGGCAGCGTTATAAAAAAGGATACCTTCATCCTCTGGTTTAAGGTCGTAATAGCCTGCATACCGGGCTTTGCTGCGTACCTTGTCCTCGATTTTGTCGATAACTGCTATGTGGTCGCGGCGGCGCTCATCGTCTACGGCATTGCGTTCATAGTCATCGAAAACTGGAACCGAGGCCGCGAGCCGCGAGTCAAAACGCTTGAGGAGATATCGTATAAGGATGCATTCATCATCGGCCTGTTTCAGGCGCTGTCGATAATCCCGGGTACCTCGCGCAGCGGCTCGACCATCATAGGCGGCCTCATAATCGGCGTGTCCCGCGTCGCGGCGGCGGAGTTTACCTTTTTCCTCGCCGTGCCGGTCATGGTCGGCGTGTCGCTCCTGAAGCTTCTGGCCTTCGGCTTTTCATTCACGGGAGCAGAGCTCATAACGCTTATCGTCGGCTGCCTTGTTGCATTTCTGGTGTCGGTCGCGGTCATAAAATTTCTCATGAGCTATATAAAGAAAAAGGACTTCAAGATCTTCGGCTGGTACCGCATCATCCTCGGCGCAGTTGTTATAGCATATTTTGTGCTTAAGTAAGCGGTTTGAGCGGATGCTGCCGCAATATGTATGGCGGTTCAATATACCTGCATATTGGTGAATAAATTTCTTGACATAGCCGCTGGGTCGTGCTATTATATTTCAGCGGCAATGTGCAGAAGTACCCAAGAGGCCGAAGGGGCTCCCCTGCTAAGGGAGTAGGCGTGTAAAAAGCGCGCGAGGGTTCAAATCCCTCCTTCTGCGCCATGAAAAGAGCACACTTAAGGTGTGCTCTTTTCACTAAACTAAATTGAACATTCGGAGAGTTATCGAAGTGGTCATAACGAGGCGGTCTTGAAAACCGTTTGGGCTCACGCCCACGTGGGTTCGAATCCCACACTCTCCGCCAAAAA
>CAVDFD010000247.1:0-2235 GCA_963608145.1 Bacteroidaceae bacterium | reverse complement strand
AAAACTACTCGTTGGGGTTCAGGGCGTAGCTGCTGAGGTCTATGCGGATCTCCGTGCCGCGGTCGGGCTCGGAAACGGCGGATATGCGGTGGCCGAGATTATTGCAGACGCGGCGGCACAGATACAGGCCGAGACCGCTTGCCCGCAGGTCGCTGCGCCCGTTGCGGCCTGTGTAGCCCTTTTCAAAAATGCGCGGCAGATCCTCGGGCGCGATACCGATGCCGGTGTCGCGTATGCAGAGGGTCTTGGGCGCGTCGAGGTATATCCTCACGCTGCCCTCTCGTGTGTATTTCAGCGAGTTTGAAAGCACCTGCTCAAGGACAAAGGCCAGCCACTTCTCATCGCTCACGACCAGTGCTCCCGTCGGTTCAAGCTCAAGTCTCAGGTGCTTTGAGATGAACTCTCCGGCGAATTTCTTCACCGAGCGGAGTATGAGCGGGTCGAGCTCGAGCTCGCGTATGACATAGTCGCTGCTCTCGGAATCGAGGCGGAGATACACCAGCGCCATCCCGACATACTGCTCTATGCGTCCGAGGTCGGACGACAGGCGGCGCGACTCGGGCGAGTCGAAGCCCTGCAGCGTCAGGCGCATCGACGCGATCGGCGTTTTTATCTGATGCACCCACACGGTGTAGTAATCTATCGCATCGCTCCGGCGGCGCTGTGCGCTCAGGCTGAGGCTTTCGCGGCTGTCGGCCAGAAGCGCAATGACGCGGCGGTAATCGGCATCGTCGATGCTCCGCACGGGCGGCAGCAGCTTCTCGTCCGCGGCTGTGAGCTCCGTAAGCGACTGAAACTCCGCATGGCGGCGCTTTACGCGAATAAAATCCATGATAACGAGCACCGCCGCCGTCACAAGACAGAGCAGCGCGGGGTAGAGCACCGCGAGCAGCGGCAGCTTGTACAGCGCAAAGCTCACGGCAAATACCGCCGCCGCGCCGAGCGCCGCGAGGATGAGCCGGACATGCTCCCTGAGATATGCGAAAAACAGCTTCATTTTTGCCTCACTCCACGATGTAGCCAACTCCGAACCTTGTCGAGATAAAGCCCTCAAGCCCCGCCGCGTCAAGCTTTTTGCGCAGTCTGCCGACATTGACGGTGAGGGTGTTCTCATCGACGAAGCTGTCGGTCTCCCAGAGCTTTTCCATGAGCTTCTCTCGGCTGACGACCTTGCCTCGGCTGCGCATGAGGCACAGCAGGATGCGGTACTCGTTCTTGGTCAGCGCGATGCTCTGACCCCGATAGCTCAGACAGCTGTCGTCCGTGCTCAGGATAGCGCCGCGATGCTCGATGACGGGCATGCTCGGCGCAAAGTCATAGCTGCGGCGCAGCAGCGCGTGTATCTTGGCCATCGCAACGCCGCCGTCAAAGGGCTTGGCGATAAAATCGTCCGCGCCCATGCTCATGGCCATGACGATGTTCATATTGTCCGAGGCCGAGGATATGAAAATTATCGGCACCTTGGACACGGCGCGTATCTCGCCGCACCAGTGGTAGCCGTCGAAAAACGGCAGTCCGATATCCAGCAGCACGAGATGCGGCTGAAAGGCGGCAAACTCGCCCATTATATCGCGGAAGTTTTCCGCACATTTGACCTCCAGCCCCCAGCTCTCGGCCTGACGCACGATGCCCTCGGCGATGCCCTGATCGTCCTCGACTATATATATGCGGTACATTTAAGCTTCCTCAAAAAGCTCTTCGGCAAGCTCGGCGGCATCCTCGACGCAGCCGCGGCAGGCTCTGAGGACAACGCCCGTGTCCCTGCCCTTCAGCTCGCGGCAGAGCACCGAGCCGTTTTTTGCCTCAAAGCGGCGCAGAAGCTCCGAGGCCTTGTCCGCCGCCGCACCGTCGAGCGCAGCCGGATCGTCGGTATTGCACTGCCCCTTTGCCATATTCATCGCAGCGACCGCGCCCAGCAGTGCGCCGCAGTATTTATACGCTCCGCCGCCGTAGCGCCGCGTGAGCGCCTTCATCTCGTCCTCGCTCACTCCGGCCTTATCGCAGAACGCGCAGCCGACAGCCATTGCGCAATTGCAGCCCGAGGCGTGATACTGCGCGGCAAGCTCCTTTTTGCTCATAGTCTTTCCCTCCGCGGTCAATTATTTATATAAGTATATCATAAACCATTGTCCCCCCGCTGTCAAACAGCATACAGAATAGCATTGTTTGTGTTGACACGGAGCTTTAGACATAATATACTAATTGCAATGATAAAAGATAGACGAACTTATAATT
>CAVDFD010000246.1:0-2252 GCA_963608145.1 Bacteroidaceae bacterium | reverse complement strand
GCGCGGGTGCAGACTGCGTTGGGGGAGAAGGTGGTGTCGGTCGTGCCGAAGGTGATGCCCTCGGAGTATGCCCACATGATAGCGTTGTAGTATACGCTGTCCTCGCTCACATCGGTGAACGGGTTCTCCACATCGGCGGAAACCTCGGGCGAGCCTGCCGCACGGTACATGAGGGTGACGATCTGAGCACGGGTGCAGTCCTTGTCGGGGCTGAAGGTGGTGTCGGTCGTGCCCTTGGTGATGCCGTTTACATATGCCCAAAGTATCGCGTCGAAGTATGCGCCGGCCTTAACGTCCGTAAACGGCATGCTGTAGCTGACGCTGCCTCTGGGAGCTGCGTACTCCTCGCCGATAACGCCGTTGAGCTCGTTGGTGATGTAGTCCATCAGCGCCTCGTCGAGGGGGATGCCGGTGTCAAACTGGCTGGTGGCGGAGGCGAATGCATAGTAGGTGTCGCCGCCGGCTGCGAGGAAGTTGTTGGTGATGACAGCATAGGTGGCCTCGCTGTCGAAGGCCTCGCCGTTTATGCTGTTGATGGTGACGCGGTTGATGGTCTTGGGGCCGTAGTAGGTCGAGCCGGGATAGGTGTCCTCGTTTGCGTCATAGGCCTTGGAGGTATCTATCGTGTAGTCGATGCCGGAGACCTGCGGGAAGCCGCCGATGGTGCTGACGGGGGAGCAGTAGGTCGAAGCCTCGAGAGCCTCGAGCAGCTCTGCGCCCGTGATGTAAACGACAGCGATGGTGTTGCCGAAGGGCAGAACGGCGTTGACATCCTTCTTGCTGATGTCGCCCGCTGCGATGGCTGCGCGGATGCCGCCGCCGTTGGTGACCGCGACGATGTTCTTCTCGTCAACGGTAACGCCGCCGGTCTTCTTGATGCTCCATACCATGGAGTCGGTGATGAGGTCGCCGAGGTTGGTCTCGCCGTCGCGGTTGCCGTAAAGACCGGTCTTTGCGCTGTAGCTTCTGTCGCCGTTGAGGTTGACCTCGTTCTTTGCAAATGCAGCGCCCATCTCGGCATCTATCTCGTCAATGATGGCCTGAGCCGCAGCTGCAACGGTCTCGTCCGCCGCAGACTCCTTGTCGATGGCAACGAGCTCGTTGCTTACGATTTTCTTTTCCGCGTTGTCGATGACGACAACACCGATGTTTGCAAATGCCGTGCCGGTGGACTGGATGGGTTCGCCCGCATCGCCTGCGGTCATAACGGTGTGGGAGTGGCCGTCGATAACGAAGTCAACGCCCGTGAGACCTGCCCACATATCGGTCGAGCGGTTGGGTGCGCTCTCGGAATCAACGCCGAGGTGAGCCAGAACGACGACAACGTCGGCCTCGCCCTGAAGCTTGTCTGCCTCAGCCTGAACAGCCTTGGTCATGTCCTCGCCTGCAAGCCATGTAAGACCCTTGATGAGCGCGGGGTTTGCCTTGGTCTGGCTCTCGGGAGTGTTAACGCCGATGAAGCCGACCTTCAGATCGCCGACGGTGATGATCCTGCTGCCTTCAAAAACGGAGTTGCCGTCCTCGTCAAGAACGTTGCAGCAGACAACGTCGAACTTGGCCTCCTTGAGGTTCTCAACGAGCTGTGCGTAGCCGTAGTCGAACTCGTGGTTGCCGATGGTGGCAATGTCGTAGCCGGCTGCGTTCATCATCGTGACCGCGTTCAGACCCTTGTTCGAGCTGACCTCGACCTTGCCCTGACTGAAGTCGCCTGCGTCGGCAACTATGACCTGAGCGCCCTGAGCTTCATACTCGGCTGCAAGCGCCGTCATGTTTGCATAGCCCGTTATCGCACCGTGAACGTCGTTCGAGTGCAGGATAACGGTCTTGCCCTCCATGCTGGGGGTCTCCTCGTCTGCAAATGCGGGAACTGCCAGAGCAAATATCATGGCAAGAACCAGCATCAGAGCAAGGAGCTTCTTCATGTTTTTCATGTGACTCCTCCTGATATTTTTTTCGGAATTTCCGATAAAAGCATTATAACACAGGGACAGCGGCTTCGACAAGCTTGAAGTATCATATTACCACGCCTTGACCCTCATCGTTTTCACGAAAAACCGCGCCGGTTTTAGTGCATAATTGACAATCGCGCTATTAACAGAATGTTAATTTTTCAGCTAAGCGTCCCTTATTGACTTTTTATTATTAAATGTTATGATATTTTTGATATTGACGTAAAAGGAACAAAGGAGCAGCTTGTCAAAAAAGTCCCTCGCGGGATTTTTTGACCGCACTTTTCCGCCGAGCATTTTGAA
>CAVDFD010000245.1:0-2271 GCA_963608145.1 Bacteroidaceae bacterium | reverse complement strand
GCCTCGCAGCGGGGCTTTCGCGCAGTGCAGACGGCGCGGCCGTGCAGCACGATGCGGTGGCAGAAGTCGGAGCTCTTCTCCGGCGGCAGGCAGGAGCGCAGCTCGCGCTCGATCTTCTCGGGTTCTTTGAGCCCGTCAACGAGCCCCAGCCGGTTTGAAATGCGTATACAGTGCGTGTCCACGACCGTTGAGCCGGGCACATGGTAGATATCGCCGAGGATGAGGTTCGCGGTCTTGCGTCCGACGCCGGGCAGCTTGAGCAGATCGTCCATGTTATCGGGCACTCTTCCGCCGAAATCACGCAGCAGCATCTGCGCCGCGGCGACGATATCGCGTGCCTTGGCGCGGTAAAAGCCGCAGGAGTGTATGTATTGCTCGACCTCGGCGGTGTCGGCCTCGGCAAAGCTCTCGAGCGTCGGGAAGCGCTCAAACAGCGCGGGCGTTACCTCGTTCACGCGTGCGTCCGTGCACTGCGCGGCAAGGCGCACCGAGAACAGCAGCTCGTAGTCCTTTTTATAGTCGAGCGTGCAGTCGGCGAGCGGATATGCCTCCTCGAGAAGCCGGACTATCTCCGAAACCTGCTGCTTTGTGCGCATAAGATCACCTCTTTGCGTCATTTTAACACATCCTTGGCCGCAGCGCCACAGCAAATGCGGCTCTGCTCAATATTTTCCGGAGGAAAGCAAATGTACAAGCCTCTTGCAGACGAAATAAGGCCGCACAGCCTTGACGATGTGGTCGGCCAGAAGCATATTCTCGGACAGCGCGGACTGCTGCGTCGCATCGTAGATAGCGGCAGCATCCCGAACATGATATTTTACGGGCCCTCGGGCACGGGCAAAACCACCGTTGCGCGCATAATCGCGGAAAAAACGAACCGCACACTGCGCAAGCTGAACGCAACGACCGCGGGGCTTGCCGATATCAAGGAGATCATCTCCGAGCTCGACACGCTGCTGACCCCCGGCGGCGTGCTGCTGTATCTCGACGAGATACAGTACTTCAACAAAAAGCAGCAGCAGTCGCTGCTGGAATTTATCGAGGACGGGCGCATCACGCTCATCGCCTCGACGACGGAGAACCCGTATTTCTGCGTGTTCGGCGCGATCCTGAGCCGCTCGACGGTGTTTGAGTTCAAGCCCGTCACGCCCGAGGAGGCCGAGCCCGCCGTTCTGCGTGCGTTCAACATTCTCGCCGAGCGCGAGGGCGAAGCGCCGGAGCTCGAGCAGGGCGTTGTGCAGCGGATAAGCCAGTCCTGCGGCGGCGACGTGCGCAAGGCGCTCAACGCCGTGGAGCTGCTGTTTTCCGCCGGTGAGCACGAAAACGGCAGGGTGAGGATAAGCCTCGACGACGCTAAAGCCGTCACCCAGCGCAGCGCGATGCGCTATGACCGCGACGGCGACGAGCATTTCGACGCGCTGTCGGCGCTGATGAAGTCACTGCGCGGCTCTGACCCCGACGCGGCGCTGCACTATCTTGCGCGGCTTCTGGAGGCAGGCGACCTCACCGGCGCGTGCCGCAGGCTTTTGTGCTCGGCCAGCGAGGATATCGGCCTTGCCTACCCGCAGGCCGTGCCGGTCGTCAAGGCATGCGTGGACTCGGCTTTGCAGCTCGGACTGCCCGAGGCGCGGCTGCCGCTGGCCGAGGCCGCGATCTTTCTTGCGACCGCGCCCAAGTCAAACAGCGGCGTTATGGCCATTGACGCTGCGATAGCCGACGTTCGCGCCGGAAGAAGCGGTCCGCCGCCGCGTGAGCTCCAGAACGTCCACGCCGACGGCACTGGCTTTGAGCGCGAGCAGGGCTATAAATACCCGCACAGCTACCCGAACCACTGGGTGCGCCAGCAGTATCTGCCGGACGCGCTCAGGGGCGCGCACTACTACGATTTCGGCGACAACAAGCTGGAGCAGACCGCGAAAAAATACTGGGACGAGATAAAAAAGTGAGGTGCAGACCATGCCAATGGACATCCGCGTCGGCGACGTGCTGACGATGAAAAAAGCGCACCCCTGCGGCGAAAAGCGCTGGCAGGTGCTGCGCATCGGCGCGGACTTCAAGCTCCGCTGCCTCGGCTGTGGCCGCGAGGTCATGGGGCCGCGCAGCAAGTTTGAAAAAAACATCCGCGACATAACTCGTTTTTAGTGGCGTTTTTTTAGAGGCGCTTTGACGCAGCTACGGATACGTTTATTGCGTCAGCACGGTATCGAGACATTGGTGGAAACTACAGCGCTGATACTCAGCGAGCTGTTAGCTGATAGCCCTTAGCTGATA
>CAVDFD010000244.1:0-2274 GCA_963608145.1 Bacteroidaceae bacterium | reverse complement strand
CGGTGGCATGTCAGAGCCGCGCCGTGACCGAGCCGCAGCGAGAAAAGGCCCCGCTCGCAATTGGATTATAGCCATCAAAATGCCTGATTTATCAGGTTTTTTGACGAGCGCAGCGAGATTTTTTGTGAAGCGTAAGCTTCACAAAAAATGTGGCGTTTTTGAAGCGTGCAAAAAAGTCGCAGACTTTTTTGACACGCTGAAGCAGGCGGCTCAGGCCGCCTGCTTATCAGGATGCTGTATGACAATTGGGGTGCAGTTAAAATGCGGGCGGGAGCCTCAGGCATTTTCAAACGAATCCAGTATCCTGTATATCGCCGCTGCCTGATACGCCTCGAAGGAGTCGGGCAGCGAGTCCAGACTGATCGAGAGCAGCCGCCGGATCTTGTTTATCCTGTAGCTGACAGTGTTCTTGTGCAGGAAAAGCAACTCGCCGGCCCGGCTCATGTTCGATTCCGCGTCGAGGAGGAAAACGCCGAGGGTCTCCGCCAGCTCCGCGCCGTCGGAGGCGCTCATGATGCGGCTGACGGGCTGGAGCCTTTCGGCGACGGCGGCCTCTCCCTGCGCTATGTATTCCCTGCAGGCGCGGATGAATTTTATGTCGCTGTCGGTATGCATTTTCTTGTGCGGAAACACCGTGCACAGCGCATCGAAGCTTTCGCTCATGCGCAGATACGCCTCCCTTGTCTGCGTGGTATTGTCAAGCTGCTCAAAGACGCAGCTCCTGACCTCGAAGCCCTCCCGCTCGAGCCTTTCGGCAAAATCGTTTCCGAGTCTCTTGCAGTCTGTCTCAAAAAAGGGATCGTCGGTGAGCGCAACGAGGAAGCTTCCGTAATTGTCCACGATGGCAAGCTTGTGATACTCCAGCAGAAAGCGCCTGAGCATGGCCAGCGTGCCGCCGCGCTGACGGGGGCTCAGCTCGTCGCCGCCGCGCTTTATATTAAAGCACCACATTGTATGCACGTCCTCGATCCTGATATCCATCCTCGAGGCAAGCACGCGCATTCTCTCCGGATTGTCCGTCAGCACGGCCTCTATCAGATCGTCCGTGCCCTCATAGGTGGAGCCCTTGCTCCAGATGTTCAGAACGAGGGATATGACATCCGCCGCCTGCGCGCACAGCGAGTCATCCGGCGGCCTGTCCTCCATGATAACGAAAAGACGCAGCCTGCGGTGCACCTCCGAGTCTATCGGCCTGTCCGTAATATATACGCGCCTTCCGTCGAGCTCGAGCTCCGCCGTGCCGGACGCAGACGAGCCGTTTCTGAGCCTCTGAAGCAGCGCGTCGTAATCCCAGCGCATGGAGCGCGGCCACGCGGCCGCACCGAGGCTCTCCATATGGCGGTTTGCCAGCAGCAGCGTGCAGCGCATTCTGTCCGACAGCAGCCTGAGCGCATTTGCTATGCTTATCTGATTCGGCTCAAGATACGCGATGCTGTTCATCATGTCGGTCAGCAGGTAGTTCTCCTGCTTGCGTTTTGAGTGTATGTGCTCGACGATGTCCGTAATAACGTCCGCATAGCGGAAATCCATCCTGTTATACGGCATCACGAGCAGCGGATAGCATATCTCATCTGCCAGGCGGACCAGTCTTTCGTCTATTTCGGGCACAAATATTCCGACATAATAGACTATGAGGCAGGAGGTACCCATACTGCACAGGTGACGGAGCAGCCGGCACTGCTTTTCGACATCGTCCTTTATCTGGATAAGCGCGGTCAGAATGACCTCGTTGCCTGCAAGAACGTCGTCTGACAGCAGCTTGACCTCCGGCCATTCCAGCACGCTCACCGACGACACGGGCCTCTCGAGCCCCCTCGCGCCGCCGAGCAGCACTGCCTCATGCAGCGACGGCAGCCGGAGGCATTCGGAAACAGTGACCTTCATAGTGCCACCTCCTTTTTTTCGATTATATCTTAGACCCGGACCGCATGGCAAGAAAAAAAACAAGATGACGAGACATCGGATTATACAAATTTAATAAATCGTATCGACACAAGCCGTGCTGTGTGGCATCTTCAAGCCCCCTGACAGATAGCAAACCGGGAATAAAAAAGAGAAGCCGGAAAATCCGACTTCTCTGTCTGGCGGATAGGGTGGGATTCGACCTGCGCTGCGGCGCAGGCCACCTCGGGTTGAAACGTGCCGCCGGCACGTTTCTAAGTGCCCTCGGGTTCGAATCCCTTTATGCAAAAAAGAGACTCCCATGCGGGAGCCTCATTTTGGCGGATAGGGTGGGATTCGAACCCACGAGCCGCTTGCGCGACTACCTGATTT
>CAVDFD010000243.1:0-2275 GCA_963608145.1 Bacteroidaceae bacterium | reverse complement strand
TACCGCCGCTCATTGTGCTGGTTGGAGGCGGAGTGGACGCCGAGGGCGCAATCCGGGTCGTTTTTCGGGTGGTTTTCCTTGGAGAACTTGTTCTTTGTGAAGGATTTAGGGTTATTATGCTTCGTGTTTGCCTTGACGGGTGTAGAATCCAGTCCGATAAAGGATGCATCCACCACGCCCAGTTGATATAACTGCCGTACCAGATCCGCCATGATAGACTTTAGCTCTGCATTATCCAACTGACGCAGGAAGCGGTCATATGTCCAGTAAGACGGCAGCGGCTTCGTAATATCAAAGCCACAGTAATGGGCGATGATACGGTTGTTTTCCAGATAATCCATTAAGTCCGTGATATATCCAAAGCCCTCGCATTTCATGACGATGAATGCACACAGCAGTGCTTCCTTTGAGAAACCACGCCGCCCGGTCGCTGCACAGGGCAGTGTGAAGTCCAGACTGCTGAAAAGCTTGTCATAGAAGTTTGCGGCGGGTTGGGATGTGAATAGAGTAACATCCTGAATAATTTCTTGTCGGTAGATGGCGGCCAGCCCCTTTCCGGTTGGTGTGTTTTGCAGCTTCATTTTACCAGAATGGGGCGCCGCTTTCTATATCATCTGAGTGATTTTCGGTTTCAGCCATGACCGGGAACCATTGTAATTACTGCGTTTCTTCAGTTTTGCTCATGGCTGGACTCTGTTATAAAATGAGGTGATCGTATGATTTTCAAAACACTTGGAAATAAAGATAAGCCCGCCGTGCTGTTTTTCCACGCCATGGGCGTGACGGGCGACAGCAGTATGCCGGTGGCAGAGCATTTGCAGGAGAAATATTTTTGTATTATGCCGACATCGACGGTCTACTGCAGGGAACAGCGCTATGTGAGCAAGGCCGATGAGGCGCGGCAGGTCGAAGCGTTTCTACGGAAAAACGACGTAGAGCGTCTTGCTCTGGTCGTCGCATCCTCGATAGGAGCAGATCTTGCCATTGCTTTTCTTACAAATACGGAACTGCCTGTGGAACACGTTTTCTTTGACGGCGGACAGTTTGCGCAGATATCGCTGCCGCTGCGGCGGATTATGACGCCATTTCTGTACCTCGCCATAAAAAGTCTGTACTGGTCAAAAGGAAAAACACTGGGGAAGATACTCTGGTGCGATGACGAGGCGATAAAGCCCTACTTCATCGCCGCCGGAAAGGTGTTGCAGTACGGAAATCTTCGCCGTCAGCTGGCGGAGAGTCTGGAGGATAAGCCTTTTCCGCCATTGCCTGAGAAGATGCAAAGTCGCACTTATTTTGAGTTTGGCAGCATAGAAGAGCACTATAAATACCGCAATGCTGTCATGGCGGCCTATCCTTGCGGCAATTACCCTGTGTTTGAGGGGTATAACCACATGCAGCTCCAGATCCGTGACCCTGAGGGCTTTGCAGAAATGCTTCGCTTTGTTATCGAAGAAAATCACCTGCCGGAGTTGCCTTTTCTGAGGGAGCGGAGCTGAATGATGGATAGATACCTAAGGGAAACGACGATGCTGGATTTCTCCGCTCCGGCGATACAAGCTCTAATCGAGCAGCACGGCTGGCGTTCGCTGGATGAATTTGATCGCATTCAGGCAATCTATAACTATGTCCGTGACGAGATATTGTTCGGCTACAATACCGATGACAGCATTCCAGCCTCCACGGTGCTTGCCGATGGCTACGGCCAGTGCAACACCAAGGGGACGCTGTTCATGGCGCTGCTGCGCGGCTGCGGCATTCCCTGCCGCGTCCACGGCTTCACCATCGACAAAAAGCTGCAAAAAGGCGCAATGACCGGGCTCGTGTACGCCCTCGCACCGAAAAATGTATTCCACAGCTGGGTGGAGGTATATCTGGACGGCGTGTGGTACGAGCTGGAGGCCTTTATTCTCGACAAGCCCTATCTTGAAAGCCTTCAGGCCGCAAACCCCGACTGCGCCGGCGCATTCTGCGGCTACGGCGCGGCGGTGCGCGATCTCCACCATCCCGTGGTAGATTTCGACCGCAACAACACCTATATCCAGAGCGAGGGCATAAATCAGGACTTCGGCGTGTACGACAGCCCCGACGAGCTGCTGCGCGAGCACGGTCAGGAAATGTCGCGGCTGAAAGCCTTCGTCTACCGTAATCTCGGGCGGCATCTGATGAACGCCAATGTGAAGAAAATCCGCAAGATGGGATAGAAACTGATTACCACTTTATCACGCAGTCATCGGTTTGGTGGCTGCGCGATTTTATTTTTCAGCACATTACTTTT
>CAVDFD010000242.1:0-2288 GCA_963608145.1 Bacteroidaceae bacterium | reverse complement strand
GTCTTGAAATAGTATAAATTATTTTCGTTAAATTTGGGGTCTTAACAGAAAAGGAGAAAAGCCATGAACAGAAAACTCATAAGCATTATTCTGGTCATCGTCATGATAGTGGGGCTCTTCCCCGCCATGGTGCTGGCCGAGGATACCTCGGCAGCCGACGCTCCGTATGAAGCCGGTCCTGCAGGCGACGAAAACGTTGCCGTCATGGTCTACGGCAAGAGCGTTTCGGATATCGTCTGCACCGGCAATTATTCGCTCGATAACTTCTCGGCCAAGCTCAAGGCGGAGCTTCAGGGCTGGCTTGCAAACGAAAAGCTGCCCGAGGTCGAGATGTATCTTGTAAACAGCGAGGGTCAGGGCTATAAGCTCACGCAGGAGGGCAAGCCTGAAAACGCAGCGTTTCTGTCGTCGTTCAAGGTCGATGCAAGCGGTCTTGCCGGTTGGCTTGAATACTTCACCGATGCCGTTCAGTATGTGTTCGGCTGGCTTGTAAACGATGTTGACACCGTTGGCCAGTTTTACAGAATATACGGCGCGACGAACGTCCCCGAGGGCGACTATACGCTCAAGATACTCAAGATAAGCGGCGACGGCTACAAGCTCTGGCATCCCGAGAGCGGAGATATCTCGGTGCATGTCGGTGATGACAGCGTAAACTACGTCGGATACGAGGCTCCCCTCAGCGACTACAGTCTTGAGCTTTGGGGCTGGGATCTTGCTACACTGAAGCTCAGCATGCCCGGCGTATTCCTCAAGGCCGAGGATCCCGGTATAAGCTTCACCTCCGCTAACTACGGCGGGCAGGCGGTAGCGGGCGCAGAGTTTGTCCTCGTAAACCGCGACGAGGTCGAGAAGATCGTCAAGGCCGCTGCCGTGATGGGTGAAAACACCTTCACCAACGCAATGCGCAAGCTCGGCTCCGACGGCTTCACATGGAATGAGCTGAGCATCCTCAACAAGGAGCTGCTCGAATGGGACAGCGAAAATCAGCAGATAACGCTCAACAAGGAGAACGCACGCAAGCTTCTGGGCACATACTGGGCGCTGGTCGAGGCCTCGGCAAAGGAGCCGATAACCGACTTCCTCAACGACGAGCCGTATATCCATCTGCCTGCGATACTGCTTGCTACAGCCGATGAAAACGGCATAGTCCGCTTCACCGAGGACAGCAACGTGACGCTCGTCTGGTCGCTGCAGATACTCCTCAAGCTCGGCAACGTCGTCATTGACGAGATTCAGGATGCAGAGCTGCTTGACGGCGTGTTTGAAAACAAGAGCACCGAGGCGCTCGTCAATTTCACGATCATAGCGGCAAAGTATCTGCTCCAGAAGGGTCTGGATTATTCCAACGAGCACGCCGATAATTTTGCCGAATTCATAAACGACTGGATCTACCCCGTGCTGCAGAACGACAACGTTATGCAGTACGCCAAGGATCTTCTCAAGGACAAGGCAAGCGAGTACGAGGACGTTATAAGCATGCTTCCCTCGCACGCGATACTCACGCCGAAGATGCCGGCAGGCAGCTACATTCTGTTCCAGTCCGAGGCTCCCTACGGCTATGTGCGCAGCCCGCTGTTTTACACCGTGCAGCTTAACTGGGATACCTCCGGTCAGGATATAAGCAAATGGTGCTTTGCAAGCGTCGGCAACTGCGGCATTATCCTCCCCTACTACGCCGAGGACTGCTACACCTATCTCAGGGAATTTGATCTTGCAAAGTCTGTAGACGGCATTCTTGACAATATAACCGGCGGAAAGCTCGACAGCTTCATTCAGGACATGCTCAATGATGACACCGACGTGACGGCCGCAGCCATCGCATACCAGAGCTACTACATCTACTGGTATATGGGCGGCAGACTGGTCTATGACTCTCAGGAAGAGCTTGCGGCGGCGCTGACGGAGTATCTCTACTCCTATGGCCGCACGGCGCAGAATATGATGATATTCGCAAACAAGGTCATGAAGGACTCCAAGAGCGTCGTCACCGGCGTTATCGACGAGAACTGGATCTTCTACAGCGTTTCGACAAGCGCGAGGACAAACGCCGCTCTGGCCGTGCAGGCGACCATCAAGGGCATCGCCTCCGGCATCGACACGTCAAACAGCGAAGCGCTCGGCAAGGTGCAGCAGGGACTCAACGATCTTGCAGATAAGATCGACACCGAGAACCACATCGCCGACAAGGCAGATGAGTTCATCACAAAGGTCGAGGACGGCGTGAAGGACGCAGCGGCAAAGCTCGGCACCTCCGCACTCAAGACCGGCATGAAGCTTGCCAAGGG
>CAVDFD010000241.1:0-2291 GCA_963608145.1 Bacteroidaceae bacterium | reverse complement strand
GTTAGGCAAATTAATATATTTTTTACCTGTTTGTTAACGCTTGGCAGGTCTCAGAGCTGCTTTTCGAGTATTTTTGACCATGCTTATGAACAAACTATTACCATTTTTGCAGCAAATCGCATAAATTCCCGTGAAGAGACTATGTACAGCCGTTAGCAGCAAGTTAATATCGTCTGAAAGCTATTGTAATCAATTTTTTAACAGATACAATAGACCCAGCGAAAGCATTAAATTAAAGGAGAGAAAGTTATGGAAAACAATCGCGACTCTTTTGGCTCCAATTTTGGTTTCCTTATGGCTGCTGTCGGCTCGGCAGTCGGTCTGGGCAACATCTGGGGCTTCCCGTACAAGATAAGCGCATACGGCGGCTTCGCCTTCCTGCTGGTTTATCTTGCACTGGGCGTATTCGTAGGCTTCGCCGTCATGGTCGGCGAGTTCTGCATAGGCCGTAAGACCGGCCTGAGCCCGATCGCAGCTTACCGCAAGCTCAGCAAGAAGTACACATGGCTCGGCTACATGGCAGTTATCTGCCCCTTCCTGGTCCTGTGCTTCTACTTCGTCCTCGGCGGCATGGTCATGCGCTATGCAGTCGGCTACCTGACGGCCATCTTCGGATGGGACACCTGGCAGGTCGCAAACATCTCCGACTTCTTCGGCACCTTTATCATGAACGGCGGCGGCATGATCCTCTGGACGGCCATCTTCATCGCACTGAACGTCGCTATCGTCGCAGGCGGTATCGGCGAAGGCATCGAGAAGTTCTGCAAGGTCGGTATGCCCGCTCTGTTCGTGATGCTCGTCATCATCATCATCTATGTCGCATGCCAGCCCGGCGCAGGCGAGGGCTACAAGTTCATCTTCGGCTGGGATCTGTCCCCGCTCAAGGAAGACTGGCTGCTCGTTCTCAAGAGCGCCGCAGGTCAGATGTTCTTCTCCCTGTCCCTCGGCATGGGCGCTATGATCACCTACGGCTCCTACCTTCAGAAGAAGGAAAGCATTCAGAAGAATGCACTGATCGTTGTCATCAGCGATACCACCGTCGCGATCATGGCGGCAATGGTCGTCGTTCCCGCCTGCTTTGCCTTCCTCGGCGACAACGCCGGTGCAGGCCCCGGACTGCTCTTCAAGTCCATGCAGGAAGTATTCCACAACATGGGCTACGTCGGCAATATCATGGGCTTCCTGTTCTACACGCTCGTATTTATCGCCGCAATAACCTCCTCGATCTCGCTGCTTGAGGTCATCACCGCTTACAAGGTTGACAAGAACGTCGAGCAGGGCAAGGCTCCCGGACGCAAAAAGTATGCTATCCTCGCCGCCTGCATCATCTTCGTATTCTGCCTGCCCACCTGCCTTGACGGTCTGGGCGCAGGTACAAACGGCGGTGCCGCACTCGGCACTCCTGCCGAGATCCTCGGCATGAACTGGGGTGAGGCCGAGAATCTGACCGCATTTGAGAAGGGTACTACTTATTACACGCTCGGTGACGACGGAATTTACACAGCCGTCGCCGAGGATGCCGCCTTCGACGCATCCGAGACCTACTTTGTGAAGACGGCAAAGACCTGGAACGGCGACTGGCTCGACTTCTACGACGTGTTCTCCGAAGGCATCATGATGCCGCTCGGCGCACTGGTAATGTGTATCCTGATAGGCTATGTACTTAAGCTTGACTTCATTGTGGAGGAATGCGAGTCCTCCGGACACCCGTTCAAGGCTCGCGGCTTCTTCACCCTGTGCTACAAATTCGTAACCCCGATCGGCATGATCCTCGTCCTTTACGGTCAGATCACAAGCTTCTTCTAAACAAGCAACATAACATGAGATTTTGGGGCAGCGAAAGCTGCCCCTTTTTTACACGCTTTGAGGCCGCATATGCGGCTTCTTTTTTATTGCCCTGCGTCTTTACGTTTTCCAAACGCTTTTTTCGCCGGTATATACGATTTAATAATATACATATTAACCGAATTTATAGCTAAAACCCGTTTTTAAACCTCAAAGCCGCTAAGGAAATTAACGCGATTTTGACCTATTTGTTAACGCCTTACAGGACTATGCAGGCATTTTCGAGCTATTTTTACCATGCTTGTGAACAAATTATTGCGGTCATTGGTGCAAATCGCATAAATTCGTGTAAAGAGATTATGAATTGGTGTTAAGATTGAGTTAATTTCGGCATAAAGGACTTGTAATCAAATTATTAACAGATACAATAGACTCCAGCGAAAGCATTTTTATAAAGGAGAGAAAGTTATGGAAAACAATCGCGCAACATTTGGCTCCAACTTTGG
>CAVDFD010000240.1:0-2292 GCA_963608145.1 Bacteroidaceae bacterium | reverse complement strand
GCAGAAAACCTGCGGCATTTCGCCGCAGGTTTTGTTATATTAGCTGAAAAGGAAAAAAGGTGTTGCAAAATTGTGAATGAGCGGCTATAATCGCATAGAAAAGATTTTTAAGACGGTTCCGTGAAGCCGGCAAAATCGCAGATATTGTGCTTCTCTCAGACTTGAGAGACATGCTCTTGTGCGTCTTGTCGGTTTTCGGCAGGGCGATTTTCTTTTGTTCGGGGTGATACAGTGAAGCTCAAGGCAAGACTTATGGATGAGGCGGCAATGAGCCGCGCACTTATGAGGATATCCCACGAGATAACCGAGAAGAACAAGGGCGTTGACGATGTCGTTCTTGTCGGCATACGCAGAAGGGGAGTGCCCATATCCGAGCGCATCCGCGACAACATAAAAAAGATCGAGGATGCAGACGTGCCCTGCGGCAGCGTGGATATCCGTTTTTACCGTGATGATCTCAGCCGCGAGAGCGAGCAGCCGGTGCTGCTCAGAGCCGACATCGGTACGGATGTGAACGACAAAAACGTCGTTCTGGTTGACGATGTGCTGTATACGGGCCGCACGGCGCGAGCCGCTATCGAGGCCGTGTTCACGGCAGGCCGCCCGCGCAGCATCCAGTTTGCCGTGCTCGTAGACCGCGGCCACCGCGAGCTTCCCATAAGAGCCGACTATGTCGGCAAAAACGTCCCCACCTCGCGCTCGGAGCTCATAGAGGTGCGTCTGCCGGAGTTTGACGGCGAAACGGGCGTGTATCTCATGGAGATAGATTAACTTTGTCAGCAAATACCCTTTATATATTTTATTACACTAAGAGAGGTACAATCACCAATGAAAGAAAAGACCGTGATTAATGGACCCGTGTATGACGCACGCACCCTTGGCAAACCGAGAATGCTCATTCTCGGACTTCAGCACATGTTCGCAATGTTCGGCGCGACCGTTCTTGTCCCCATCCTTACGGGCATTGACATCGCAACGACCCTACTGTTTGCCGGCCTCGGCACTCTGCTGTTCCACCTGCTGACTAAGCGCAAGGTACCCGCCTTCCTCGGCTCGTCCTTCGCATTCATCGGCGGCTACAATGCCATCACCGGCTTTGACTCCTCCGCCGGTGTTCCCGTCAACAGCGATCTGCTCGTGTATGCCTGCTTCGGCGTTGCCTGCGCGGGACTTATGTACGCAGTCCTCGCGGCTCTGTTCAAGGCCTACGGCGTAAAGAAGGTCATGCAGTTCTTCCCCCCGATAGTCACAGGCCCCATCATCATCTGCATCGGTCTGATCCTGTCCTCCTCGGCTATCAACAACTGCAACTCCAACTGGTTCATAGCGGCAGCAGCCATCATCATAGTCATCTACTTCAACATCTGGGGCAAGGGCATGGCAAAGATCGTCCCCATCCTCCTCGGTGTTCTCGGCTCCTACCTGATCGCAGTCATCGTTGACCCCGCGGCAAGAGCAAACGTAGTTGAGACCGTCTCCGCTGCAAAGTGGTTCGGCCTGCCCATCGTATGGGAAAAGAGCGTGTTCCACCTGTTCAACATGGACGTTGACACAGGCATGCTCCTGAGCGCCGTATTCACCATCGTTCCCCTGTCTCTGGCGACCATGGTCGAGCACATCGGCGATATCTGCGCAATATCCTCCACCGTCGGCAAGAACTACGTCGTTGACCCCGGCCTGAACCGCACCCTTCTGGGCGACGGCCTTGCAACGAGCCTCGCAGCCCTCTTCGGCGCACCCGCAAACACCACCTACGGCGAGAACACCGGCGTCCTCGCACTCAGTAAGGTTTACGACCCCCGCGTTATCCGCATCGCAGCCTGCTTTGCGATAATCTTCTCCTTCTGCCCGAAGTTCGCGGCTCTCATCACCGCAATGCCCACCGCGACCATCGGCGGCATCTCCCTGATCCTCTACGGCATGATCTCCGCAGTCGGTGTCCGCAACGTCGTTGAGAACAAGGTCGATTTCACCAACAGCCGCAACGTCATCGTAGCAGCTCTCATCCTCGTTCTCGCTATCGGCATCAACTACTCCGTCGGCAGCCTCCAGATCGGCATCGTGTCTCTGTCCGGCCTCGCGGTAGCCTCCATCGTCGGCATCATCGTAAACGCTGTCCTCCCCGGCAAGGACTACGAGTTCGGCGTTGACGAGCAGGGCGACACCTCCGTCAACTTCATCGTGCGATAAGAATAAAAATATACATTGCATAACAAAGCTGTGGTCAATTTTGACCACAGCTTTTCTTGAAAAAATTCAGATTAGGTATTGACAAATTCCGATTTTACTGTA
>CAVDFD010000239.1:0-2325 GCA_963608145.1 Bacteroidaceae bacterium | reverse complement strand
GCGCCTCTAAAATCAGGCTTCGCCGCGCTCCTTGAGGGCTTCCTTGCGGGAGAGGTTGACTCTGCCGCGGTCGTCGATCTCGGTGACCTTGACCCAGGTCATGTCGCCGATATTGAGCACGTCCTCGACCTTCTCGGTGCGCTTATACTCGAGGTCCTTGATGTGGCACATGCCGTCCTTGCCCGGGGCGAGCTCGATGAACGCGCCGATGGGGATGATGCGGACGACCTTGCCGTAGTACAGTGCGCCGACCTCGGGCTCGAAAACGATGTTCTCTATGGTCTGGCGTGCAGCACGGCAGGCCTCGATATCCTCGGATGCAATGAATATGCTGCCGTCGTCCTCGATGTCGATCTTGCAGCCGGTGTCGGCGGTGATCTTCTGGATGACCTTGCCGCCAGAGCCGATGACCTCGCGGATCTTGTCGGGATTGATCTTCATCTGGATCATCTTCGGAGCGCTCTTTGCCAGCTCCTTGCGCGGCTCGGGCAGCGCCTTGAGCATGACCTCGTCGAGGATCTGATAGCGTGCCTCGCGGGTGATCTCGAGCGCCTCCTTGACGATCTCATGCTTGAGGCCGTCGTTCTTGAGGTCCATCTGGATGGCGGTGATACCGGCCTTGGTACCGGCGACCTTGAAGTCCATCTCGCCGTGGAAGTCCTCAACGCCCTGAATGTCGATGAAGGTGGTGAAGTCGTCGCCGTCCTGAATAAGGCCGCAGGAGATACCGGCAACGGGAGCCTTGATGGGAACGCCTGCGTCCATGAGTGCAAGCGTCGTGCCGCAGATCGAGCCCTGTGAGGTAGAGCCGTTGGAGGACAGGATCTCGGAGACTACGCGGATGGTGTAGGGGAAGTCCTCGACCGAGGGGATGACGCTCTCAAGCGCCTTCTCGACCAGTGCGCCGTGGCCGTATTCGCGGCGGCCTGTGCTGCGGCTGGCGCGAGCCTCGCCGGTCGAGTAGGAGGGCATATTGTAGTGGTGCATGAAGCGCTTCTCTTCCTCCTCCCAGATAGTGTCGAGCTTCTGGGACATGCTGAGGGTGGCGAGAGTTGCGATCGACAGCACCTGAGTCTGGCCGCGGGTGAACAGTGCCGAGCCGTGAACGCGGGGGATCAGGCCGACCTCGCTGCCGAGGGGACGGATCTCGTTCATGGCGCGGCCATCGACGCGCTTACCGGCCAGCAGCCACTTCTTGACTACCTTCTTCTGAAGCTTGTAGAGTATCTCGTCCATGAACTGCATCATGTCGGGGTGCTCCTCGGAGTATTTCTCCTCCATCGCGGTGACCCACTCGTTGACACGCGCCTCGCGGACGTTCTTGTCGTCGGTGTCCATGCAGTATTCCATGCCCTCGAACTCGTTCTCGACGAGCTTATTGAACAGCTCCTCGTCAAAGGATGCGTGCTCGTACTCAAACTTCGGCTTGCCGACCTCGGCTACCATCTTGTCGATGAGGTCGAGAACGGGCTGCAGATGCTCGTGAGCCTGAACGATGCCCTCGTACATGACCTCCTCGGGGACCTGATCGGCCTCGGACTCGATCATGACGATCTTCTTGTGAGTCGCGGCGATGGTGGTGGTCATGCGGTTGGTCTTGCGCTCCTCCTGAGTGGGGTTGAAGAGATACTTCTCGCCGTCCCAGCCGAGCACGATGCCGGCAATGGGGCCGTTGAAGGGCACGTCGGAGATGCTGACTGCTGCCGATGCGCCGATCATTGCGGTGATCTCGGGGCTGCAGTCGCGGTCAACGGACAGAACCTCGCAGGCGATGACGACATCGTTGCGCAGGTCGGAGGGGAACAGCGGACGCATGGGGCGGTCGATGAGGCGGGATGCCAGAACCGCGGGCAGGCTGGGCTTACCCTCGCGGCGCATGAAGCTGCCGGGGATGCGGCCCACTGCGTAAAGCTTTTCGTTGAAATCGACTGCGAGGGGGAAGTAGTCGATGCCGTCCTTGGGACGGGCAGACGCGGTGCAGGTCACGAGAACGGTGGTCTCGCCGTAGGTCACGAGGACTGCAGCGTTGCACAGCTCGGCCATCTTGCCGACCTCCATCTTGAGAGGACGACCCTCATACTCGATCTCAAACTTTCTGTAATCGGGAAATTCCTTGTGCGTGATTATCATTTGTTTTGCTCCTTTGCATTATTTTTTATATTTCAAAAACCGCCGGAGCATAGCACTTGAAAACGGGTTTTTCCCAAAAGCCTGTTTTCAAATACTAAGCTCTTTTTTAGAGGCGATTTGAGATTTTACTTATACGTTTACTGCGTCGGCTCGGTATCGAGACAACGGAAGAAACAAGAACGTTTCGCTCTTTTT
>CAVDFD010000238.1:0-2332 GCA_963608145.1 Bacteroidaceae bacterium | reverse complement strand
CTGTAGGGAACAGGCTTGCCTGTTCCGCTTGTTGAAGCTATCTGCGCACTGAAATAGCCGCAACATTGTCTGTCAGCGCCAGACTAAAATCAAATACAAAACAAAAAAAGACAGCTTGGACATACATCCGAGCTGTCTTTTCAGCGTTTAATATAGATATTTGTTCTGACTATACGGAACAGGCAAGGTTTTTTAGAGGCGTTGCCACGGTGTACCTATATAGATATTGCGTCAGCTCGACCATCTGCTGCGGAACAAACCGATACAGACGGAACGGGCAAGATAAGTTCCCTACAGGGTGCGGCGCAGTTTTTTAGATGCCGCAACAACATTCTGCCGCACTCGCGGGAGGCGAAACGTATTTATTTATACCAGTGTTTCGATACCGTGCTGACGCAATCTCCGTATAGGTGCAGACCTAATGCGCCACTAAAAACCCTTGACGAAACGGGCTTTTTGGTGCATTATATAAGTTGATTATATGGAAACCGAAAGGATATAAACATGCTTTTTGCGATCGTTGCCGCGGTGATACTCATCGCGGATCAGTGGCTCAAATATTGGGTCACGGTCAATATAACGCTTTCGACCGGCTCGCAGGAGCTCATTCCGGGAGTCGTGAAGCTCGTGAATATCCACAATTCCGGCGCGGCGTTCGGAATGCTTGACAATGTTGCGGCCGCACGCTGGATATTCCTTGCCGTGACAGCGGTGTTCGTCGTTGTGATCGCGGTGCTGCTGGTAAAGCGCGTGTTCGACTCACGCTTTGCGGTGTGGTGCGAGGTGCTGTTTCTGACAGGTGCGATCGGCAACTGCATCGACCGTGTGTTCCTCGGCTATGTTGTGGATATGTTCAAGCTCGAGTTTGTCAACTTCGCGGTGTTCAACATCGCGGATGCGGTGCTCGTCGTGTCCTGCCTGATGTTCGTGCTCTACGTTTTCTTCGGCTCACGCGGCGAGGATGACGAGGACGAGCCCGCTGCGCCCGTGAAGGTAAAGCCCGTGCCGCGAACTCCCGCCGCGCCCGCCGATGATTTTGCCGATATCTTCGGCATCGACACCAATACCCGTGAGCAGCCGCAGGAGGCGCAGCCGATAAAGCCGGAGACAAAGCCGCCGCACGATGCGTTCTGGGACGATTTCGGCCCCGCTCTGCGCAGTGCGCCGTCCAAGCCTGCCGAAAAAGCGCCCGAAGCACCGAAGGCGGCTCCAAAGAGCGAGAGCTATGAGCTTGAGGACATTCTCGCCGAGTTTAAGGATCTGTAATGGATTATTTGGACGATAATATCATAAGGATAACAGCACAGGAGAGCGCCGAACGTATCGACGCTCTCCTTGCGCGCTGTGTGCCGGAGCTCACGCGCAGCGCCGCCGCACGGCTTATCGACGCGGGCGCGGTCTCCGTCGGCGGCAGGGCTGTGAAGAAAAACTACAAGTGCTCATCCGGCGACGAGATCACCCTCGTCATGCCCGAGGCTGCCGACTGCGAGCTCAGACCGCAGGATATACCGCTGGATATCGTATACGAGGACAGCGATCTGCTGGTGGTCAACAAGGCACGCGGCATGGTCGTGCACCCCGCGCCGGGGCACCCCGACGGAACTCTCGTCAACGCCCTGATGTTCCGCTGCGGCTCGTCGCTGTCCGGCATCGGCGGCGAGAAGCGTCCGGGCATCGTGCACCGCATCGACAAGGACACGTCCGGCCTGCTGATCGTTGCGAAAAACGATTTTGCCCACCTTGCGCTGTCGGCGCAGCTTGCCGACCGCAGCCTCTCTCGCGTATACGAGGCCGTTGTCCGCGGCGGCATGCGCGAGGACTCCGGCACGGTCGATGCGCCTATAGGCCGTCACCCGACCGACCGCAAGAAAATGGCCGTCACGCCCAAGGGCTCGCGCAGCGCGGTGACGCATTGGGAGGTCATAGCACGCTACCGCGGCTACACGCACATACGCTGCCGGCTCGAAACAGGACGCACACATCAGATCCGCGTGCACATGGCGCACATCGGCCACCCGCTGCTCGGCGACGGTTTGTACGGCGCCCCCTGTCCCGACAGGGGGCTCACCGGCCAGTGCCTGCACGCCCGCGAGCTGAAATTCATCCACCCGCGCAGCGGCGAAAGGGTCGTCATCTCCACCGACCTGCCCGAATACTTCGCCTCCATCCTCTCCTCCCTGCCTTTTTAGAGGCGCATTGAGGCTGTACTTATACGCATATTGCAGGTGCACGGTATCGAAACAACGGAGGAAACTACAGCGTTTCGCGTAACGCAAGTACGGAGCAATGTTGTTGCGGCATCTAAAAAACTGCGACGCACCTTGTAGGGAAC
>CAVDFD010000237.1:0-2342 GCA_963608145.1 Bacteroidaceae bacterium | reverse complement strand
GTGTACGTCCTTTTTTCTGCCTATGTAAGCACCACCAGCGACGGGGCGAGCACGCAGAGAAGCCCGATCGATGTCCAAATGAAGGCCTTCTTATACTCGCTGACGCTTTTGCCCTGTACGGCGTTTTTGATGCACTCAAGCACACCGTAAAATGTTGCGGGAATGAGAAATATGCCGAGATAAAGCGGAAACACTGTAAAAATGGTCCAAATGCCTCTTGTTACGTCTGCCATATGTTCGCCTCCTGTAATGTTTAGTAGTAAACAACTGCGGAATTAATGTCTGCAACACGAGTTCTGTTTTTATAATACCGATGTATCTAACTATATGCTATGGTACACTATGCACCCAAATTTGTCAACATTTCTCTGTAAAATAACGCCTCCCGTGCAGAACGGGAGGCGTTTCAGTGTGGCGGCTCACTGACCGGCGATAAAGCGCACGGCGCAGCTTTTTTTGCTGCGCCGTATGACGCACAGCTTTTCCTCGTGTTTATTTTCCGGCTGCGGTGCTGGGAGCGGAAGCTCCTCGTCACGGGCGGTCACGCGCTGCCACACGCTTTCAAAATTATCAAATTCCACTGGCTTCACCGCTGCATTATATGCGCGCTCTTGAAAAAAAGTCAGCGGTGTGAGATAATAAAAAATACATTTTTTGCGAGGTGTTTATCATGCCCAGATTTTTTGCGTTCGGAACAAATCTGCTCGGCGGCAGGGCGCTCATACGCGGCCGCGATGCAGAGCATATAAAGGTGCTTCGCCTGCGCCCGGGCGAGGAGATGACGATCTGCGACGGCAATGGCACGGACTATAAGTGCAGGCTCCTGCGCTCTGACAAGGACGAGGCCGAGGCCGAGATCATTGAGGTCGTGCCCTGCGCCGCCGAGCCGACGGTGTCGGTGCGCGTGCTGTGCGGACTGCCGAAGGGCGACAAGACCGATTACATCATCCAGAAATGCGTTGAGGCCGGTGCTCATGAGATATGCTTTTTCCGCTGTGAGCGCGTCGTGCAGCGCACCGAGGGCGTCACGAAAAAGCTCGAGCGCTGGAACAGGATAAGCGAGGAGGCCGCAAAGCAGTCGGGGCGCGGCATCATTCCCGAGGTCAGATGGCTCGACAGCTATGTTGAGGCGCTCGATGCTGCCAAGCAGCAGGAGAAAGCCTTTTTCATGTACGAGACCGGTGAGCGCGAGAGTCTGCGCACGGCGCTCACGGGCGCTGAAAGGCTCGGCTCGGCGGCTATCATAACAGGACCCGAGGGCGGATTTGAGCCCTATGAGGCTGAGCTTGCGCGAAAGCTCGGCTTTCACGTCTGTGCCATGGGCGAGCGCATCCTCCGCTGCGAGACCGCTCCCCTCGTCGCGCTCACGGCGCTGATGTACGAATCGGGTAATTTAGAGGCGAATTGAGGCTGTACCTATACGCTTATTGCGGTATCCCGACCGGAAACATTGGCATAAATAAAAACATTTCGCGTTCTCCAAGAAAAATGCGAAATGTTCAGGAACTTTTTCATCCTCGCCGCCGTCTTACAGACAAATACAAACAGGAGGCGGCAGCCATGAAAAAACACATCCCGACTGCGCTGGCGGTCATAGCTGCGCTGGCGATATGCGTCATCGCTCTCGGCGCGGCAAACGCAGATGAATCACCGAACCTCGTTCCGGAGAAGCTCACGGCAGCTCTCGGCGACACAAAGGCAAGTCCGCTCAATGACGACGCGGAGTATGAGACGGCGCTCGGTACCGAGCTCACATCGGCAAAATCGGACAAATACGTTTATCTGTTCGATGCGAAAACAAACGAGCTCAAATCCGTGCTGCTCACAGCCGAGGCAGCTCCGTCGGAAAGCCCCGTATCGGAGGACGCGGCTGTTGAGAAGGCCGGAGCAATATTTGCCGCGGCGTTTCCGAATGAGGACAGCGGCAAATTCGACGTAAAATGCAGCCAGACAGCCGATGGCCGTACGGTCGAGTTCAGGCAGAAGCTCTCCGACGATCTGTACGGCGGCAGCAGCATTGCCGTTACGCTCAACGGCAGCGGAGAGCTCCGCTCCCTCGTGCGAACGGACACCGACGCGGGAGCGTGGCAGGACAATGCGGGCAAAGCAATAGACCGCGAAAAGGCGATAGAGCTTGCCCTTGCCGCGGCAGACGGCGGTGTGAGCAATGCTGATATCTCAGCCTACAAGGAAGCCAAGGATGACGGCATACTCTGGCAGGTGGATATCGCAAATGTCGATATCGGAAACGGCTGGACGGCCACCTATTTCGTCACCCTCAACGCCCTCACCGGCGAGGTGGTCTCCGTCGATATGACCCGCTGATTTTTCAGAGGCGCATT
>CAVDFD010000236.1:0-2343 GCA_963608145.1 Bacteroidaceae bacterium | reverse complement strand
GTTTCCGGTCGGGACACCGCAATATGCGTATCCGTGACTGCCTCCATGCGCCTCTAAAAATCATTGTGGAAGCTGGTCAATGATGGAGTCGATAGTGCCGGAGGTATCATTGTTGTTCTTCTCGTCCTTGACCACGTCGTAGGTCGGGACGACCTCGATGCTGATGCGGCCATCGTTGACGTCGAAGCTTTGCAGCACGTCCGCACCGGCGATGACGAAGGTAAACGACTCGATATCATAGGTGTTCATTTCGATGCCGGACATACGGTTGAGGTCGTATGCGACGAGCTGTCCGTCGAGGTACACCTTGACGATGTACGAGCGCAGGATGATGCCGGTGTCGAAATTATTGACGTACTTGGTCTGCACGATGAAGTCGCTGCCGCGAGAGAACGCCTTGGTGACGGTAATGGCCAGATTGCTCACGGTGCTGACGCTTTCGCTCGACGAGTAATAGCCCTTGTCGGCCTCGGGGACGAAGCGTGCGCCGGTGTAGTACACGCTCTGACCGAGCCAGTCGCCGTACAGTGCGCGGGCGCTGAAGCTCTTGGTGTTATACAGCTTCAGCTCGTTTGCGTTGCTTGTGGCGAGCGTGTTGGGGACGAGCACGAGCTTGTCGGCGGTGAAATTTACGCTGTCGTAAACTCCGGCGCAGAAGAGCGCGACATTTGAGCTGCCGGTCTTGTCCATGCTGTAGATATACCGGTTGAACGACGACAGGCAGTAGAACTCATCTCCGTATTTGTATAACGAGCGGTTGCTCGTGTCCGTCGTCTTGGGAAATTCGCCGAAGGTAGTGAGCGCGCCGGGGGCCTGAAGGGACAGCGCGTACAGATTCAGGTCATAGTTTCCGTCGCTGTCGTAGGCGAGGAAGTACATGACGTGGCCTTCAAAGAAGCTGGTGTTTATCTTGTAGTCGCAGACCTTGGTGATCTCGCCGCTTGTGATATCGTAGGAGTAGAGCCTGTCGATATTCGTCTGGCTCTCGTTGCCCTTGGAGTCCTTGACGGTCGTGGGCTCGGCCATCTTGAAATAGATCTTGCCGTTCCAGCCGTAGGGCACGAAGTTGGGCACCTGAGAGTAGCTCAGGCCGTCGCTTATGGTCACGAACTCGCCGTTGATGATGCAGCCAAAGGCGTAGGTGTAGCCGTCGGGCTTGTCGGCATACTGGGTGAAGGCGAGCGCGTAGAGCTGCCCGTCATAGAAGCAGTACGACTCGATTATATAGCCGTCGTATATCGAGTAGGTCATGCCCGTCTCGGGATCGTGGCACATGAGCGAGCCCTTTTCGCTGCCGCTCGTGCTGCGGCAGAAGTAGACCTTGCCCTGATAGGCGCTTATGTTGTCAAGGTACTGCCCCACCACGGCACTGTACAGCTCCGTGACGGCGTTGTCCTCCGTGACCCTGTACAGGCTGTAGCCCACGGTATCGACCGTTTTGTAGTTTTTATACAGGCAGTAGCTCGTGCTGCCGACCTGAACCATGACGCTGTCGTTTTCAAGGTTCGACTCGTTCTCGGCCATGTCGGAGTTTATCCTCGAATCGTGACCCTGACGCAGCGCCGGCTCGACGATGCGGGCAATGACAGTGGCTATCTGACCGCGGCTGGTCGTGCTCGTGCCGTAAAAGCGCTTTGCCGCGTCCACGCCGATCATTATGCCGGATGAATACAGCAGCTCGACAGATGCCAGATAGTACGAGGGGATGCTGCTGCGGTCGCCTATGGCGTAGTCGCTGATCTTCGGCATGTCCTGCGCACTGATGGTGCGGGAGAATATGTACGCGAGGTTATAGCGGTTGATGCTCTGGCTCATGCCGCTTGAGGACGGCGTGCCCGAGGGCAGCATACCGTGCTCATAGCAGTATCTGTAGTAGGTGGAGTACCACGCGTCTCCCTCACGCGGCTCTTCGATGAGGTTGTCGTTATACGCGGCGTGGATACGCGCTGCGATAACTATCGCCTCCGCCCAGCTCACCGTGCTGCTCGGACGGAAGGTCTTGTCGGTAAAGCCGAGCATGATGCCCTTGTTGTAGGCTGTCTTTATGCCGGAATAGCACCATGTGAGCGAGCTCACATCGGTGAAGGTGTTGCCGCCCATCTGGGCAACATCATCAAAAACAGCGAGCCTCTCGCCGGGGATCGAATCAGCCAGCGCTGCGGCTGACATGACGGAAAGCAGGCTGCTCACAACAAGCAGCAGCGCCAGCACTCTGCGGAATTTTTTCATATGCTCAAACCTCCGGGGATGTGGTTACAATTTGGTGTCAACTATTATATCAGGTTACATAATCTTTTGCAATAAAAACTTTGTATTTATACTTTGGATTTATATTGTACGATT
>CAVDFD010000235.1:0-2353 GCA_963608145.1 Bacteroidaceae bacterium | reverse complement strand
CAAAGAGCTCTGTCAAGGCGGCCTCGTTCGGCGTGGCGGCGATATACGAGCGGGTGTATAACGCGGAAAGCTACGGCCTGCCCGACCTCAGCTATCTCGAGGGCGGCTCGCGATTCACGGCAAACGGCAGCAGAGCAAACGGCGCAATAAGCCTCGCGTCGCTGGATACCTCGGATATCGACACGACGAGCTTCCTCAAAAATTCCTACTCGGAGGCAAAGCCGCAGCTGCTCGCCCTGAGCGGCGGCGCAAAGCTCGCCGTCTGGCTGGGCTACAACAGCGACAGCAGCAGTATAAACGCAATATCCCTGTACTATTCGTACTATGACGGCAGCAAGTGGAGCGACCCTCTGCCCGTGGAGGCCGACGGCACGATGGACTGGGACTTCGACCTTGAAAGCATAGGCGGCAAGGCGTATCTGCTGTGGCAGGATGCCGACAGCAGCGTTGAAGGCGACGTGACGCTCGACGACGTGACAAAAATCATCGGCCTGAGCGCCGCGGTGTTCGACACGGAAAGCAAGACGTTTACGACGTACTCGCTCACAGACGGAGCAGGCGGCGTTAATATGCTGCCCGCGCTCTGCGGCGACGGAAGCACCGTGACGGCGGTGTGGTCTGCAAATACGGAATACGATGCCTTCGGCAACAACAGCGCAAACAATATCTGCAAGAGCACGCTGAGCGACGGCGCGTGGAGCGCCGCGGAGACCGTGTACAGCAATGTCAACTGCATCGACTCTCTGGATGCAGCCTATGTTGACGGTGCGCTGAACGTGGCGTACAGTGCAAAAACTGGCAGCGATATCACGGTCATAACGGACACGGAGGTCTATCTTAACGGCACGGCGCTGACCTCGGACGACGTTGCGGATACCGGCGTGGTGTACAAAAACGCTGTGCTGTACTGGTACAAGAACGGCGCACTGATGTCAAGCGACAGCGAGGTCATAAGCGCAGAGCACGGCCTGAGCTCCGACAGATACCAGATGGTGGACGAAAACGGAGTAAAGGCAATGCTGTTCACCGTCGGCAGCGGCGTGAAGTCCGGCCTGTACGGTGTGTTCTATGACACGACCAGCGGCGGCTGGGGCAAGCCCACCGCGCTGACGGACAGCAATGACTTCATAGCCTCGTTCTCCGCAACAGTGACGGAGACGGGCGCACTGCAAATAATGCTCAACCGCACGGCGGTCGATGATACGGTCGAAAGCGGCTCGCCTTACGGCGAGAGCACGATACAGCTCATAACGATCAGCCCCGATGTGAAGCTGGAGATCACGGATGTGTACTATGCCGGCGAGACCTATATGGCCGGTGAGCCTATGCAGCTGGAGATCACGGTAGCCAACAGCGGCCAGACGGCAGTCAACGGCGTAGTGGTCAGCATATATGACGGCGATACGCTGGTGAGCCAGAAGACCTTCGGCACGGTAATATACGGCGGCAGCGAGGAAACTCTGAGTCTCAATCCGCGCTTTGAGGAGATCGTTCAGAACAGGGAGCTTACGATAAAGGTTCACGCAAAGGCGGACGAAAGCATCAGCGCGAGCACAAGCGTGACGCTCAGCCAGAATGACATAGCGGTAGAAAACATTTCCTGGGGCATGAACGAGAGCGACAACGTTCTTGTCTATGCCGACATAGTAAACCGCGGCTATACGATACCCGAGGGCGCGACAGTGTCGCTCAGAAAGGGAAGTGCGGCCGGCGAGGTGGTAGACAGCGTGGCAATGAACGGCATCACCACCCTCGGAACGCAGTATGTGAAGTTTGAGACCACGGCGCAGGAAAACGATGTGTTCTACATAACTATCGAGCTGGCGGCTGAGGACGATAACAGCGCAAACAATGCAGACTTTGTCGTAATACGAATGAGCAGCGACACAGAGTGTCTGCATGAGTACGAAAAGACGACGACGGCAGCGACCTGCACGGAGGCCGGCAGCGTAGTAATGACCTGCTCTTTGTGCGGAGACAGCTATGTCGAAGCGACGCTTGAAGCCTTAGGTCACAAGTACGCGGACGGCGTATGCACACGCTGCGGCAAGGCCGAAGAAGTGCTTGCAAGCGGAAGCTGCGGCGAAGAGCTCACATGGAAGCTCAACAGCGAGGGAACGCTCACCGTCAGCGGCAGTGGCGAGGTAAGCGCTGATACGGCGTGGTCGGAATACAGCGCCCAGATAAAGAGCGTGTCGATACCGACTACGGTGACGGCCATCGGAGAAAACACCTTCTCCGGCTGCACGGTCATTACGGATGTGTACTTCGGCGGCACAGAGGAGCAGTGGAATAAGATCACCATAGCGAGCGGCAACGACCCGCTGATAAATGCGAATATCCACTTTACCGA
>CAVDFD010000234.1:0-2367 GCA_963608145.1 Bacteroidaceae bacterium | reverse complement strand
CTCCCCCGCTGCGCGGATATCTTCACGCAGCAGCATAGGTTTTTTGACAGTCTGATTAATCTTCAAGAAATTCCGAGTAGCAGTCGAGCGTAAGACAGCCGGACAGCTGCGTGAGTATCAGCTGCATTTCGGAATCGTTATACTCATTATCCGGCGCGGAAAGACTTTTTTTCGCCGGTATGTCATACGAGAGCATTGCACGCACCGATGTGCCCAGACTTTCGCCGCGGCTTTCGATTATAAGCGTGCCGCGGTGCAGCTCCGCTATGCTTTTGGCTACCGAGAGCCCGATGCCGCTGCCGGCGGGCTTTGAAAGGCTGCCGCGCTGCTTGTATCTGCCGAATACGGAGGCCAGCTCCTCGGATGGTATGCCGCTGCCGTTGTCGTCAACACAGATGATGAGATTCTTGTCTGTCCGCAGCAGCGAGACGGATATCCTGCCGCCGCGCTCGCAGCTCATTATGCTGTTTGCCAGAAGATTGAGCATCATCTGCGCGACGAGCCCGCGGTCGGCGACAAGGCGGACATGCTCCTCGGCGTGAAACGATATGCCGATACCCTGCTTCTGTGCGAGAATCCTCACGGTGTCGATAATGCTGCCGAAGAGCTCTGCCATATCCACGGGCTCGGGACAGAAGGGGAGCGAGCCCTCTTCGATGCCGGAGAGCGTGCCGAGGTTATCGAGCGCCCGTTTTACCCTGTAATAATTGCGGTTTAAGGTGCACACATATTCGCTCAGCTTATCGTTTGCGGCATTTTCGGCAATGACGGAGATGCACGAGGCGGAGAACTTTATGTTCGACATGCACGAGCGCAGAGTGTCAAAAACGCTGTCGCTCGGTGCGGGCAGCCTGTCGTCGCAGCTTATGACGTAAATGCGGTAGCCGTTTGCGGATGCGGCCTTTACGGTGCAGCTGCGGTTCCCGATAAAGGCGGACGTGACGAAGCTGTCGGCCTGATTGTTCGCAATGTGCGACGGCATGAGCATATCCAGCGGCCTTGACGTGAGATCGGTGCCCGCCAGCCTTACGGCGGCTGAGTTCATGTAAATTATCCTCCCGCGGCGCGCTGCGAGCGCTGCCGTGTCGAGCATCGAAAGTGCTGCGGATATGAGAACGGAATCGGACATGAGAAGCTCTCCTCCAGATGATTTTCGGCATCATTTTATCAAAAACAAGCAAAATATACAATAGCCGCCTCGAAAAAGGCGATTTTTTATCGTATATTTGGCTGTATCGAAATATTGATTTTTGAGTATAGTATATGATAAACTTAAATCAAACAGCAAGTAATGTTTTCCACGCTGAAATTAAAATTAATGGAGGAACATAATAATGATCAAAGTTGCTATCAATGGTTTTGGCCGCATAGGCCGTCTGGCATTCAGAGCCGGCATCGTTGCCGACGATATCGAGATCGTTGCGATCAACGCGCCCGATAAGACTCCCGCACAGCTTGCATACACCGTAAAGTATGACTCCGTGCATGGCCGCTTCCAGGGAACCGTTGAGTATGATGATAATTCCATCACCGTAAACGGCAAGCGCGTTGCAATAGTCGGCAACCGCAATCCGGCAGAGCTGCCCTGGGGCGAGCTGGGCGTTGAGTACGTCCTCGAGTGCACCGGCGCATTCCTGACCACCGAGAAGGCACAGGCTCACCTCGATGCAGGCGCACAGGTCGTCGTCCTGTCCGGCCCGTCCAAGGACGATACCCCGATGTTCGTCTGCGGCGTAAACCTCGATAAGTACACTCCCGACATCAAGGTCGTTTCCAACGCATCCTGCACCACCAACTGCCTTGCACCTCTTGCAAAGGTCATCAACGACAACTTCGGCATCGTTGAGGGTCTCATGACCACCGTTCATGCAGACACTGCAACTCAGGAGGTCGTTGACGGCTTCTCCAAGAAGAACTGGCGTCTTGGCCGCGGCGTTCACGGCAACATCATTCCCACCAGCACCGGTGCTGCAAAGGCAGTCGGCAAGGTTATCCCCGAGCTCAAGGGCAAGCTGACCGGCACCTCCATGCGTATCCCCAGCGCCGACGTTTCCATCGTTGACCTGACCTGCCGCCTCGAGAAGGGCGCAAGCTACGACGAGATCTGCGCAGCTGTCAAGGCAGCAAGCGAGGGCCCGATGAAGGGCGTTATCGAGTACTGCGAGGACGAGGTCGTTTCCTCCGACTTCATCACCGATCCTCACACCAGCATCTTCGATGCAAAGGCCGGCCTTGCTCTGAACGACAACTTCGTAAAGCTCATGGCATGGTACGATAACGAGTGGGGCTTCAGCTGCAAGATGCTCGACCTCACCCGCCACATCGACAAGGTCCGCAAGGCATAAGCCGAAGCTGAGACCATACAGT
>CAVDFD010000233.1:0-2381 GCA_963608145.1 Bacteroidaceae bacterium | reverse complement strand
GCTCACATACCTTGCCCGCGAGCTGGTGGGCGAGGGGCGCGACGACGAGCTGCGCGAGCACCTCGACCGGATAGACCGATCCTCGCAGTACCTCCTGAGCCTGCTGAACAATATCATGGACATGAGCAGGATAGAAAACAGCAGGTACGAGATAAGCGCAAAGCCTTTCGATATCTCCGCCGTGCTCGACGAGGTATATTCAGTTTACAGCGCCATCATGGCTGCCAATGGTCTTAAGCTCGACATGGACACCGAGGGGCTGCGCTGCCCCAAGGTCATCGGCGACGAGCTGTCGCTGCGCAGGATACTCAATAACCTGCTGTCAAACGCCGATAAGTTCACGAAGACGGGCGGCAGCGTGCGGCTTCTTGCCTCGCAGAAGCTGATGGACGGCTCCTCGTCGATCCTGCATCTTGAGGTGTCTGACACCGGCATCGGCATGAGCGAGGACTTCATAGGCCGACTTTTCGAGCCCTACACTCAGGAGCAGAGCGCCGACGGCGGCAGGACAGCCGGAAGCGGCCTCGGCATGGCCATATGCAAGAGCATGCTCGAGCTTCAGGGCGGCACGATATCGGTCAAAAGCAGACAGAGCTTCGGAACGACCTTCTTTGTCGATATACCGTACCCGCTCGGTGAGGCTCCCGCTGCCGAGGTGCGGAGCATCGATCACTCTGCGATAAACGGGCGGCGCGTCATGGTCGTTGACGATGTCATGATAAACACGACGATAACCCGCCGTCTGCTCGAACGGCAAGGCGCGCTCGTTGACTGCGCGGAAAACGGCAGGGAGGCGGCGGAGCTTTTCCGCTCAAAGTCCGACGGCTACTACGACTGCATACTTATGGATATCCGGCTGCCGGAGATGAACGGCATAGAGGCTGCGGCCTGCATCCGCGCCTCCGCTATGAGATACGCAGGCTCCGTGCCCATACTTGCGATGACGGCGGACGCATTCATAAACGGGCAGGGTGGAGCGCTCGGCGATTTCTCCGGCTATATATTAAAGCCCGTAGAGCCCGATGAGCTTTACGCCAAGCTTACAGGCATATTTGAAAACCAAAGAGGTAGACATGATTAGTTCATTTTTCAAAAAAGGCCAGGCCGCGGCAAATGCGGTCTGGAGCGGCAAATATTATCTTCCGGCGCTGCTGGCGCTGGCAGCCCTTGCGACGGTGACGCAGACCTCCTTTGAGTGCATGTGTCTGTTCGTGCTCGTCGCGGTGCTGATGCTCATATTCTGCGGAGACCTCATGTCGATCCTCGCGCCGGTCTGCTTCACATTGCAGATCTCGGTCGAGTATTACCGCGACTATTCGCAGCTCGTGCCGTACATGATGTACGCGATCGTGCCCTTTGCGCTTGCGCTCATCTTCAATCTCATCTATTACCGCCGCAGGCTCGTATTCGGGCGCTTCACCGGTCCCTATATCGCCGTATCGCTTGCGCTCATCCTCGGCGGCGCGGGGACGATATCGGCGCAGGACTATCTCAAGCCCATAAGCCTGTACTACATGCTCGGCCTCGGCCTCGGACAGCTTGTGCTGTATATCCTGGTCTGCGCACGCCTTGAAAACGGGCGCAGCTATGACAGAGCCGAGCGCCTTGCCGAAACCGTCTATGCGGCGGGACTGCTGTTCGTCGTTGTCATATTCAGCTTCTATGCGCATAATTTTGACCGCTTCCTCGAAAAGGGCGGAGTGCTGTTCTTCAAGCCCCGCAACTACATAACGACGATGCTGCTCATGTGCATGCCCATGACCTGCGCTCTTGTCCGGCGCAGCAACCTCTATCTGCTCGGCATGGCGCTCATGTACCTTGCCATGGTCATGAGCGGCTCGCGCTCGGGACTGCTGTTCGGCGCGGTGCTGCTTTTGCTGTGCGCCCTATACATTTATATATATAATAAGCGCAGCCGCCGGCTGTACAATTGGCTGTTCGGCGCGGCGCTGCTGCTGGCAGCTGCGGCGGCGGTGATCGTCGTGCCGGAGCTCTACGCCGCCCGCATCAAAAATGCCGCCGCTGGCGACAAGACGCGCATTGAGTTTATCCGCCGCGGCATTGACAATTTCCTGAGCCATCCCTTGCTCGGCATCGGCATCGGCAGCACGAAGGATATTGAGATATTCAAGGCCTACGTCCCGGGCAGTCTGGTGTTTTACCACAACGCCCTCATTCAGATAATAAGCTCGACGGGGCTTCTCGGTGTCTTCTCCTACGGCTGGATGCTTGCCGCCCGCATTAAAACGCTCCTGCGCGAAAGACGCAGCAGCTTTGCCTGCGCCGCCGCGCTGTCGTATCTGGGCATACTCATGATGAGCATGACAAACCCGGGCATCTTCTGCCCCTTCCCCGAGCTCGGCCTCCTCACCCTCATGTTC
>CAVDFD010000232.1:0-2413 GCA_963608145.1 Bacteroidaceae bacterium | reverse complement strand
GCGCCTCTAAAAAGAATTTACATGAACTTTACATAGAAATGCTATTTTACATTACGCTTTACATATAAAATTAAGGTCAAAGCGAGGTAATGACAATGATATTTTGTGTTGAAGACGACGCGGGCATCAGGGATCTCATGATATACACGCTCAACGCCTCGGGCTTTCAGGCCGTGGGCTTTGGCAGCGCGAAGGAGCTTTACGCGGCTCTTGCCGACAGTGTGCCGGAGCTGGTGATGCTCGATATAATGCTGCCCGGGGAGGACGGCATATCCATACTCAAACGCCTGAAGGCCGATCCGCGCACGGCGGACGTGCCGGTCATCATGGCGACTGCCAAGGGCAACGAGTACGACAAGGTCATCGGCCTTGACCTCGGCGCGGACGACTATCTGGCCAAGCCCTTCGGCATGATGGAGATGGCCTCGCGTGTGCGTGCGGTGCTGCGCCGCAGCGGAAGGAGCAGCGAGAAAAAGGACAGGCTCGTGTGCATCGGCGGGCTTGAGATGAACCTCTCGGAGCACACCGTCACCGCCGACGGGCGCAGGGTGCAGCTCACGCTCAAGGAATACGAGCTGCTGCACACCTTCATGACAAATCCCGGGCGTGCGTTCACACGCGAGCAGCTGCTGTCCACGGTCTGGTGCGAGGACTTCATGGGCGAAACGCGCACGGTGGACGTTCACGTCGGCACGCTGCGCCAGAAGCTCGGCAAGTGCGGCGCGTATATCCGCACGGTGCGCGGCGTGGGCTACAGAATGGAGGCGTAGAGCATGACAAAACGCATTTTCCGCTCGATATTTACGGTCGCAGCGATCGTGCTGCTGGCGGCGTTCGTGCTGATAACGGGCGTGCTGTACGAATACTTTTCAAACAAGCAGATGGATCAGCTCAATATGCAGACCCACCTCGCCGCGCAGGGCGTTGAGTCCGCCGGTGCAGGCTATTTTGACGATATGGACATCGACGGCTGCCGCATAACATGGATCGCCGCCGACGGCACTGTCCTGTACGACAGTCAGACCGAGCAGGCGGGCATGGAAAACCACGCCGGCCGCGAGGAGGTCAGCGAGGCGCTCAAGACCGGCCACGGCGAGAGCATGCGCTACTCCACAACGCTCATGGAGCGGCAGCTGTACTCCGCTGACCGTCTGTCCGACGGCACGGTCGTGCGCATATCCGACATGCAGTACACGCCGCTGACGCTCATTCTGGGCATGCTCCAGCCGGTCATTATCATTGCGCTTGCAGCGCTGCTGCTGTCGCTGCTTCTGGCCTCGCGCATGTCCAAGCGCATAGTCAAGCCGCTCAACGAGATGAGCCTTGACGATGCCGACAAGATCGAAGCCTACCCCGAGCTCACGCCGCTGATCGACAAGCTCCGCAGTCAGCAGAAGCAGCTGCGCGAGCAGGAGGCCGAGCTGCGCCGCCGCCGCGACGAGTTCGAGGCTGCGACCGGCAACATGACCGAGGGGCTGGTGCTTCTGAGCGAGCAGGGCAGCGTCCTGAGCATCAACAGGTCGGCGACGAGCATACTCGATATAAGCCGCTACTGCATCGGCAAGGACATCCGCGAGCTCTCCGCCGCGCCGCAGCTGCGCGAGCTCACGGAAAAGGCGCTGGGCGGCGAGCACTGCGAGGCGCACATAAGTCTCGGCGGCGTGAGCTACAGGCTCTACGCAAGCCCCGTCACCTCCGGCGACAGGGTCACGGGCGTTGTGCTGCTTATGCTCGACACGACCGAGAAGGAAAAGGCCGAGCAGCTCCGGCGCGAGTTCTCCGCCAACGTCTCGCACGAGCTGAAAACGCCGCTGCACACCATCTCCGGCTGCGCGGAGCTTCTTGCAAACGGCATCGTCAAGTCCGAGGATGTGCCGCATTTCCTCGGCCAGATACAGTCCGAGGCAAAGCGCATGACCGCGCTCATCGAGGACATCATAAAGCTCTCGCACCTTGACGAGGGCGCGGACGATATGCAGCGCGAGGACGTTGACCTCCTCGCCGTGGCGCGGTGCGAGGCGGAAAATCTCCGGCCTGCTGCGGAAGCGGCGGGCGTTGCGCTCAGCGTCTCCGGCGAGAGCGCCGTTATAAACGGCATACCGCAGCTTCTCGATGCGATCGTCCACAATCTCTGCGAGAACGCGATAAAATACAACCGTTCGGGCGGCTTCGTCCGCGTGAATGTCCGGCGCGAGGGAGCAAAGACGCTGCTGACCGTCGAGGATAACGGCATCGGCATCCCGCCCGAGCAGCAGGAGCGTATCTTCGAGCGCTTCTACCGCGTCGATAAGAGCCATTCACGCGAGGTCGGCGGCACGGGGCTCGGCCTTTCCATCGTAAAGCACGCCGCCGCCCTCCACAACGCCAAGATATCCGTCAGCTCCGTCCCCGACAAGGGCACCACAATAACCCT
>CAVDFD010000231.1:0-2417 GCA_963608145.1 Bacteroidaceae bacterium | reverse complement strand
TCCTGCGCCTGTGGGACGCAAGGAGCACGAGCGCACTGGATATGTACCTCTTCTCCGAGGGCGAATATGTAAAGAGCCTCGAGCAGCGCACGATGAGCGAGGTCATAACCAAGGTGCTGTACCCCGCCGACGACCACATCGAGGGCAAGACCCTGCGCTTGAAGCAGCAGTATTTCTTCCTCTCGGCTACTGCTCAGTCTATCATAAAAACTCACATGAAGCGCTTCGGCGACATAAAGAGCTTTTCAAAGCACCACGCGATACAGATAAACGACACCCATCCGGCGCTTGTTATTCCCGAGCTCATGCGCATTATGATGGACGACTACGGCCTCGGCTGGGACGAGGCGTGGGAGCAGGTGAGTGCGTCGGTCGCGTACACCAACCACACCGTCATGAGCGAGGCGCTCGAAAAATGGCCGCAGGATCTCGTGCAGACGCTGCTGCCGCGTGTGTGGGAGATACTGTGCGAGATAAACCGCCGCTGGTGCGAGCATCTTATCGCCGAGTTCGGAAACAGCGAAAAGGTCGGCAATAACCTTATCATCCGCAACGGACAGGTGCACATGGCAAACCTCTGCCTTGCCGCCTGCTATAAGATAAACGGCGTGTCCGGCCTGCACGGTGAGATACTGAAAAAAGACCTGTTCAAGGATATCTGCCAGCTTCGACCCGAGCGCTTTACCTATGTCACAAACGGCATCGACCACCGCCGCTGGCTCGCGCAGATAAATCCGCGCCTGCACGGTCTGGTAAGCGAGCTTCTGGAGAGCGACGAATATCTCACGAAGCCCGAAAAGCTTATCGGTCTTCTCGACTATGCCGAAAATGCCGATGTTCAGCACCGCGTAAACGAGATAAAGCGCCTGAATAAATACGATTTTGCAAAGTTCCTTGCCAAAAACGACGGCTTTGCCCTCGACCCCGACGCGATACTCGATGTTCAGGTAAAGCGCCTGCACGAGTACAAGCGCCAGCTTCTGTGCGCAATGCTCATAACGCGACTGCAAATGCAGATACACGAAAACCCCAACGCAGAGTTTACGCCGCGCACCTTCGTGTTCGGCGCGAAGGCTGCCGCTGGCTATTACACGGCAAAGCGTATCATCGAGCTCATCTGCTCGCTGGCAGACGATATAAGCCGCGATCCGCTGTGCAAGGGCAAGCTTCAGGTCTGCTTTATGGAAAACTACCGTGTCTCGGCAGCGGAAGCGCTCATGCCCGCCGCTCAGGTGTCCGAGCAGATATCCACAGCCGGTAAGGAGGCCTCCGGCACGGGCAACATGAAGCTCATGCTCAACGGAGCCGTGACCATCGGCACGCTCGACGGTGCGAATGTCGAGATGTACGAGCGCCTCGGCGATAAGAACATGTTCCTGTTCGGCCTGAAGACCGATGAGGTAAATGCGCTCAAGGCAAACGGCTACGATCCGCAGCACTATGCACGCGAGGATGCCGAGCTCGGCGCGGTGCTCGACAGGATAAGCCGCGGCTTTGCCGACGGCAAGAGCTATTCCGATCTCGTTTCCGGCCTGCTGTACAAGGGCGACCAGTATATGCTCTGCGCGGATTACCGCGATTACGTCAACACCCACGACAGAATGTACTCGGTCATCTCCGAACCGGCTGAGCGAGCAAGACTGTCGATAACAAACACTGCCGAGGCCGGCATATTCGCCGCCGACCGTGCGATAAGAGAATATGCGGAGGGCATATGGGGAATAAGACTGTAGTAGTTATCGGCGCTGTGAACATGGATATATGCGGCAGACCCGACAAAGCGCCGCGCATGCATGATTCAAATCCCGGAACGGTCTCGTTCAGTGCAGGCGGCGTGGGCAGAAATATTGCCCATAACCTCTGCCTGCTGGGACTGAACGTCAAGTTCATCGCAGCCATAGGCGACGATGTTTACGGCGACAGCGTGTATGCAGGCTGTACAAAGCTCGGCATGGATATGCACCTGAGCCGCCGCATGAAGGGCGGAAGAACGTCAAGCTATCTCTACGTCACCGACGAAAACGGCGATATGCTCATCGGCGTGAGCGATACGGACATATCCGCGAGTATAACGCCCGAGTATCTCAAGGCGCATATACAAGAAATAAACTCGGCAGATGCCGTCGTGTTTGACGCAAACCTCACACGCGAGACCGTCGCGTGGATAGCCGAGAACGTCACCGCGCCCCTGTACGCAGACCCCGTGTCCGCTGCCAAGGCGGAGCGCCTCAGACCGGCTCTTAATAAGCTTACAGCCTTCAAGCCCAACGAGTTCGAGGCAAAGAGCATGACGGGAGAGAGCACCTCACTTTTCGCGGCGGAGGCTCTGCTGCGCGAGGGAGTGAAGAAGGTATTCGTTTCCCTCGGCGGCGACGGCATAGTCGCGGCCTCCGACGGAGAGATAATAAAGCTTCCCT
>CAVDFD010000230.1:0-2448 GCA_963608145.1 Bacteroidaceae bacterium | reverse complement strand
CCACTTTTTTCTTTTTGTAAGGAGAACAAGCGTTTTATGACTTCGGACAAAGCTAATCACCGTTTTTTGCTTTCTGAGCTTATAAGGCGAGATTTTATCAAGAAATACAAGCGCACGACCTTCGGCATACTCTGGAGCGCGCTTTCGCCGCTGCTGCTGCTGCTGACGATGGATCTTATCTTCGGCACCTTCTTCGGGCGCAACATGCCGCACTACACGATATACCTGTTCTGCGGACTGCTGCTGTTCAATTACTTCTCCTCCGCAACGAGAAGCGCTATGCGCGTGCTTTACGACAACGCGCAGATATACAGCAAGGTGCCCGTTCCCAAGCACTATTTTTTAGTGTCGCACAGCATTGCGCAGGCGATAGATTTTTTCGTCTCTCTGCTGGTGTTTTTCATTTTCGTCGCGATCGACGGCATCAGCTTCCACTCGCGCTTTATCTACCTGCTGTATCCGATGGTATGCCTTTACTTCATAAACTTCGGCATCGGTATGTTTTTGAGCACGATCTATATCTTTTTCCGCGATGTGAGCTATCTGTGGCCTGTTATCACGCGCATAATCATGTATTCCTCGGCGATATTCTACGATCCCTCGATCCTGCCGGGCATCATGCGCAGGCTTTTAAACTGCAATCCGCTGTACATGTGCGTGAACTATTTCCGCCAGCTCATAATCCACTCGACCGTTCCGAATCCCTCGACGCATCTTGTTCTGTTCGCAATGGCCGCGGCATGCAGCTTCCTCGGCTGGTTCACCTACCGCATAGCGCGTGATAAGATCGCGCTGTATGTATAAGGAGGTGCAGTGATGGACGGAAACAAGGTTCTTGTTCTTGACGATGTCTCGGTGCGCTACCGCAAGCAGGACTCGCGCTCCACGGCGGACATAGTCAGGCGCATACTCGGAAAAAGCCCGAGAAGCAACGGCTTCTGGGCGCTCAGAAACGTATCCTTCAGCCTTGAAAAGGGCGATATGCTCGGCGTTGTCGGCAAAAACGGCGCGGGCAAAAGCACGATGATGAAGGCCATAAGCGGAACGCTCACCCCCGCCTCGGGAACGATAGAAAAGACCGGCAAGATCTGCGCCCTGCTCGAGCTCGGCACAGGCTTTGACCGCGATATGACCGTTAAGGAAAATGTTTACCTGCGCGGCGCGTTCATGGGCTACGACAGGGAATTTATCGACTCGAAATACGACGAGATCATAGACTTTGCGGAAATGCGCGAGTTCCAGAACAGCCCCTTCCGCACGCTCTCAAGCGGCATGAAGAGCCGCATCGCCTTTGCGATAGCGAGCATGATACAGCCCGACATCATCATCCTTGACGAGATCTTCGCCGTCGGCGACGGCAACTTCCGCAAGAAAAGCCAGCAGAAAATGCAGAGCATAATAGACAACGGCGACACCACCGCCCTGATGGTATCGCATTCGCTTCAGGCCGTCAGGTCGCAGTGCAACAAGGTGCTGTGGCTCGACAAGGGCCGCATGGTCATGTTCGGCGAGCCGGACACGGTGTGCGACGCATATGCGGAGTATCTCAACACCGGCGTTCTGCCGCAGACAGAGTCGCTGGCCAACACGCAGGACAAGCCCCGCAACCGGCTCAAAAAAAGCACCGGCAAGATAATCGCCGAGGCAGCCGTTTACCTCATGCTGCTTCTGGCCTGCGTCGCCGGATGCTTCGTGTGGTCGCAGTACGATCTTCTCAAGTCCTATGTTCTCGCGCAGAACCTCACGGTCGAGCAGATAGAAAACGAGGCCGCAAACTATCACCGCCGGATAGACCGCATGCTCGGCGTTGATACGACGCGTTGGGACAAGGAGATATTCAAAGCCGGTGCTCAGCTGATAATAAACGACGAGGCGACATACACCGATATAGCCAAGGAGGTTCTGCTGGCAGCCGGTGACCTCAGCCGCGATCAGTACAAAAAGGCGCTTGCCGCCGCGGAGATAGAGGCGATAAAATATTCGCACATGGCGCGGCTGGATGCGCTCGTTGCGCAGATGCGCACGGAATTCGAGGCGCAGCCCGAGGGAAAGTACCGCAGCCTCATGGTGTATGCCTACACCAACTGCGACAGGTTCTATGACCTCGAGGAGGCCTGCGAGAACGATATGCAGGAGGTCATCGAGGAGATACGCTCCTTCCAGCGCAAGGCCGGTGAGTCGGAGGATCTTGCCGACCGCGTCTGGAACGCATACAAATCGGAAAAGACCTACCTTTTATCCTACTACTGCGTAAAATTGAGATAATATGAATAGTCTCACAGGCCGGAGCAAGCGCTCCGGCCTGTCAATTTGTCAAAAAAGTCCCTCACGGGATTTTTTGACTGCACTTTTCCGCCGAGCATTTTGAAAGCCTTCAAAATGCTTTTACCGAAATCCTTGCTGTCTCAAGGATTTCGACGGCGGTTTATCTAACTCGAGGCGGGTCTT
>CAVDFD010000229.1:0-2483 GCA_963608145.1 Bacteroidaceae bacterium | reverse complement strand
TGAAAAAAGCACCTCGTTGGGGTGCTTTTTTCATAAATTCATGCAATTTCTTTTTCCTTATCCTCATCCTCGACTCGGCTGAGGTAGCGATCCTCGCACACGACCATGGTGTAGGCAAAGGCGGCAAGGATGATATTGACCCATGCGCCCTGCGTCCCCATAAGCTTCACGGCAAAAAACGCGACGGCAGCGCCGAAGTGGAAGGCCAGCAGCGTAAACAGGTAAAACTTCATCTTTTTAAAGTGCACACGGTCGCCGTCACTTATATACTGTGCGAGGGCAAGCGAGGCCTGCTTTGTGTTGTTGGTGGAAAATATAGTAGAGCTTGTAAAGCCCTTTGCGCCGGAAAAGGTGCTCCACTGCACGCTCATTGCGAAGAATATCGGATACAGCGCAAGGAGAACATTTGCATCAGCAGGGATAAAGCACAGCACGACGCAGGCAAGAGCGTCGATAAGCGGCACCGCTCTGCGCATATTAAGGCCGAAAAAGTGCGGCAGGAGCACCGTCATCATCGTTCCCGCGACATATATCAGCAGAGCGCCTATATGCAGCAGCACCGCGAGGCCGTCACCGCGAAGAGCGTTTATGGTAAGCTCCAGAAGGTTCATCGTCTGGGCGCTGGCAAGTATTCCGCTGCGGCAGAGAATGGCATATGCCCCGAAAAATCCGCCGACCGAGGCAAAGGACAAATGCCTGTAAAGATCGGCATTATCATTGACAAACAATATAATCGCCAAGTTTCAATCAGGATAGTTCTGAACGAACAGATGTAAGTATAGCACAATTATTATTTTCTGCAAGAGAATTATTGTAACGGAAAGAAACTTGTGATAAACTACTGAATTATTTGATTGATATTGAGGTGATAATATGTACGAGCTGATTCAGGTTGCAAATAATTCATATTATGTTAACTGTCCCGCCAAGATCGGCCTGTATCTCTGCGAGGATAAGGGCGTTTATCTCATCGACAGCGGCAACGATAAGGAGGCCGGACGCAAGGTCAGGCAGATACTTGACAAAAACGGCTGGACGCTGCGCGCAATTTTCTGCACGCACTCTCACGCCGACCACATCGGCGGCTGCAAATATCTTCAGGCGCAGACCGGCTGCAAGGTCTATGCTGCGGGCATCGAGTGCGATTTTACGCGCCACACACTGCTCGAGCCGAGCTTTTTGTACGGAGGCAATCCCCCGAAGGCGCTGCGGCACAAGTTCCTCATGGCGCAGGAGTGCGATGCGCACGAGCTCACGCCCGACGTGCTGCCCGAGGGCTTTGAGCTGATACCTCTGCCCGGGCACTGCTTTGATATGCTGGGCTTCCGCACGCCTGATAATGTGGTATTCCTTGCCGACTGCCTTTCGAGCCGAGAAACGCTGGAGAAATACCGCGTCGGCTTTATCTGTGACGTGCAGGCGTATATAGACACTCTCGAAAGGGTCAAGGAGCTTGAAGCAGCCGCCTTTGTCCCTGCTCACGCCGCGATATGTGAGGATGTGCGGGAGCTTGCGCAGTATAATATCGACACCGTGCGCGAGATAGAGGGGCGCATCGTTTCGATATGCGCAGAGCCTAATAATTTTGAGGCGATACTCAAGCGCCTGTTCGACGAATATTCCCTCGCGCTCAGCTTTGAGCAGTACGCGCTTGTCGGCAGCACCCTGCGCTCGTACCTTGCGTATCTGCTGGATAAGGGTACGCTGAGCGTGAGGTGCGAGGATAATATGCTGCTGTGGGAGGCCGTAAAATAAACCGTGGATATCTCGATAATTCAATTTCTCATCGTATGCCCGCTCGTTTTCCTCGCCGGCTTTGTCGATGCCGTCGCGGGCGGCGGCGGACTGATCTCGCTGCCGGCGTATCTCATAGCCGGCTTCCCCGTGCATTTTGCCATCGGCACGAACAAGATAAGCTCCGCAATGGGTACGACGCTGACTACCGTGCGCTACACCAAAAGCGGCTTCATACCGTGGAAGCAGGCGATATTCTGCGTCGTGTTCGCGCTTGCGGGCTCTGCCTGCGGAGCAAACCTCGCACTGCTCATAGACGACTACATATTCAAGATCATCATGCTCGTCATTCTGCCGCTCACGGGCGCTTACGTCATGAAGGGCAGAGCGCTCAGCAGTGAGTTTGAGCCGTACTCCAAGGCCAAAACGACCGTCCTCGGCTGCGTGATCGCGTTTTTCATCGGAGCTTACGACGGCTTTTACGGCCCCGGCACCGGCACCTTCCTCATCCTGCTGCTCACCGCCCTTGCGCACATGCCCGTGACCGAGGCAAACGGTGTCAGCAAGGCTATAAACCTTGCGACCAATATCTCCGCCCTCGCCGTTTTCATCGTAAACGGAAAGGTCATTTTCGCTGTTGGCCTCGTTGCCGGACTGTTCTCCATCGCCGGAAACTGGCTCGGCTCAAGCTTCTTCAAGAAGGGCGGCAGCAAGGCCGTCAAGCCCATCATGATATGCGTCCTCGCCAT
>CAVDFD010000228.1:0-2487 GCA_963608145.1 Bacteroidaceae bacterium | reverse complement strand
GCGCCACTAAAAAAGCGGCAAAGGCTTTGGGGTCGCGGATCTGGAGCTGCATATGGTTATAGCCCTCGAGGACGGGGTAATTGGCGCAGGGGTATGCCGCCATGACCGCATCTCGGTATTTATAGTGCTCTTCAATGCTGCCGAACTCGAAATAAGTGCGCCTTTGCAGCTCCTCGGGCAGCGGCGGGAACGGCTTGTCCTCCAGACTTTCGGCCAGCTGGCGGCGGAGATCGCCGTAGCGCAGCGCCTTCCCCGCGGCGATAAAATAGGGCTTTATCGCCTCATCGTCGCACCAGAGTATCTTGCCCAGCGTCCTGCCCTTCGACCAGTACAGGCTCTTGATGGCAAGGTACAGAAACGGCGTCATGATGCGGCGCAGCGGCAGCGATATCTGCGCAAACTGCCCGCCGTCGAAGAAAACGCGCTCAATGGGCAGCTCGGTGCTCGTCAGAAAGGCCATGGCGAGGTCCGCGCCGATGGAGGACGCAACGACGAGCCGTAGGCGCTCTACGCCGTTTTTCCGCAGGAAATCCTCGACCTGCCGCAGCTCGTCGGCCTTGCTTATATAGCGCTGCCCCTCGCAGTAGACCGTCGAGGTCGGCATGATGCAGAAGAAGCGCTCCTGCAAATGCGCGGCCACCGGCTCGCTGCTGTCGCCCGTCACGCCCATGGCGTGGAAAAACAGCACGGCGGGCTTATCCCTGCTTCCGAGTGTTTTGAATATCATACGATCATGTCCTTTCTCTGAGCTTCCTCACATTTGCGTTCATCAGATGCCGAAGTCCTGATTGATGCCCTCGCTCTGAATATGAACTAATTGCGGTGTTTAAGACTGTTGTTTATACCGACAGTGAGGACTGCTTTAAATACTATGAATTTACCGACGCTGAAAATGCTGAAGAATTTGACGAGTATGCGGCTAAGTGCAGGGCACTTTATTTTTATGATACAGGTATTTCGGCTGAGTATGGGGACAAGCTGATTTCTCTATCAACTTGCGAGTATTCTCATAATAACGTCAGATTGGTTGTTGCTGCCAAGAGAATATCAGAGCAGTGCAGATAGACTTAACATAAAAAATACTTTTATGACAAGTTTGCATGGTGGAAAACACATCTTCTCGGGCGTATAATATTAGCAGACGGGGAGGTGAAGAGATTGTTAGCTGATAACTTGATTTTTCTTCGTAATATCAAAGGCTTGACGCAAGAACAGGTCGCAGAAGTGATAGGTATTTCCAGACAATCATATTCAAAATGGGAACAGGGAGAGACCTGCCCTGATATTGACAAATGCGATAAATTAGCAAAATTCTATAGTGTCACGATAGATTCGCTTGTTCATCAGGACGATAAAATCGGTAACGCAAAAATTGCTCCTGCTCCGATTGGTAAACATCTTTGGGGTACAGTTACAATCGGCAGCAAAGGTCAGATTGTCATACCTAAAGCCGCAAGGGATACGTTCGATTTAGGCGAAGGCGACAGATTAGTAGTTCTCGGAGATGATAAGGAAGGCATCGCACTTGTTAAAGCTGATGTCTTTGAACAGCGAATGCAAGAAGCATTAAATTTAAGTCGGCAAATAACCGAAGAATGAAACGGAGGTGCAGTTGTATGAAATGCCCTGAATGTGGTAAAGAAATGCGTGACGGATATCTGTTTTGCAGTAAAGACGGTGCATTTAGCTTTGCTGATGAAGTGCCGGGAGTCTTTGAAAATGCAAAAAATGCAGATGGCTTTGTAAAAATCACAGAGCTTAAACCGAGCCATAGAACACGAGTAGCAGCTTCAATCTGTGAAGCGTGCAGAACTGTTATTTTTAAGTATTAAGCAGTAATAATTTAATAAAAAGATTATGGAGACAGTCTTACGAAATCAATCGTAAGGCTGTTGTTTTTTGCGGAGAAGAGGAAACCGATGGCTGATATTAAGACAAGGGATACGATCAGAGCTTGTATCGCCGGAGCGGAGAAATCCAGCATCGGCGTTTCCGTAAGGTATCTGTTCATATTCATAGCATTGTAATGAGCCCCGCGATCAGGCAGCAGGGCAGACCGATGAGCATACCGAAGCAGGAGCCCTTGATGTGGAACATGTAGTCGTGATAGGCATCTGTCAGATCCTCCGTGCCCGGAATGACGAAGCGCTTGGAGTGGCAGAACAGTACGCAGTCAACGATCAGCGCGTCGTACCAATCGACGATCAGCCACAGCAGATACGCCGTCCCGAAGCCGGAGAGGAAGCCCGTGCAGCCGTTTGCACAGCGCATGAGCAGCCCCAGCAGCAGACCGAGAGTAAGTATCGCCGGCCACTTTTTCTTGATGCGCTGCCACTCGGAGGGCGGTTTTGTGCCGGAAACAAGCCCCAGCTCTATAATTCTCTGAACGATCTCGGGCGGATAGTTGAGCTTTGCAAGCTCTAAATTATCCATGAGCCTGCGCGTTGACAGCAGGCAGCCCGCCGTCAGCAGCAGACAGGCGGCAAG
>CAVDFD010000227.1:0-2526 GCA_963608145.1 Bacteroidaceae bacterium | reverse complement strand
TCCGTCGCGCAAGCGCGACACCTTCCCCTCAAGCTCCGCAAGGGGAAGGCAAGGCTGCGCCGATTTCGGTGCGGTGCAAATATTGTACTGCACCCTCGGGAAGCGAGAGTGTTTTTATTTCGTCAGCATTTTCCGGTCGGGCAACCGCAACTTCCGTATAGGTGCCGACTAAAAGCGCCACTAAAAAAACGCGAAACGTTCTTGTTTCCTCCAGTGTTTCGATACCGTGCACCTGCAATCAACGTATAAGTACAGCCTCAATGCGCTACTAAAAAATTTTGAAAAATATTTCTCTGGTGTTCACACAATATTCACAATTATCCGTACAGATTGTGTATAATATGTAAACAGAGAATGTGACATATCTAACGATTTGACCATGATTTTCGCAAGCGGATCGGCCAGATCGTATTTTTAGACTCATTATTAAGAAAAACGTTAAAAAATTTTCAAAATTTTTGTCATTTTTTCTTTACTATTTTGACATTGTGTGTTACACTATCAAAAACGAAACAAAACACGCACTTATGTATGACCTTATACATTATCGGGAGCGTTTATTAAGTCATTAAGTAATATTTATATAAACTTAGGGAGGAATACAATGAAACGAGTATTACTTATGGTCTTCAGCATCATCCTTGTCCTTGCGTGCATATTCGGACTGTTCGCCTGTGTCGCAGGCGTGCGCGACGTTCTGAATATTCAGGAGTATAAGAATGCTGACGCAGCTTTTGCGAGAGAAAATCTCGAGACCGCGCAGGCAGGCATTGACCAGCTCAAGGAAAACGAAGAGACCTATCTCACCGGCGTAGGCACCTACACCGACGGTCTCGCGCAGTACGCTCAGGGTAAGAGCGATTATGCAGCCGGTCAGCAGACCCTCGCAGCAGGCGAGAAGACTCTGGCAGACGGCTATGCAGCCTACAATGCCGGCAAGAAGCAGCTCGAAGAGGGCAAGGCGGCATACGAAGCCGGTAAGAAGCAGATCGAGGAGAACACTCAGGCCTATAACGAAGGCAAGGAGAAGCTCGCAAAGATCGAGCCACTGCTGCCGTACCTGAACCAGTACGTCCAGCTCCGTGACGGCACCATCGGAAAGATCCCCGGCTTTGACACCGCTCAGTCGTGGTTCGTCTCCGTCGTGCGTCCCCTCGCAAGCAGGCTCGGCCTTGATATCCCCTCGGACGTGACCGATTTCCCCGCATACATAAATCAGATGGTAGCAGACGGCAAGGCTCAGCTCAAGCAGTATGAGGACGGCCTTGCACAGCTGGCAGAGGCCGAGAAGACCATCGCGGCCGGTGAAGCACAGCTCGCAGCAGCAGAAAAGGAGCTGGCAGCCGGTGAGGTCAAGCTCGCAAATGGCCGTCAGGATCTTGCAGACGGCGCAGCAAAGCTCGCCGCGGCTGAGACTCAGCTTGCAGACGGCAAGGCTCAGCTTTCCGTGTTCGAGCAGGGCGAGATCGCTCTGGCCGACGGCGCAAGAGCACTGTTCGAGGGCATGAAGCCCTGCTTCAGCTACTTCGGCGGTGAGGAGACCGTAAAGTCCCTGCCCGAGTATCTGGCTGACGAGTTCGGCCTCGAGACTCCGTCGAACCTCATCGTGAAGGAAGACGGCAAGGCTGCTCTGAACGAGGAGGTCTATGAGGAGTTCGGCGAGTACGTCATCTCCAACATGTACAAGGTTGACGAGAACGGCAATGTAGTCGAGAAGAACGGCTACAAGATGCTCGACCTCGACAAGTGCGATACGCTCGTTGATCTTGCAGAGCAGTACCTGAAGGATCAGGAAGCCGACATCAAGAGCGAGGTCTATGTCCGCGTCGGCATGTACGTCGCACTTGCAGTTGCAGCCATCCTCGGCATCATCGCCGGTATCTTCGGTATCGTTGCAGCCGTCAACGGCAGCAAGCGCACCGGCAAGACTCTGTCTCTGATCAGCGCTATCATGGCAGTGGCAGTCCTCGTGACCGGTCTTGTAACCAAGTTCCACGACTATACCTACACCATCCGTGTCGATGCCTCCGGCGACTATGTCGGCGAGACGGCCTCGAAGCTCGACTTCACTCCCATTCAGGAGTACACCGGCTCCCTGCATATGACCGCTATCTGCGTCCTCGCAGGCGCAGCGATCCTTGGCGTTATCTTCGCATTCATTGCAAGCAAGGCAGCCAAGGATAAGGAAGCGGCTCTCGCAGCGGCAGCAGCCGAGGACGATAACGACGATGTCTACGCCGACACCGCAACCGCTTACGCGGCAGGCTATGCGGCAGCAGAGGCCGCGGCAGCCGCAGCAGCGGCGGCAGCAGCTCAGAAGGCAGCCGACGAGAAGGTGATCGAGGCGGAGAAGCCCGCCGAGGCAGCTCCCGACGAGGAGACCGTCAAGGAATAAGCTCAAAATAAACGGCAGGCACTTTTCAGAGGCGCATTTAGGCTGTGCCTATACGGAGCTTGCAGGTGCCCGACCGGAAAATGCCGACAAAACAAAAACGCTGCCGCGTAACGTGAGTGCGAAGCAGTGTT
>CAVDFD010000226.1:0-2548 GCA_963608145.1 Bacteroidaceae bacterium | reverse complement strand
AGCGCAGACCCATGGCCTGCAAATCATCCTCGTGCCCCACAAAAGGCGTGCTGAGAATGACCTCGTGCTCCTGCATCAGCGCCTCCACCAGCTCCTTGCGGAAGCGGTAGAACATATAGGAATGATTGGTTGCGATCAGAATTTTCATTCTTGTCTCTCCATCTTATGCAGCTCTCCCGTGCCGCCCTCGACCACGCCGTCGCCCCGCAGGGCGGAAATGGCCGTCCCGAAAAAGCAGCGGCAATCAAAGGCAAAGCTCATGCGCCGCACATACTCGCCATCCAGTCGAGCCTTATCCGCGATCTCCAGCTCGTCACGACCGCAGATTTGTGCCCAGCCGGAAAGGCCGGGCTTTATATCGTTTGCACCGTATTTGTCGCGTTCTTCGATCAAATCAAACTGATTCCAGAGGGCAGGTCGGGGACCGATGATGCTCATATCACCCCGAAGGATATTCCAGAGCTGAGGAATTTCATCAAGAGATGTCTTGCGCAGGAACTTCCCGACGCGTGTGATGTACTGCTCCGGATTTTCCAGCAGGTGCGTCGGCATATCGTGGGGCGTGGACATCTTCATGCTGCGGAATTTGTAGAGCTGGAAATATTTTTTGTGAATACCCACACGCTTCTGTGAAAAGAACACCGGACCGGGGTCATCGATCTCAATGGCAATCATGATGAGCAGGTACAGCCACGAGGCGAGGGTCAACCCAGCCAGCGACAGCACTATATCAATAAATCGTTTTCCAAAACTCTTATACATGCATTTTTACCTGTGCCCCTGCCGCGGCAAGGGCATTCAAAATACCAATAGCCATAGCTATTTTATTAATTATACATCATATGGATGAAAAGCGCAATGCCTAACATCAGTAAAAAGCGGAGTGGTTCACCTATGAATTATTCTGCCTTTTCCTTGTCCAGCAGATCGTTTTTCAGTTGCACATGCACAATTCATGTGATACAATGTTGTTCAACAAATAGAACGTGCAATTCGCTGAAAGTGGTAATTCGGCAAAGAAGGTATTATTTGCGCAGAACGGAGGGTATCAGATGAAAGATCCAGACAATAGCGCGATTCAGCTTTTTGAGAATCAGAAGATTCGCGTGGCATGGGACGCGGAACGGGAGGAATGGTACTTCTCCATCGTGGATGTGGTCGCAGTCCTGACCGACCAGCCGGATTATGACCATGCCAGAAATTACTGGAAGGTACTGAAAAACCGTCTGGCAAAAGAGGGCAGTCAGTTGGTTACGGCTTGTAACCAACTGAAAATGCGCTCCCCGAAGGACGGAAAAAACTATGCAACTGACGTTGCCGACACGGAGCAGCTCCTGCGCATCATCCAGTCCATTCCCTCCAAAAAGGCCGAGCCGTTCAAGGCGTGGCTGGCGATGGTGGGTCGGGAGCGCATCGAAGAGACCATCGACCCGGAGCAGGCCATCGACCGCGCGCTGGAAACATATCTGAAAAAGGGCTACTCCGAGGAGTGGGTACATCAGCGGCTGCTGGCCATCCGTATCCGCAACGCCCTGACGGACGAGTGGAGCAAGTGCGGCGTGCAGAAGGGTAAGGAATACGCCATCCTCACGGACGAGATCACCCGCGCGTGGTCGGGCATGAGCACGCGGCAATACAAGGACTTCAAGGGTCTGAAGAAGGAAAACCTCAGGGACAACATGAGCAATCTGGAGCTGGTGCTGACCATGCTGGCCGAGGCATCCACCACCGACATTGCCAAGGCCGAACAACCGCAGGGCTTTGACGAAAACCAGCAGGTCGCCCACCGGGGCGGCAATGTGGCAGGCGTTGCCCGTAAAGCGCTGGAAGCCGAAACCGGCAAGCCCGTCGTCACTTCGCAGAACGCCGAGAGCTTCCGCCAGCTTGTCACGGACATCGTGACCGATGCGGCGCAGTTGCCAGAGCAGACGGAGAACACAGAGGAGAGCGCAAATGGAAAATAAACCCAAAAAACAGCTACCGAGAAATCCTCGGCAACCGCCATCCGCGGGCAGCATACATCTCCGACTTCGACAGGGAGATGGCAAAATACTTAAAAGGCGGTGAGCCGACATGATTGAACGCTTTGATATCGCGGGCTATGCCCGCATTTCCGTGGATGATGAGCAGGATCAGAAAAACATCTCGATTGAGAACCAGAAGGCCATCATCGAGGACTATGTAAAAACCCATTTCCCCGGCAGCACGCTGACGTTTTTTGAAGACCGCGACCGCTCCGGCTACACGTTCGAGCAGCGCGAGGGCTATCAGGAGATGCGCCGAGGACTGATGCAGCACAAGTACGATATCCTCATCATCAAGGACTTTTCCCGTTTCTCCCGCCGCAACAGCCGCGGCCTTGTGGAACTGGAAGACCTGCGCGACGCGGGCGTCCGGATCGTCTCCATCGGTGACGGGGTGGACTTTCCCAACGACAACGACTGGCTGAAAATCCAGTTTCAGTTTCTTGTGAACGAGATGCCCGTCACGGACACCTCCCGCAAGGTGCGCAACGTCATCAAGCGGCGGCAGAACGACGGCGAGTGGA
>CAVDFD010000225.1:0-2566 GCA_963608145.1 Bacteroidaceae bacterium | reverse complement strand
CACCTGTTTAACGAGACCGCACGTCTGCGCGAGGGAGGCATTGCGATAAGCCCCGCAAACCTCAAGATAAGCGACCGAGCAACGATATGCATGCCCTACCACAAGCTCCTTGACGGACTGGAGGAGGACAGGCTCGGCGACAAGAAGTTCGGCTCGACCCGACGCGGCATTTCCCCCGTTTACTCCGATAAGTATATGAAAAAGACCCTGCGCATGGGCGATCTTAAAAACCTCGACCACCTGCGCGAGCGCGTCGCCGGTATCGTCGAGTGGAAAAATCTCACCGTCGCGGGCGGCTACGGCCACGAGCCTGTTGACGTAGACGAGATCATGGCATGGCTCGAAAAGTTCGGCAAGCCCTTCGAGGAATACGTCTGCGACACGACCGTGTATCTCACCGAGGCCGTCAAGAACGGCAAATCGGTCATGTTCGAGGCTCAGCTCGGCGCACTGCGCGATATAGATTTCGGCATCTACCCCTATACCTCAGCATCCACCACTCTGGCAGCCTACGCGCCCATCGGCTCCGGCGTTCCGCAGCTCAAGCTCGATGAGAGCATCGGCATCATGAAGGCCTACTCCAGCTGTGTCGGCGAGGGACCGTTCACCTGCGAGATGTTCGGCGACGAGGCTCACGCGCTGCGCGAGGCAGGCGGCGAGTACGGTGCTGCAACGGGCCGTCCGCGCAGAGTCGGCGGCTTCGATGTAGTCGCGTCGCGCTACGGCGCACAGATGCAGGGCTGCACCTGCATAGCCCTGACAAAGCTCGACGTTATGAGCTATATGGACAAGATCCCCGTCTGCGTTGCCTATGAGCTCGACGGCAGGCGCATTGAAAACTTCCCAGGCAACATCGAGGAGCTTGAGCGTGCAAAGCCCGTTTACGAGTATCTTGAGGGCTTCAAGTGCGATATCTCCGGCTGCCGTAAGACAGAGGATCTGCCCAAGGCCGCACTGGACTATATCAGGTATATCGAGAAGGCCGTCGGCTGCCCGATCAAATACGTTTCAGTCAGCGCCGAGCGCGAGGGCTGCATCGAGATGTTTTAATGGGAGGTGCGGGAATGCAGAATCAGCGCGTGCTTGTTCTTGACTTCGGCGGTCAGTATAATCAGCTGATCGCACGCAGAGTCCGCGAATGCAATGTCTACTGCGAGGTAAAGCCCCACAGCATGAGCATTGACGAGATAAAGGCGTACGACCCCATCGGCATCATCTTCACCGGCGGTCCGCAGAGCGTTTACGCGGCCGGCTCGCCGCAGGTCGATCCGAAGATATTCGAGCTCGGCATCCCCGTGCTGGGCATCTGCTACGGCTGCCAGCTCATGGCGCACTACCTCGGCGGCGAGGTCACTGCCGCACAGTCGGATACCGCCCGCGAATACGGCAAGACTCCGACCTTCTTCGATACCGGCTGCCGCCTGTTCAAGGGACTGCCGGAGGAGAGCGTCACATGGATGAGCCACGGCGATTACATGGCCAAGGTGCCCGAGAGCTTCCGCCTCGTCGCCCACAGCGCCGCCTGCCCGACCGTCGGCATCTGCGACGAGGAGCGCGGCTTTTACGGCGTGCAGTTCCACCCCGAGGTCAACCACACCGAATACGGCCAGAAAATGCTGCACAACTTCCTTTACGAGATATGCGGTGCAAAGGGCGACTGGACGATGGGCGACTATATGCGCGCATCCATCGAGTCTATCCGCGCCAAGGTAGGCGGCGGCAAGGTGCTGCTCGCACTCTCCGGCGGCGTTGATTCCTCCGTTGCGGCGGCGCTGCTTGCCGAGGCTGTCGGTAGTCAGCTCACCTGCATTTTTGTCGATCACGGCCTCATGCGCAAGGATGAGGGAGACGAGGTCGAGGCCGCGTTCAAGAACTGGGATATAAACTTCATCCGCGTAAACGCTCAGGAGCGCTTCCTTGGCCGCCTCGCCGGAGTTTCCGAGCCCGAGGCAAAGCGCAAGATAATAGGCGAGGAGTTCATCCGCGTTTTCGAGGACGAGGGCAAGAAGATAGGCTCGGTCGATTATCTCGCGCAGGGCACGATCTACCCCGATGTCATCGAATCCGGCACGAATGTTGCGGCGGTGATAAAGAGCCACCACAACGTCGGCGGCCTGCCCGACTTCGTCGATTTTAAGGAGATCATCGAGCCGCTGCGACTGCTTTTTAAGGACGAGGTGCGAGCTCTCGGACGTGAGCTCGGACTGCCTGAGTATCTGGTCATGCGCCAGCCCTTCCCGGGTCCCGGCCTTGCCATCCGCGTCATCGGCGATATAACGAAGGAGAAGCTCGATATCCTGCGCGAGGCGGACTTCATCTTCCGCGACGAGATCGCAAAGGCGCAGCTTGAGAGCACGATGAACCAGTATTTCGCGGTGCTAACGAGCATGCGCTCGGTCGGCGTAATGGGTGACGGCAGAACCTATGACTATACCCTCGCGCTGCGCTCGGTCACGACGACCGACTTCATGACAGCGGATTGGGCACGCATCCCCTACGACGTGCTCGATAAGGTCTCCGTGCGCATCGTAAACGAGGTCAAGGGCATAAACCGCATCGTCTACGA
>CAVDFD010000224.1:0-2580 GCA_963608145.1 Bacteroidaceae bacterium | reverse complement strand
GAAACGAATACTGAGCATAGTTCTGGCGATCGTGATGATCGTGACGCTGATACCGACGTACGCGGTGTCGGATGCGCGGCAGCAGACAGCGGAGCAGGCGAGCGCCGCAGCCGGAGAGAGCGCGCCGCAGACCTTGACTGCAAGTAATGAGAATACTGCCGCAGCGCCGCAGGGTGCTGCGGTTTTAAGCGCGAGCAGCACTGTCGTTACATATGCCGTGACCGGCGGCAATATATACTTTGACACATCCACTGGGGCAATAACCGACTGCGACACTTCGGTTACAAGTGCGACGATTCCATCGACAATCAATGGAGTTGCCGTGACGAGTATAGGCAGCTATGCATTCGAATACTGCACGAGCCTTACGAGTATCATTATACCTGACAGTGTGACGAGCATCGGAGGCTATGCATTCGACAACTGCATGGGACTTACGAGCATCACGATCCCAAGCAGTGTGACGAGAATTGGCGCGTCTGCATTTGCAATCTGCACGGGACTTACAAGCGTCGATATCCCGAACAGCGTGACGAGCATCGGTTGGGGTGCATTCTTCGGCTGCGAAAGCCTTACGAGCATCAATATCCCGAACAGTGTGACGAGCATTGGCAACTCTGCATTCCAGGCCTGCACGAAACTTAACAGCGTCACGATCCCAAACAGTGTGACGAGCATCGGCTGCCAGATATTCTGGTACTGCACGAGCCTTACGAGCATCGATATCCCGAACAGTGTGACGAGCATTGGTAGCTCTGCATTCGGATACTGCACGAGTCTTACGAGTGTCACAATCCCTGACAGTGTGACGAGCATCGGCGATGATGCATTCTACGGCTGCACTGGCCTTACGAGCATTGATATCCCAAACAGCGTGACGAGCATCGGCGGACGTGCATTCTCCGGCTGCACGAGGCTTACAGACGTATATTATTCCGGCAGCGAAACACAGTGGAAAGCAATATTGATGGGCAATTATAATAGCCAACTGACATCGGCGACAATACACTATAACAGCACAGGGTCTTCCAATATATATGATACAGACCCGATAGACCTCAACCTGACGGTATACGGCAACGGATATGATGGCAAAATAGACGAACTTGCAGATGTAAAAGTCATAATAGGAGAGTGGATAGAAGGCGAAATTGAAAAAATAGCAGGCCGCACAGTGGAAGAGAAAAGATACACGACATTGAGCGGAGTGGAGGTATCGGACGGAACGGCGACGGAAACCACGGACAAAAACGGCGGCTGTACCCTGAAAAATGTAAGTAATGCGCTCACCTTTTCAAAGGAAGGCTATGTATCCAGAACCTTATCGCTTGCGAGATTGAAGGTATCGCACAATGTGTATCTGCAAAAGGTATCGGAATATCCCGTTATCTCGGCTGTGTGGATGGACGATGTCTACGACATTATGAACACGGAAAGGTCGCTGCCGCTCGTCCAGACAGAAGCGCACAAGGTCGAGGCGGAGGTAGACTGGGGAAGCAGCAGCGCAAAGAGCGTCGTCATATATCAGGGGGATAAGAGCGTTGATATAAGCTCCGGCGCAAGCTTCGTATGGAGCGATAAGTTTGACCTCTCAAAGGATATCTACGTCGCGGCGATAAACGCTGACGGACTTGCGACTAAAATGAAGCTGAAAATCAAATCGGGGTCGGCTGTTACCGATATTATTGATGGTGCAGAAATAGCCTGCGGTGATAAGGTAAGCTTCACGCTTCCGGACAGTATTCCGGGGGTAGGAGGGGATAAGCTGAGTGTTGATCTTTACGACAAAATACCAATCAAAGCGGTCGTTGAAGACGGAAAATGGTATGTGGCTATTGGCATTCAACTGGATGAAAAAACAAGCCACAAAAAGGATAAAGACGGGAATAGTGTATACAAAAAGGAAATAAAAAGCTTTGCCGAGAGCGCAAAAAAATTAAAGGATAGCCTCAAGACCGCTAAGGACGAAAAACAGAAATATAAGGAAGCGGTTGCCGCTGCAAAAAAACAGGGGAACAAGCTTGCAAAGCTTGGCGGCTCGTGGGGCGTTGAAGCAGGCTTTTCGGTCATGGGCTTTGCCGAGGGCTGGTATGACGATGACGGCACTATGCATTTCTTGGATGGCGGCATGGTTATATCGACGAACGTGGATGTAAAAGGCAATTATCCTTTTGCTGTTTACGGAGTGCCATGCTATATAGAAGCCAAGTTTTCGGCAGAAGTACAGGCTCAGCTGAATCTGCTGATGAGTGAGGCGGCTAAGAAGTTTGCGCCGAGCGGCACGATAGACGGTGAGCTGGCTCTTGATATAGGTGCCGGTGTTGGTGTTAAAAAAGCTGTTACTTTGGGAGGAGGCTTTACAGGTAAAATAAACGGTATCTTTAACTATCAAGGCACTAGCTTAAAGTCTTCGGAAGTAAAATTCAGCATAAATGGATATTTTAAAGCGACATTAGGACCTCTTGAGTATAAGCACCCGTTTGACCCAATTGTAGATAAGGTGCTCTATCAATATCCCGATCCGGCAAAGAGCTCTGTCAAGGCGGCCTCGTTCGGCGTGGCGGCGATATACGAGCGGGT
>CAVDFD010000223.1:0-2586 GCA_963608145.1 Bacteroidaceae bacterium | reverse complement strand
ACGGCGACAGCCTGCTTGTGCTGCTTTATGTAGCGATCCTCGACAGTCGCCCTGTCATAGGCAACGATCCCGTTGTTGTTCCATGGGTCGTTGAATATATAGTGTTCATCGTCATAGCCGACAAGGAGCATACAGTGCTCGTTTGACAGCCATGTGAAGCGCTCGCCGGTATCCCTGAGCGTCCAGCACGGGCCGACTATTATGTCTCTGAGGTCAATAGTCGCCCAGAGTGCGACCGGCATATCCCTGTCGATATAGCTTCGCAGCAGATATTCGATATCGCTTCCCGTCTCGTCGAGCACACGGTACCCGTCTCCAAGCACGCGCTGCATTGCCTTTTGAATGACCGGCGCATAGCAGCCCATGGCCTCCCTGTCATAGGGGTCGCCGACGAACTTTTCGTAGGGGCTGGGGCCGTATAAAACGCCGTCACGCTCGGTGAAGGGCTCTTTCTCGAGATAGTTGTCGATAAAATCGTAAATGGATATATCGCAGCCGAGGTACTGAAGGAGCATGACCGCCGTCACACTTTCGCAGCCGGTGAAGGCTCCGCCGCCCGTCTGGTCGATATAGGGTACATCGAGCTTTTTCATTGCTTACGCTGCGTCTTCGGCCTTCTTGCTGTTCGAAACCTTGTAAAGCACCATGATAACTGCCAGCATCAGTACGATGGAGATGGGCAGAGCAATGTACCACTGCTTTACGGCACCTGCAATGATGAAGCTCACGGCAGACACAATGATGACGGGAATGGCATACTGCATCTGAGTTTCAACGTGGTTGATGTGATTGCACTGCGCTCCGGCAGAGGACATGATGGTGGTATCGGAAATGGGAGAAATGTGGTCGCCGCAGACAGCGCCTGCCATGGTTGCGGAGATGCAGATGGTCATGACATCGGGCACGCTTGCGCACATGGGGACAACGATCGGAATAAGAATGCCCATGGTGCCCCAGGAGGTGCCGGTGGAGAAGCCCAGCAGGCAGGCAACGAGGAATACCGCGACGGGCAGGAACACGCTCAGTGCCGTGCTGTTCTGGAAAAGACCCTGTACGAAGGAGCCGATATCGAGCTGATCGACAAGACCCTTGAGCGTCCACGCAAAGATAAGAACGGTGATGGCGGGGATCATGACCTTGAAGCCCTCGACCAGGCAGTTCATGAACTCGCGGGCACCGACGATCTTGCGGGGGATGTACAGTATCGCCATGACGATAACGGTCATGAACGTAGCAAACACCAGCGCCAGACTTGCCGAGCAGTTTGCGAAGGCATCGACCAGGTTTTCCGCACCGTTATGGTAGCCGGTGAGGATCATTGCAAAGACTGCGGTTGCGATGAGCACGATGATCGGGATAATAAGGTCGGATACGCGGCCTCTGCTGCTGCCCTCCTGCTCGGACTGCTCCATGTCCCTGAACTCCTCCTCGCCGGAGGTGAACAGGTCGCCCTTGGCGGCATTGAGCTCATGGCGGCGCATCTTGCCGAAGTCGATGAGGAAAATGCTTGTGAATACGACCATGATGAGGGTCAGGATGGCATAGAAGTTAAAGGGGATGGCTGCGCAGAACATCTGGAAGCCGTTTATGTCATAGCCCTCGGGAATGTAGCTGCTGACGGCAGCCGCCCAGCTCGACACCGGCGCAAGAATGCACACGGGCGCTGCCGTTGCATCGATGATATAAGCAAGCTTTGCGCGGGAGACCTTGTATTTGTCGGTGATCGGACGCATGATATTGCCTACGGTCAGGCAGTTGAAATAGTCGTCAACAAAGATCAGGATGCCCAGAGCCGTGGTAGAGAGCATTGCTCCCCTTTTGCTCTTTATGCGTCTGCTTGCCCACGCGCCGTAGGCTCTCGACGCGCCGGACTTTGCCAGCAGAACGATGATCATGCCCAACAGGGCATCAAAGATAAGGATATTGAGATCCATGTTATCGACCATAGAGCCGAACAGCTTCTCAAAGCTTCCCCATGCCGCATTGCCGACCGACGGCCACAGGCCGAGTCCCTCGGGCATAAGCGAAACCGCAACGAACACCGCCGCCAGAAAGCATCCGGCAAACAGCGAGCTGTAAACCTCTTTTGTTATCAGTGCAAGAATAATTGCCACAAGCGGCGGGACTATAGCCCATACTGTACCGATAAACATAATACAACTACCTCCATAAGTCCAAGTGTAGATATAACAAAATCGTGCCGCACATGTATATGCGGCACGACCGAAACAGCAACTTTGGTAAACATCTGTTTATGCAAAGCTCTCCACAACCGTGACAGTGCGTACCATGTTCTGGCACACCCCAGAAGCCTGACCTGACAGGGAGCAGACATCTTCGGCGGAGCTTCCTTTCTGTTTTCCGTGCTGTCACACTCTTACGAAAACATACTGATAAGCGCCGCGCCTCTTAGCATAACATGAATCGGGGAAAATGTTGTCATGATAATAACACATAGCTCCCTTCAAGTCAATTATTAATTAACGCTTTATTCAAATATCGTCCTTCTTCACAAGGCAGCAGGGTACCATAGCCGCACGATTGTACATTAAAGCGCAAAAAACGCCGATCTGACGACCGGCGTTT
>CAVDFD010000222.1:0-2609 GCA_963608145.1 Bacteroidaceae bacterium | reverse complement strand
ACCGAAGGGCTTACGGAGCTGGGCAAGTATCTTCTCAACGAACCTGAGCTGCGGTATACCGATGTTTCTAAAATGGCGGAGGATATCGCGGCTGATGTTATCGAGAACGCAACGGCGGTAATCAACGAGGAAGACACGGAAAAGCCGCGCTTCAGAACGCGGCTTTTAAGTCTTATATCAGTCCCTGAACGAGGATGATGATTATGAGTATGGGGAGCACCCACTGGAAATAGGGCTTGAGCTTGGGCGACATTTTGATGCCCTCGCCCTTATTGACCTCGGCAATGTACTTGTCAAAGCCCCAGCCCCACTTGCTGACACAGAACAGCAGGTAGATAAGCGAACCGATGGGCAGCAGCAGGTTCGAGACGATGAAGTCCTCGCTGTCGAGCACGTCGCGTCCGCCGATAAGGTGCAGATCGCTCCAGATATTATAGCCGAACACGCAGGGCAGGCTCAGCAGCGCCAGCAGCACGAAGTTTACGGCAACGGCCTTTTTGCGGCTTATGCCGAAGGTATCCATGCAGATGGCAATTATGTTCTCAAACACCGCAAGCACGGTCGAGAGGCTTGCAAATATCATGAACAGGAAAAACAGCGTGCCCCAGAAGCGGCCTCCGGACATATTGACAAACACCTGCGGAAGCGTGACGAAGATAAGCGACGGACCCTGCTCGGGCGATACGCCGAAGGAGAAGCAGGCGGGGAAAATGATCGTGCCGGCCATGATAGCGACAAAGGTATCAAGCGCGCAGATGCGTGCGGCCTCGCCGGTGAGCGTGTGCTCATCGCTCATATAGCTGCCGAATATCTCCATTGCCGCAATACCGAGGCTCAGGGTGAAGAAGGCTTGATTCATCGCGTCGGTAACGAGGTTTCCAAGGCCGTTTTTGCGGATGGACTCGACCGACGGCATGAGATAGAACTTCATGCCCTCCTTTGCGCCGGAAAGCGTCAGGCTGTGCACCGCGAGCACGACTATCAGCACCAGCAGCGCAAGCATCATGACCTTGGATATGCGCTCAAGCCCCTTGTTGAGGCCGAAGCTGCACACAACAAAGCCGACCACAACGACGAGCTCCGTCCACAGTGCCATCTCGCCTGGTGAGGAAAGCAGCGTTGTGAACACCGAGCCGCTGGCCTCTGCCGACATGCCGGAGCTGAAAACGCCGGTCATAAACTTGCCGAAATAGGCTGTCATCCAGCCGGTGACGGTCGTGTAATACATCATAAGCAGATAGCAGCCTATGAGCGCAAACCAGCCGTGGATATGCCATTTGCTGCCCGGCTTTTCAAGCGCCTTGTAGCCGAGGATCGCACTCTGGCGGCTCGCTCTGCCGACGGCAAGCTCCATCGTCATGACGGGTATGCCCATAACGATAAGGCAGACAAGGTAAAACAGTACGAAGTAGCCGCCGCCGTTCTGCCCCGTTATGTACGGAAAGCGCCAGACATTGCCGATGCCGATCGCGCAGCCTGCGCTGACCAGCAGGAAGCCGAGTCTGGAGCCGAATGATTCTCTCTTCATATAAATGCCCTCTCTGTTTTTGTTTTATAAACCGCTGCTTATTTTAGCTCTTAAAAAAGCGGTTTACAAGGGCGGTTTTTGTATGATAAAATAAGAAAAAATTATCATACGGTGATATCATGAACAGAAATCAGCTTAAATACTTCGTCGCTGCGGCGGAGAGCCGCAGCTTTACCAAGGCCGCCGAGCAGTTTTACATCTCGCAGACAGCCGTTACGCAGCAGATGCAGCTGCTGGAGGATGCTCTCGGCTGTACGCTGTTTGACCGCTCGACGCGCCCGATATCGCTCACACCGGCGGGAAAGATCTTTCTGAACGAGGCAAAGAGCATACTCGACAGCATGAGCCGCGCCGCCGAGCGTGTGCACGACGCATCCACCGGCCTCACCGGTACGCTGCGCGTGGGCTTTGTGCGCGGCTATGAGCGCAGCGACCTGTCGGTGCTCATGCGCGGCTTCCATCTGCAAAATCAGAACGCGCTCATAAGCTTTTACCGCTGCTCGACCGACGTTCTCGCGGCAGGGCTCACGCAGCAGGAGTACGACGTTATATTCACATGGGACAGCACCAATCTCAAGGCTCAGGAGGGCATAGAGTTTCTGAATGTCGAGAGTGCACAGCTCGTCGTTGCGCTGTACGCAGGGCATCCGCTGGCCGGACGCAGACGGCTCAGCCGAACGGAGCTTCGGGGTGAGAACATACTGTATATGTCGCCCGACGCGTCAAACGATTCCTACGGCGACGCATTTTTCATGCAGCTGTACAAGGAAGCGGGCTACAAGCCGAACATTCTGTTCCGCTCCTGCGACGCGGAGTGCATACTCATGATGGTCGCAGCCGAGGAGGGCATTTCCATACTGCCCGACTATTTTACCGACAAGCTCTATGACGCGGATAACCTTGTGTTCGTGCCGCTCGTCGGCGAGGATGAGCGCGAGGATATCATTGCCGCATGGCAGAGCTCAAACTCAAACCCCGTGCTGACGCACTTCCTGTCGGTATTGAAAAGCAGCGTACCACTGAGATAGGGTATAATTTGAGACGTAAAAACCGGCTCTCCGAGGCTTCGGAGAGCCGGTTT
>CAVDFD010000221.1:0-2616 GCA_963608145.1 Bacteroidaceae bacterium | reverse complement strand
CCAAATGCGCCTCTAAAAATATTGACTGCAAGTTTCTGCTATGATATACTGATTTTTAATTTACAGGCAACTGCCTTGCGAATGGAGAGTGTTAGATCCGAAATGGACGATGCCAGTCGATTGTCACTGATAATCGTAATTTTACTGATACTGTGCGCCGCGTACTTTGCGGTCGCGGAGACCTCATTTGCCTCGGTCTCCCGAGTCAGGATCAAGATCCGCGCCGAGCGCGGCGAGGCGAAGGCACTGCGGGCAATGAAGGTGCTCGACAATTTTGACCTTGCGATAACGAGCATACTGATATGCACGAATATCGTACATCTTTCCGCGGCGAGCATAGCCACGCTTGCCGTGACGAGAATGTTCCCGGGCGTGAGCGGTGCGGTCACGATCAGCACCTTTGTGATGACTCTGGTCGTGTTCTTCGCTGGTGAAATGCTGCCCAAGAGCATTGCGAAAAAATACAGCGAGCGGCTGTCCCTGACAGTTGCCGGATCGCTGTGGTTTTTCATGACCATCCTCAGGCCGCTGGCCTCGCTGCTGACGGCGATAGGAAACTTTGCGGCAAAGCTTGCTAAGGCCGATCCCCAGATATCCGTAACAGAGGACGAGATATACGATATCATCGAGGACATGACCGAGGAGGGCAGCCTTGACGAGGAGCGCGGCGAGCTCATAAGCTCCGCGCTGCAATTTGCCGAAACGACGGTCGAGAGCATACTGACCTCGCGTGTGGACATAGTCGCTCTGGATATCGAGGACTCCGCCGCCGAAATGCTCGAAACGATCCGCGCCCAGACGCACAGCCGCCTGCCGGTGTACGAGGGCAGCATCGACAACATCATCGGAATACTGTCGATACGCAAATTTATCAAAACATACCTGCGCGAGGGCGGCGATACGGACGTTCGTGCGCTGCTTGACGAGCCGTACTTTATCCACGGCAGCACGAACATTGACGGGCTGCTGCCGGTTATGAGCAGGAAGCGGCTTAATATGGCCGTGGTCACGGATAACTACGGCGGAACGCTCGGCATAGTCACGGTCGAGGATATCGTCGAGGAGCTAGTCGGCGAGATATGGGACGAGGACGATATCGTCGAGGAGCCCTACATAGCTCTGCCTGACGGCGGCTGGGACTGCACCGCCGAGATGACCGTCAGCGACGTTTTCGAGCTTCTGGAGCTCGACGACGACAACGATGACGAGTTTACAAACAAGCTTCTGGGCGAGTGGGCCTATGAGCAGTTTGACTTCATTCCCTCGGTAGGAGACAGCTTTGAATACGAAAACGTCGCCGTCACCGTGTCGGAAATGCGCGATAAACGAATACTGCGGCTGAAGGTACGCCTCACCGATAAGGGAGGTGAGGAGAAATGATCTGGACATATGCAGTCGGAATACTTATCTGCATCATCTTCTCGCACATCTTCTCCTCAGCCGAGATGTCATATTCCTCATGCAACCGCCTGAGGCTTGAAAACGCACGCGACGACGGCTCGAAGCGCGCCGGAGTTGCCGTGAAGATCATAGACAACTTCGATGACTCGCTCTCGGCGATACTCATCGGAAACAACCTTGCCAACATCGCAAACTCCTCGCTCGGCTCGCTGCTGGTGCTGGAGCTGTGCAACGGCGACGACAGCTATGCATGGGTGTCCACGCTTGTTATAACCGTGCTGGTCATCATCTTCGGCGAGACAGTGCCCAAGATCGTCGCCAAGGGCAGCGCGAACCGTCTGGCGCTGACCTACGCCTACTTCGTGCGCGGCCTGACGATAATATTCATGCCGCTGATACGCCTCGTGGTCGGCCTCATAAAGCTGCTGACGCTGGGGCTCAAGGGCGAAAAGGAGGATACCGACGAGGAGGCCGCCGTTGAGGAGCTCTCCTCGATCATCGAGACCGCCGAGGACGAGGATGTCCTTGACGAGGAACGCTCCGAGCTCGTTCAGGCAGCAATAGATTTCTCGGATATAATGGCCTCCGAGGTCATGACCGCCCGCGTCGATGTTGTTGCACTGGATATTGACGAGGACGCGGACGAGCAGCTGAACGTCATCGAAAACGCGCCGTACTCGCGCATACCCGTGTACGAGGGCAGCGTAGATAACGTGATCGGCGTTCTGTATCTCAACCACTTCCTCAAGGCTCTGGCCGGTGATGAGGAGCCGGATATCCGCAGCCTCATCATGCCGCCGTGCTATGTCTACAAGACCATGAAGCTGCCTGCGGTGCTCACGGAGCTTCGCAAGGCAAAGCAGCATCTTGCCATCGTCACCGACGAATACGGCGGTACGCTCGGCATCCTCTCGATGGAGGATGTGCTCGAGCAGCTCGTCGGCGAGATATGGGACGATACCGACGAGATAAAGGAAGAGATCTTCGAACGCTCCGGCGGCGAGCTTGAGCTCGACGGCGATATGAGCATATCCGATTTCCTCGACCTCGTCGGCATACGCGAGCGCGACTTCAACGCCGAAAGCGAGACCGTCGGCGGCTGGACGATAGAAATGTTCGGCTCCTTCCCCTCGGTCGGCGACAGCTTCGATTATGAGAACCTGCACATCACAGTCCTCGAAATGGACGGACTGAGAGTGGAAAAGATCCTCGTCG
>CAVDFD010000220.1:0-2630 GCA_963608145.1 Bacteroidaceae bacterium | reverse complement strand
TGCGTATAGGCACAGCCTCAATCCGCCTCTAAAAATGCTTCTTCCTTATCGGTGGGGGCGATGGATATGACCTTCGCGTCGCCTGACAGGCGCATGACGCGCACGCCCTGAGTGCTGCGCGAGAGAAGGCTTATGCTGCCGACATCCATGCGGATGATCGTGCCGTCGTCGGAGATGACCAGCAGATCCTCGTCGCCGCTGACGATGACCACGTCCGCGATGGGGCCGGTCTTATCGGTGACGTTGTAGTTTTTAAGTCCCATGCCGCCGCGGTTCTGGACGCTGTACTCGCCGACATCGGTGCGCTTGCCGTAGCCGTTTTCGGTGATCGACAGTATCGCCGAGCCCTCGGCTGCGATGCCCGCGCCGACGACGAAGTCGCCCTCGCGCAGACGTATGCCGCGCACGCCGACCGCGTCGCGTCCCATTGCGCGTGCGTCGGTCTCGTTAAAGCAGATGGCCATGCCGTCGTGCGTTGCAAGCAGTATCTTGTCCTCGCCGGAGGTCTGCAAAACGGTGATGAGCTCGTCGCCCTCATCCAGCGACAGGGCGCGGATACCGTTGGAGCGGATGTTCTTGAACGCCGACTGCGCGGTGCGCTTGACCGTGCCGTCGCGTGTGACGAACACGAGGTAGTTATCCTCGGTTATACCCCTGCCCGCTATCATTGCGCTGACCTTTTCGCCGGGGTCGGTGGGGATGATATTAATTATATTCTGGCCTCGGGCGGCTCTTCCGGCCTCGGGTATGCGGTAGCCCTTGCGGACATAGACCTTGCCGAGGTTCGTGAAGAACAGGATGCTGTCGTGCGTGGAGGCGGTGAACACCGTTTCGACATAGTCCTCCTCGCGTGTCGCCATGGCCTTTACGCCCTTGCCGCCGCGACCCTGAGCGCGGTACTCGGCAGTGGGCAGGCGCTTTATATAGCCGTTGTGGGTGAGGGTGTAGACGCAGTCCTCCTCCTCGATGAGATCCTCGATGTCGATCTCGTCCTCAACGTCCTGTATCTCGGTCTTGCGCTCGTCGCCGTATCTGTCGCGGATCTCCAGAAGCTCGGTTTTGAGCACACCCTTGATCTTCTCGGGGTCTGCCAGCAGCTCCTTGTAGTAGGCAATGCGCTCCTCGAGCTCGCGGTACTCGTTCTCCAGCTTCTCGCGGTCGAGACCCTGAAGCGACTTCAGGCGCATATCCAGTATCGCCTGCGCCTGCACGTCCGACAGGCCGAAGCGCTCCATGAGGTTCTGCTTTGCGTTGTCGTAGCTGTTGCGGATGATATGGATGACCTCGTCGATGTTGTCCTGCGCGATGAGCAGACCCTCCAGCAGGTGGGCGCGCTCCTCGGCCTTTCTGAGGTCGTATTTCGTCCTGCGCACGATGAGCTCCTCCTGGAAGCTGAGGTACTCGTCGATGATATGGCGCAGATTGAGTATCTTCGGCTGGGTCTGGTTGTTTACCAGCGCCAGCATGTTTATCGAAAAGCTCGTCTGCATCTGGGTCTGGGTCAGCAGGCGGTTGAGTACGACCTGCGGGTTTGCGTCGCGCTTGAGCTCGATGACGATGCGCATGCCGTTGCGGTCGGTCTCGTCGCGCAGGTCGGATATGCCGTCCAGACGCTTTTCGCGCACCTGCTCGGCGATCGTCGCAATGAGCTGGCGCTTGTTGACCTGATACGGCAGCTCGGTGACGATGATCCTCGTCCTGTCCTTGCCGAACTCCTCAAACTCCGTGCGCGAGCGCATGATGACCTTGCCGCGGCCTGTCATGTAGGCCTGACGGATACCGCTGCGCCCCATGATGATGCCCTTGGTCGGGAAGTCGGGGCCGGTTATGTGCTGCAAAAGCTCGTTCATCGTGGCCTCAGGATTGTCCAGCACGCAGACGCAGGCGTTTATGACCTCGGTGAGGTTGTGCGGCGGGATATTCGTCGCCATGCCAACGGCGATGCCCGACGAGCCGTTTACCAGCAGGTTCGGGAATCTTGACGGCAGCACACGCGGCTCCTTGCGCGTCTCGTCGAAGTTCGGGTCCCAATCGACCGTGTCCTTCTCGATATCGCGCAGCATCTCGTCGGACATACGCGCCATGCGCGCCTCGGTGTAACGGTAGGCCGCGGGGGGGTCGCCGTCAACCGAGCCGAAGTTGCCGTGACCCTCGATGAGCGGGTAGCGCATCGAGAAGTCCTGCGCCAGACGCACCAGCGCATCGTAGACCGATGCGTCGCCGTGCGGATGGTATCTGCCCAGCACGTCGCCGACAGCCGTCGCGCACTTGCGGAAGGCCTTGTCGTGCGTGAGGTTGTCCTCGTACATCGCGTAGAGTATCCTGCGGTGCACGGGCTTGAGACCGTCGCGCACATCGGGCAGCGCACGGCCTATGATAACGCTCATCGCGTACTCTATATAGCTTGTCTTCATCTCGCCGACCAGCTCTGATCTGACTATGTGCTGCTCGGGAAATGCAATGTCCTCAGGTTTGTAATCCTTATTCTTACTAGCCATTTTTTTAATAGCGCATCAGCGCTTCTCCTATACATTTATTGCATGTGCACGGTAACGAAACATTGGCATAAACAAGAACGTTTCGCTTCCCGTGAGATTGTGATGTGTTTTTTCAGCATTTCAAATACTGCG
>CAVDFD010000219.1:0-2662 GCA_963608145.1 Bacteroidaceae bacterium | reverse complement strand
TCCATTGTTTCGACACCGTGCACCTGCAATATGCGTATCCGTAGATGCCTCAATGCGCCTCTAAAAATGCGCCTCTAAAAAGGAAAGCCCATGGGAGTGAGCTTGCTCATTGCCTCGTTGGTCGCGTTCTCGCTCTGGGTGATCGCCTCGTTGACCGCAGCGACGATCATGTCCTGAAGCATCTCGACATCATCGGGATCGACAGCCGAGGGGTCTATCTCTATGCTCTTGAGTGCGCGGGTGCCGATCATCGTTGCCTTGACAGCGCCGCCGCCGACAGTGGAGACAAACTCCCTGTTCTCGAGCTCCTGCTGCATTTTCATGAACTCTTCCTGCATCTTCTGAGCCTGCTTCATCATGTTTCCGCCGCCCATAGCGCCGCGAAATCCGCCTTTTGCCATATTAAAATTCCTCCTAATTTGTTATATGAAATTATACGAAACGAGTTTCCTTGAATTTTCTCAGCTCTTCAACGTCTCTTCTGGGCTTGCTGTTATCCTCGTGCAGCTCGGCTATCGTGAGCTTCAGGCTGCGTCCCGTGACGGCGGCTGCCGCCTCGCGCAGGCGCATGAGCACCGCCTGATTGTTCACGGCGTTAAAGAAAAATCCGGGCACGACCTCGAGTGCAAGCGTGTCGTAGCTCACTGTGCAGCGCGTCTGCACGGGGTTTGAAAGGATCGGGATCACGCCGCGAGGCAGCGTATCCTCGGCCTTCTCGACTATCGCCGTCCACAATGCTTCGTTATCCTGCGGAGCATCGGCGGCGCTTGCCGGAGCGTCGGGGTTCAGCTCGACGGGAGATGCCTTGTCCAGCAGGTCGTCCTCGGGCTGATACTCGGCAAACTCCGACGGGTCAAGCTCGTCGGACGGATCGGGCTCATAGCTCGGGCGCTTCTCCGGCGGCTCATCGAGCTCAAAGGGCGCTTCGTCAAGCGTGGAGTGAAACTCCTCCTCGTCCTCGTCGTCAGTCTCCGCTGTCGGCGCTGCCTGACGGACGGGCGCGTGCTTCATATCCTCCTCGATGCGCGATACCCTCGCACGGAGCTCGTCAAGCCCCTCGCTGAGGCGCGGATCGCACAGGGATATTATGCACAGCTCCGCGGTGAGCTTCGCGCTTTTCGAGTCGCGTATTTTCAGCAGATAGTCCGAGACCATATTGATACGGCTTATCAGCTCCGCCTTCGTGAGCTTTTTGCAGAAGACATTCAGTATATCGCGGCTGAAGCGGCCCGATATGAGATCCGCCCCTGCCTTTGGCGCTACCGCCAGCATGAGGCAGTCGCGCAGGAGCGTGTTGAGCTCATACAGCAGCGTCGCGGGATCCTTGCCGTCGCGCCAGAGGCTGTCAAAGAGCTTCAGCGCCTCGTCGGTGTTCCTCCTGACCGCGTAGTCGAGCAGCTGCGCCGTGCGCCTGTTGCCGGTCAAGCCCATCGCCGAGTACACGGCATCGGTGTCGATATCGCTCTCGCCCGAGCACTGGTCAAGCAGCGACAGCGCATCGCGCATGCCGCCCTCGGCAAGCCCCGCGATGAGCTCGGCGGCGCTGCGTTCGAGCTTTAAGCCCTCGCACTGCGCAACGTGCTCGAGATGTCCGGCTATAAGCTGCGCGTCGAGACGCTTGAAGCTGTGCCGCTGGCAGCGTGAGAGTATCGTCGCCGGCACCTTGTTGAGCTCCGTCGTTGCGAGGATGAACACCAGATGCTCCGGCGGCTCCTCGAGTATTTTAAGCAGCGCGTTGAACGCCGCGGTCGAGAGCATATGCACCTCGTCGATGATGTACACGCGCTTTTTTACCGACACGGGCGAGAACACCGCCTCCTCGCGCAGCTGGCGGACGTTGTCCACGCCGTTATTGGACGCAGCGTCTATCTCGACAACGTCCATGATGCTGCCGTCCTCGATGCCGAGGCAGGCAGGGCATTTGCCGCAGGGGTTGCCGTTTTCCGGATGCTCACAGTTGAGCGCCTTGGCAAGGATCTTCGCGCAGGTGGTCTTGCCCGTGCCGCGTGTACCGATGAAAAGGTAGGCGTGCGAGCATCTGCCCGTGGATATCTGATTTTTAAGCGTTTCGGTAATGTGCTTTTGCCCTACGACCTCATCAAAGGTCTTGGGCCGCCATTTTCGATATAAAGCCTGATACATGATAGTTATCCCATAATGAATATAATGCGGCTCTTGACAAGACTGCACACCCAACTTTGAAAACTGACATATGCCCGTTACGCCGGCAGCCGGCTCAGAACCGGCACCCTCGCGGCACACGAAAGACACCGCTTAATGCTGCTCGGTTCCCCGCCTGACATGGTTCACGGGTTTCCGTTGCGCGAGACCGGCTCGTCAACGCTGCTTACCGGAGTCAGACGACACATGACAGATCCTATGTTGGGAATTCATTCCTGCTGTAGCGGATTGCAGGTTACAGGGCACCGCTGGCTCCCCAACTAGTGCAGCCTTGTCAAAAGCCGCGAAAGTATTATAACTCAAATTTGCGATATAATCAACAAATATTTTCTTTACTTTTCTGAAAAGTGTGTTATAATACTAAAGCTGATAGCATTTGGGCCCGTAGCGCAGCTGGGAGCGCGTTCGGTTCGCATCCGAGAGGTCGAGGGTTCGAATCCCTTCGGGTCCACCACGAAGTCCACCGTAATTCTGATAGAAT
>CAVDFD010000218.1:0-2681 GCA_963608145.1 Bacteroidaceae bacterium | reverse complement strand
GACGAAATGAAGGAGCTCGTCGAGAGCGGCAAATATGTCCCCTCGTATATGTGGAACCAGAACGGCTGGCTGTGCAGCAAAATGGGTCTGCACATCACCTCGCAGACGCAGAAGTGCATTCCCTGCGTCGATAAGGAGGATCTCAAGTCCGAAACGCTGGGCATGGTCGTCAAGGCGGGCGACGCTACCGGCATGCGCGCCATCGTAACCACCGAGACCGAGGAGGGCATCACCCTCGTCACCGAGTGCGTCGGAAAGATCTATAATCCCGAAGAGACCGACAAAAACGTCTGGACTCTCTACGGTGAGCCGGAAACGACCTGCATCGTCAATCAGCCAGCAACGGTCGAGCTCACCTGCGCAACGCTCGTAAACCGCATCCCGCAGCTCATCGACGCACCGGCAGGCTACGTCACCACCGATCAGTTCCCGTACAACGAGTACATGGTTCATCCGATGAACTGTTATGTAAAAACCAAATAAGCAAAAAACTTTCGGGGCAGTCAAATGACTGCCCCGATTTTCCTTGTACATATAAAAAACGGGTGCGGCGTGGGAGAGCCGCACCCTGAACCTCCGCTTCGCCTGCGGGCGGATGCTGAAGCATTCATCCGCCCGCCGCAGCAAGCTGGGGGCAACACTGACTTATTGCTTATACTATACCGTACTTTTTGAGCAGATCGACAACAACGTTGTTGGTCAGAGGCTCCTTGAGCAGGCCGAGCAGCGGCATGATCGACGGGAGCAGAAACTCTGCCGGCTTCTTGCCGTCAAGCAGCTTGCTCGTGGCGTACAGCAGGTCACGCACATCGTATACCGAGCCCCAGACCTCGGGAACACCGCGATCGACATTGCACAGCGTGTAGACCGCTTCCATGCCGGTGCGGATAGAATACTCGGTAGTGAACACCGTATCACGCGGGGTATCGGCAAACTGGCCGACGAACGCGAGGTTTACGGAGCCGTCGGGAACGACCTTGGGGCGGTCTCCCTCCGCTCTGGGCATGAAGAAGGTGGTGACGTAGGGCATCATGCAGGGAGTGGTGTTGCACTCTTTTTCGGCAAGCTCCATGATCTGATCCTCGGGGATGCCGATGTGATACAGCCACTCGGCTGCAAGCTCGATGCCGGTGCACTGGTACATGGGCTTTTTGATAAAGTCGCCCTCATCATCCCAGCAGTTGAGGCCGTAGACCCAGACAAGGCAGTGATCGGCGGGCTGCTCCTGGAACTGACCCTGACGGTTTATCGTCCAGCTCACGAGCCAGCTGGAGTCGCGGCAGGTCACGATGCCGCCGGTGACTACCTTGCCGGAGAGCGGGTCGCGCTTGCATATCTTCTGGATAGCGTCGAGGATCTGCTTGTTTGCGGTATCGACTGTCCAGGATTCCCAGGAGGTCTCCTTGATGCCGGCAAAGAACTTCTCGGGGCGGCCAAATGCCGGATCCTGAGCTGCGATCTTCTTCCACATCTCTATCGACGGGCCTTCGCCGTTTTTGATATTCAGGACGGGAGCATGGGTCTGATCGCCGTATGCCGAAGCGTCGCCCTGACAGCCGTTTGTGCAGATGACGAGATCGTCCTCGGTGAGGTCGATGACCTTCTCTGCGCCGCCCTGAGTGTATTCTATTTTCTTTGCGACCTTCTTCTCGGGAGTGCAGTCGCAGACGATATTGGTGACGGTCGTATCGTAAAGGATCTTGCCGCCGTGGTCGGTGATGTACTTGCACATGGGCAGGATCATGGACTCATACTGGTTGTAGCGCGTAAAGCGCAGTGCGCTCAGATCGGGCAGGCCGTCGATATGGTGGATGTAGCGCTGCAGGTACAGCTTCATCTCAAGCGCGGAGTGCCATTTTTCAAATGCGAACATGGTCTGCCAGTAGGTCCAGAAGTTGGTCTGATAGAACTCATCGTCGAACACGTCGTCGATCTTCTTATCCTCAAGGGACTTGTTGGTGGCCATGAACAGCTTCAGAAGCTGGGTCGCAGCGCCGGGGGTAAGGCCGTACTTCCTGTCGGTGTGCGCATCCTGACCCTGTTTTTCGGTGACGCGGCACAGGGAGAAGTTCGGGTCCTCCTTGTTCAGATGATAGTATTCGGAGAAAATCGTCTCCCCTGGATTTACGATAGAGGGAATGGATTTGAACAGATCCCACATGCACTCGAAGTGGTTATCCATCTCACGTCCGCCGCGCATGATAAAGCCCTTGGTTGCGTCATAAATGCCGTCGCAGGAGCCGCCGGCAAGGGGCAGGTGCTCGAAAAGGGTGATGTGATCGCCGGGCATCTGTGCGTCACGGATAAGGAAGCAGGCCGCCGCAAGACCCGCAAGGCCGGTGCCGACTATGTAAGCTGATTTCTTTTCAATGCCTTCCGGCTTCTTCGGCGTGGCAAATGCCTCATAGTTACCGCTGCTGTAATACATTATTATTCCTCCTAAAATTTTATTTTGTCTGCACATGGTGCAGTAAATTACATTTTGGGACTTCGGCGTTTTTCTACGGCACGCAGCGGGCAGGCAAGATAGCAGGCTCCGCAGCCGGTGCAGCGGCTTTGGTCGATGAGCATTGGCTTTCTGCCTGCGTCGATGCAGTTGACTGGGCACCTTGAATGGCAGCCGCCGCAGCCGACGCATTTTTCACCTATAAAATAACACATACGCAATACCGTCTTTTCGG
>CAVDFD010000217.1:0-2683 GCA_963608145.1 Bacteroidaceae bacterium | reverse complement strand
GCCTGTGATCGCCGTATGACGTACCCATGGTGTTGTCGCGGAAGAACAGATAGTCCAGCCGCGCTATGTGCACCCACAGCGCCGAGCAGAACTCCTCTATATACTCATTTCCGGCAATTTCGAGGATCTTCTCATGAAAATTCTTGTCGCCCATGAGTATGCTCTCGGTGTCGCTGCCGTCCTCAAGCATTTTGCCGAAGCGTTCGTTGAGCGCCTCAAGCTCTTCGATATCTGCACCTGTCGCCTTCTCCACGGCAAGGCTCACGGCAAGACATTGCAGCGTCTGCATCGGCAGATAATAGCTCTCTATATCGTCCAGCGCAAGGTCGGCGACTACCGTCGCACGACCCGGATATGTGAAAATGAGCTTCTGCTGCTCAAGCATTTTCAGCACCTCGCGCACGGGCGTGCGGCTGACATTGAAATACTCGGCGATCTCGGTGTCGGATATCTTCTCGCCGGGCTTGAGCTGCATTACCGTTATCCAGTGCTGCATGGTCTCGAGTATATCGTTTTTCGTAGGTGCTCCGCCGTTCTGGTGCGGATAGCTTGGAAGCGGCATATTCTGACCTCCGTGATCTGATCTTTTCATGATTATACCATTACAGAAGCGCCCCGTCAAATCACCGCTTGCAATAATGAGAAAGATATTATAAAATAAGAATTGGAAAGTATTATTTAAAACATTTGGGGAGGACAATTTTATTATGCTCTTCACCTCTAAGGTCAGCGCGGTTTATAATAAGCTGACGCATTCACAGAAGCTGGTCGCAAATTACGTTGACGAGAGCTATGAGGATATCGCATTTTCCACCCTTGAGGAGTTGGCAGAGAAGATCGGCGTGAGCACGACCACGGTGATCCGCTTTGCGCGCGCCCTCGACTACTCCGGCTATTCAGAGATGCAGGACAGCATCAAAAAGGAGATACAGACCAAGGGCTCGCTGCCTGACCGGCTTGAGCGTGCGGCGGTATCATCCGGCAACGATCTGCTCAAGGAGGCTTTCTCGACGGACATAAAGAACATCCAGCTCACGCTCTCCGGTCTGTGCGCGGACGAGCTTGAGAAGGCGATCGAGCTCATAAGCGGAGCCAACAACATCTACGTTCTCGGTATGCGCAGCAGCTTTTCGCTGGCGCACTATATGGTATCACGTCTGGGCGAGATCAAGCACAATGTGCATTTTATCCAGACCACGGGGCTCATTTACCCCGAGGAGATCGTCAGTGCGCAGGAGGGCGACGTTTGCATAGCATATATCTTTCCGCGCTATTCCCGCGTCGGTGTCAACATTCTTGCGTGGATGCGCAGCCACGGCGTGAAGATCGTGCTGTTCACGTCCAATAACGATCTGCCCGTCAAGGCATACGGCGACGTGTGCTTTAACTGCTCGATAAAAAGCGTTTCGTGCAAGAACTCGCTGACAGCGCCCATGTGCCTGACAAACTATCTCGTCGCGGAGCTTGCGCTGAGAAACTACAATGAGGCTCACGAGGTGCTCTCCCGAACAGAGGAAATCCTGAGTACGGGATTTTATCTGGGAATATAAAGCCGGACAATACAGCGCAAAAACTCTCGGTAATACGAAAGGTATTGCCGAGAGTTTTTTGCCGAAAGCTAAATTAAAAAGGAGATAACATTTATTCGCACTGTGCGGGATTTTCCCAGAGCAGGAGCTTGGTGCCGATGCCCTTTTCAAGTGCGGTCTGGTACAGATCATAGCCGAGGCCGAGGTCAAAAACGCTCATGCCGCAGGCGATGAAGCAAATGATGTCGTCGTCGCTCGTGCGTCCCTGCTGCTGGCCCATGATGATCTTGCCGATAGCCAGAGAATCATCGAGCTGCTCCTTCATGCCGAGGTCGATGAGGTGGTACACGGGGCCGCCGATAACGCCTGCATAGTACTCTTCCTTATCGCCGGTGGCGATAGCGTCCTCAACGTATGCGTGGTGCAGGCCGATGTGGTCGTAAACGACCTTCATCTTGGTCCACAGTCCGCCGTTTTTCTCGTACTCGCCACCCTCTTCCTGGTCGAAGTGCACAGGGCCGGAGGCGAGGATGGTGCAGCCGGGCTTTACCCACTCGCCCTTGATGTTCAGGAAAGCGGTGCGGGATGCCGCGACGGAGATGACATCCGCCTGACGCACTGCCGCTTCAAGGTCCTGCTCGACGACGGCCTCAACGCCGTAGGCCTCGCGGACATGCGCTGCCAGCTTCTCAGCCGGAGCGAGAGAGTGGTTGTTGCAGATGACCTTTTTGACCTTGGGCATCTGAGTGATGACGTTATCGAGGCAGGAGGTGCCAATAGCGCCGCAGCCGATGCACAGCAGGACCTCTGCATCCTTGCGGGCGAGGTAGCGCGTGGCAACGCCGGGAACAGCGCCGGTACGGGCCGCGCTCAGGAGGTTTGCGCTCATGTAAGCGAGGGGTTCGCCGGTGTCCTTGTTATTGAGCGTGACCATCAGGACACTGCGGGGCAGACCCTTTTTCTTGTTTGCTGCGTTCGAGCCGTACCACTTCTGGCCGCAGATATCGAATCTGCCGCCGAGATAGGCGGGCATTGCGACGAAGCGGCGGTCAGGGCCGGCGACGGGCATATTGGGGAACTCGCTCTCCTTGGGGAATACGATGTACATACCGTGGTTATTGTGATTGCTGCCGCCCATGAGATAGTCGCCCTTT
>CAVDFD010000216.1:0-2718 GCA_963608145.1 Bacteroidaceae bacterium | reverse complement strand
AGACCGCCCTGCGGCGGTCTTTATGACAATTCGATTTATTTATCCAGCGCGTTCATGCGGTACAGGAAGGTGACGACCTGAGCGCGGGTCGCGTTTCCGGCGGGGCTGAAGGCGGTGGCGGTGGTGCCGCTTGTGATGCCGTTTTCGTATGCCCAGAGTATTGCCGAGTATGCAAAGTAGTTCGAGGGCACATCGTTGAAAGGGTTGAAGCCGCCGCATACCGGCCTGTCGAGATAGCGCCAGAGGAACACGACGAACTGTGCGCGTGTGACTGTCTGGTCGGGCGCAAAATGCGTATCGTCAACGCCGGTGGTTATGCCCTTTTCGGCTGCCCAGAGCACGGCCTCGGTGTAGTAAGCGCCGCTTTTTACATCGGCAAAGCCGCTGACGCTGCCGGAGGGCTGAGGCTTACCGGCAAGCCGCCAGAGGAAGGTGACGACCTGAGCGCGGGTGCATACGCCGTCGGGATTGAAGGTAGTCGCGGTCGCGCCGTTTGTTATGCCGCTCTGAGATGCCCAGAGTATAGCGTCGGTGAAGTAGACGTGTCTGCCCTGTGCGTCGATGTCCGTAAAGGGATTGGCAGCGCCGCAGACCGTGCACACTCCGTTGACGAAATTGTGTCCGAGCTGACGCACATAGCTGCCCTCGAACTTCTCCGAGCAGCTCTTGCACTCGAATATCGTATAGCCGCTCGTCGAGCAGGTCGGCGCGACGACGGTGGTGTTGTAGTCGTGAACGTGGTTGTCGTAGCTCTCCCAGACGAGCGTGCCGCCGAAGCTCTCGCCCTTGTGCTCGCCCCACTTCGTGCCGTTTGCCGGATACACGATGGTGGCCGAAACGCCGTAGAAGGCGTTCGATGAGACGGAGCCGAGCTCACCCGAGATGTTTATATAGTCGATCTTCGCGCCCGAGGGGAATGCGTTGTCCTCCAGGACCAGACTGCGGCAGTCGAGCATTACCGACTTCAGGCCGGTGCAGCCGGAGAAAGCGTTCCGTGCTATGCACAGGCTCTCGGCGCGGTTATATATGACCAGCTCGCGCAGCGCGGTGCAGCCGGAGAAGGCGCTGCCCTGGATCGTCATGGAGCTTCCGCCGTAGCTTCCGTCGTCCTTGACGAAGAAGGCCGCAAGCGCGGTGCAGCCGGAAAAGAGCGAGGCAGGGATCAGCGAAAGGCCGGAGGGCAGCTCGGCGTAGGCAAGCTGACGGCAGGCGGAAAACGCGCCCTCACCGAGGTTCGTAACGCTCTTGGGAACGGAAATGCTCTTTATCGCAGTGCCTGAAAAAGCGTAGCTTCCGACGCTCGTGCAGCTGCTTGGGATGCCGATGACCGACAGCGACGAGCAGCCGCGGAAGCATTCGCTTCCGATGACCTTCACGCCGTCGATGCCCTCGATATCGCTCAGAGCGGTGCAGCCGTAGAACGCGCCGCTGCCGAGGAGCCTGAGCTCGGAGTTGATCTCGACCGATTTGAGGTTTTTGAGGTTTGCAAAGGCGTAGTTGCCGACTGCCTTAACGCCGGAGCCGAGAATGACCGACTTTATGGACGCGGCGTAGCCGTACCACGGGGCCTGAAGGCCGTCGGCGCTGTGGTAATCGTTCATCTCGCCGCTGCCGCTTATGCGCAGAACGCCGGTGTCCTCGTTCAGGCTCCAGCTGAGGTTCTCGCCGCAGCTGCCGCGGATGGTCGTATCCTTCCACTGGGCGTAGACGGTCATGTCCTTCGTGATGATCGTGTCGGTCGTGATCTTGCTGCCGCCCGCGGGCGCATCGTACCAGCCGAGGAAGCGGAAGCCCTCGTACACCGGCGTGGGCAGTGAGCTCAACGAGCCGTCTGCCGAGGCGTAAACGCGCTTCGTGCCGCAGCTGCCGCCGTTCGGGTCGAGCGTCACGCAGGGCAGCGACTTCCACTGCGCGTAGATGGTGCAGTCGGCGCTGAACTTATAGCCGCTTGTTATCTTAGTTCCGCCGGAGGCTGCGGTGTACCAGCCGAGGAAGACGTAGCCCTCGCGCACGGGGGTCGGCAGCGAGCCGGCAGTTCCGTCAGCGGAGACATAGGCGTTGGTCTCGGCGCATGTGCCGCCGCAGGGATCGAGCTTCACCGTCAGAAGTCCCGGACCTCCGCCGGATTTGTTCGTTATGTACCAGATCTTTGTTATGTTGGCAATGACGTTGTCCTGCGAGCCGCGGTTCTGCGCGTTCCAGCTTGCGCTGAGCTTTATGCGCTTTGCAGCCGTGCCGGGGTCTGCGCAGTAAAACGTGTCGTTGTCTGCGTCGTAATCGGTCAGCAGCACCGCGTGCGGGAGATTGCCGTCGTAGATCTCAATGCCCTCGGGGTGCTTGTCCAGCATGGCCAGCAGAGCCGCCTTTTTCTCGGCGGTGCTCATGCCCGAGTAGCTTGCCGTGCCGACGGTCATTCCGGCATAGCTGAAATTGTTGTTCAGCCCGGTGCCATCGAGCCATGCCGCCGATTTGATCGATGCCTCGGTGATGCTCTCCCAATTCGCGTTGCCGTCGATGATCGCACGCCGGCGCAGCATCATGACCGCCGAGGTCAGCGTGCATTTGCCGCTGCCGCTTTGCATGAGAAATACCTTGTCGTCGTTTATCGTTGCTGCCAGTGCAGTGACCGCCATTACCGGCAGCATCGTCAGCACCAGCGCGAACACCAGCATCATGCTAATTATACGTTTTTTCATCAATCTTTCGTTCGATCCTTCC
>CAVDFD010000215.1:0-2733 GCA_963608145.1 Bacteroidaceae bacterium | reverse complement strand
GCAAGCACGATTATGCGGCAATCAGCCGTCTGATTTTTGAATATATGCGTCGGCGGCGGGGAAAATAGGCTGTGGGAGGGCGATATTTATGAAGGCTATCATCATGGCGGGCGGCGAGGGAAAGCGCTTGAAGCCCGTGACGGGCGACACGCCCAAGCCGCTTGCTCAGCTCTGCGGCAGGCCGGTAATGGAGCACATAATACTGCTGCTGAAAAGGCACGGCATAAGGGATATCTGCGCGGCGCTCAAATACCGTTCGGACGATATAAAAAATTACTTCGGCAATGGCGAGAGGCTCGGTGTGAAGCTTAGCTACCGCGTCGAAACGCAGGCGCTCGGCACGGCGGGCGGCGTTAAAAACTGCGAGGATTTTTATAAAAGCGACGATTTTCTCGTCATATCCGGCGACGCGGCCTGCGACATTGATCTGTCCGCGCTTATTTCAGAGCATAAAAAGCGCTGTCCTGCCGTCACCGTTGCGCTGTGCCCCGAGTCCGAGCCCCTGCGCTACGGTCTTGCGCTGTGCGGCCGCGACGGTCTCATACGCTCGTTTATCGAAAAGCCCGACTGGAGGCGCGTCGTGACAAATCTCGTAAACACGGGCATTTATGTGATCTCGCCGCGGACAATGGAGCTTGTTCCAGAAAACCGCGAGTTTGACTTTGCGCGGGATCTGTTCCCTGCGCTTCTTGACAGAGGCGAAAAGCTTCTGGGCGTGCCATGCAGCGGCTACTGGTGCGATATCGGGACGCCGCGGAGCTACTACGAGTGCTGCGCCGATGCACTGTCCGGCAAGCTCCGGCTCGAGCTTTCGGGCGGCTTTGAGCTTGAGAACGGCGGAAAATGCACCGATGCCGAATGCGACTGCATGCACAGCGCCGACTGCCGCTGCGAAGACCGCGCACGGCTCATGGACAGCTTAAGCTCCGCGTTTATCGGGCTCGGTGCCGACTGCTCGGACGGCTTCTGTCTGCGCGGTGACGGCTACGAGCTGCACATCTCTCCCCTGTCCGAGTGCGCGGCTGTGCGGATAGCGGCAAACGCGGGAGATACCGAGACCGCGAGGGAGCTTGTCGGCTCCGCTTTCGCACTGGTGTCCGAGCTTGAAAAGCGGCTTGATTAATTAATGCACTTATTATATAATATCCGCCAGAAGATAATTTTGACGGAGGTATACATATGGACATTGAAAAAACAATAAAAAACCTCACGGCACGTCATTTTTCGGTGCAGCACTTTGCAAGCGGCGAGGAAGCGTGCATCTATCTGCTGAGCGAGATAAAGAACACGAGCGTCGGCATCGGCGGCTCGAAAACGGTCGATCAGCTCGGTCTGTACGACAAGCTCGTCTCCGGCGGCAACGAGGTGTTCTGGCACTGGCGTGAGCCGGGCTTTGACACACTTTACAAGGAAAACGCCGCCGAGGTATTCATCTCGAGTGCAAACGCCATCGCCGAGACAGGCGAGATCATAAACATCGACGGACGCGGCAACCGCCTTGCCGGTCAGGTCTTCGGCGAAAAGACCGTTTACATCATCGCCGGAACGAACAAGATCTGCCCCGACTTCGAGTCGGCGGTATACCGTGCGCGCAACACCGCAGCGGTTCAGAACTGCAAGCGCTTTCCGGCAAAAACGCCCTGCAAGACAGACGATAAGTGCCACGACTGCCGCTCTCCCGAGCGCGTGTGCAACGCCATGCTCGTCCTGTGGGGGCCGATGATGGACATGAAAAAGGTCGAGGTAATACTCATCGACGAGGAGCTTGGGATGTAAGATATGTATATTGACTGGACGTATATAGTCCTTGTTCTGCCCGCAATGCTGTTTGCGATGTGGGCAAGCGCAAGGGTAAATTCAACATTTAAAAAATATAAAAACACGCGCAACTCACGCGGGCTGACCGGAGCTCAGGCGGCTCGCTGGGTGCTCGACCGCAACGGACTGACCAACGTGCCGATAGAGCACATATCCGGCTCGCTGACCGATCACTACGATCCCTCGGCAAACGTCGTGCGGCTGTCCGACGACGTGTACGGCAGCACATCGACCGTTGCCATCGGCGTTGCCTGCCACGAGGTCGGCCACGCGATACAGCACGCGACAAACTACGCGCCCGTGAAGATACGCACGGCGATAGTGCCGGTAACGAACATCGGCGCAAAGCTCTCGGTGCCGCTGATAATCATCGGGCTTCTGCTCTCGTCCTTAGGTGAGACCTTCATAATGATCGCCTATCTCGGCTGCGCTATGTTCGGTCTTGTCACGGTGTTTCAGCTCGTGACGCTGCCGACGGAGTTCAACGCCTCCTCAAGGGCGCTGAAAACCATTGAGGAGACAAATCTCCTGCAGGGCGAGGAATTCAAGCAGGCAAAGCAGGTGCTCTCGGCGGCGGCTATGACCTATGTTGCGGCGCTGGCCGTGTCGCTTGCTCAGCTTTTAAGATTTTTAATTATTGTCGGCGGAAGGAGAAATGACTGATGATCATCCGAAACGAAGAACACAAAAGAGAAACAATTGAAAATGTGCGCGGCGGCAATGGCGGCATACACTTCAAGCGCATAATCGAATCGCCCGAGCAGCTTTACAGCAAGGGCAGCGTTTTCTCGGTCATAACGCTCGAAAAAGGCTGCGATGTCGGCTGGCACATACATAAGGGCGACGGAGAATACTACTATGTGCTCTCCGGCGAAGCCGAGTACAGCGACAACGGCAATATCGTGACGCTGAGCG
>CAVDFD010000214.1:0-2756 GCA_963608145.1 Bacteroidaceae bacterium | reverse complement strand
TTGGAGTTGGAACAACTCCGCTTTTTTACTGTTTCAGCGACTTTTTTCCACAATATACGAAAGAACCACTGTTTTCGCATCCTGAAAACTGTGGTTCTTTGACAGGCTGAGGCAAGGACGCAAGTCCTTGCCTTTTTACGTTCCTCGGCAAAATGTACAAACAGCACTTGCATCGCAAACAATATTATGGTAATATGGTAAATATCATATACAATGCGATAAAATTATATAAAATTAGGAGGAAACGATGAAGAAACGAATACTAAGCATGGTGCTGGCGGTGATACTGCTGGCGACGCTTGTGCCGCTGCAAAGCTTCGCGGCGGAGAGCGAGGTAACGCGCATTCAGTGGCTGCAAAAGCTGACTGAGACCTTCGACATGACTGTCGAGGAGGACAACTATCCGGATAATTATTACAGCGACATAAGCTCAAGCGACAGCTATTATCGTGACGTGATGGTTGCGACGGAGTTCGGCCTGATCGATCAGGAGCCTGGCACGGCGCTGAATCCGAACGAGCCTGCGACGCGTGAGTTTGCGGCGCACACGCTGAACTTCTGCCTCGGCTACGAGCTCGAGGAGGGCACGGCGTACAGCTTCTCGGACGCGGAGTCGATGACCTACGCAGCCGACGCGCAGATCGCGGTCAACCGCAACTGGTTCGCGCTCGTTGACGGCAAGTTCATGCCGGAGCAGGCCGTGACGAACGGCGAGATGACCGCCATGCTCGCCGATGCTGCTGCGGTTCTGGCCGGACGAAACGTAGACACCGGCGCGGAGAGCAAATATACCTTTGCCGACGGCGTAAAGGAGATACCCGAAGGCACGGATGTTGCCGTCAGCGAGGATGGCAGCAGCCTCACCGTCACGGGCTACGCCGAAACGCTCAGCGCAGGGGACATAATCGCTGTGCACGGCATATTCCCGACGATCTATTCCGTGACCGCCGCAGCATCTGCCGACGATGCCCAGACACTGACTGTCACGAAGCTGGACGCGGACGAGTACATCCTGTCCATGGACACGCAGGGCAGCGTTGACGCAGACCTGACTGATGTCGAGGCTGCGGATGGAACGACCGTTACATATCTTTTCAGCGACGGCGTTGAGACACAAAGCGCTGTCCGCGCAAAAGCTCTGTTAAAGGCAAAAGGCGACAGTGTCAAGATAAAGGATATCAGACTTGACAAGACCATATACGGAAACAGCGGTGTTAAGGTCGGCGTATACGGCAGCCTTTCAAAAATGAGCATTGACTATAAGGCGACGCTTGGCCCATTGTGCCTAAAACCCTACGCCATGGTCAAGCTGAACGGTGTAGCCTCTGTCGGATGCACAGCCAGCTTTGACGCGATGAAGTTAACAGGGTTGCCCAGCTCCGTCACCTTGGCCTATGTTCCCGTTGCCGGGGTCGGCAAGATCGAGGTCATTGCGAAGCTCAGCATAAACGGCGAGATAAGCCTTGACTACAAGACAAACTTTGCAGTCGGCTTTGAATATTCATTGTTCAGCGGCTTCAGCGTGATAAAGAACTTCAGCGCGGGCAGCTTCTCGCTTCAGGGTCAGATCAGCATGAAGGCCGGTGTTCAGGTTCAGGCCGGACTTGCTGACATACCGTTTATAGAAGGATATGTCTATGCCGAAGCCGGCGGACAGATGAACATGTATTTTTCCACGGTGGACAGCGACACCGTTAAATCTTGTACCGACACCTCGGCGTGGATATACGCAAAGCTCGGCTATAATGTTGGTCTTGAGGATATAAAAACATGGTCGGATTCATACGATATCTGGAACAAGAACAACAGCCCGCTGCTGTCGCACAACCACTTTGAAGATGGCGTGAGCACCAACGGCGTGTGCACCGTTGGCAGCGACTGCATCAAAAACGGCTACGGCAAAAACGGCTATACGACGAGCACGAACTCGAAGTATTACAATTACGGCGGCTCGAGCGCGAGCAGCACGGGCATCGGCTCGGATTCAAAGCCGTACACTACCTATACATATACTCTTGACGATTACAAGAACGCGACCATAACCTCGTATAAGGGCAACGTTTCCGCCCTCATCGTTCCCAAGACCCTTGACGGCTATACAGTCACGGCCATAGGCTCATCCGCGTTCAAGGGCAATTCAAGCCTCCGCTCGGTTTATATTCCCGAGGGGATAACGAGCATAGGCGAATATGCATTCGAAAACTGCATCACTCTTGGAACGATAGAGTTCCCCGAGAGCCTGATAAAGATAGGCAGATATGCATTCCAAAATTGCAGCAGTCTTACGAGTATAAAGCTGCCGTCGAATTTGCAGGTGTTGAATTACCAAGCGTTTGGAAATTGTACAAACCTGCAGAGCGTGTGGATACCCAAGACGCTAACGGGAACAGAGTATCCATGTTCCTCTACTACTTATTTCTCCGGCAGTGTTTTTTATGGCCCGTTTGATAAATGCGAAAAGCTTAAAAGCGTGACGTTTGCGGAGGGGATAACGAACATACCGAGAGGCCTATTTGCTGGCTGTACGGGAATAGAGAGCATAGAGATACCTGATACGGTAACGAAGATAAACAGTTCGGCGTTTGCTTCCAGCAGCATACAGAGCGTAAAGATAGGCAGCGGTTTGACGACAATAGACCACGATGCGTTTTACGGCTGCAAGAGCCTTACGGAAATAAATCTGCCGGACTCGCTGACGGAGATAGGCGAATATGCATTCGAAAACTGCATCACTCTTGGAACGATAGAGTTCCCCG
>CAVDFD010000213.1:0-2760 GCA_963608145.1 Bacteroidaceae bacterium | reverse complement strand
GCGTGCTCGCCCCGTCGCTGGTGGTGCTTACATAGGCAGAAAAAAGGACGTACACGGCAAATGCTGTGTACGTCCTTTTTATCCTGTTATGAGTACTCTGCCCTCACCTGCACTCGAAGCAGTGCCACTCCTCCTCGTGGTGGTGGGCGATAATTTCAAGACCCGCGGCGCGGAGGGCGGCGGCGACCTCGTCCTCGCGGCCATCGATGATGCCGGAGGTGATGAACACTCCGCCGGAGGCCATGAATGCGCGGACAAAGGGCGCAAGCGGGATTATCACGTCCGAGACGATGTTCGCAAGCACGATATCATAGCCCGTGCCGAGCATTTTACGAAGCTTGTTATCGCCGATTATATCTCCGGCGTAGACTGTCATTTTATCCTTCCCGATGCCGTTTAGCGCCGCGTTTTCCATGACGGTGTCGGGCGCTTTGGGGTCGATGTCGCAGGCGGTGCAGAAGTCGCTGCCGAGAATGAGCGCACCGATGCCGAGTATGCCGCTGCCGCAGCCGAGGTCGAGAGCTCTCTTGCCCGCGCCCGCGTATTTCTCAAGTGCCGCGAGGCACATGCGCGTGGTTGCATGCGAGCCCGTGCCGAACAAAAGGCCGGGGTCGAGGCGCAGGGGCACTCTGCCCTCCTCGGAGCAGTCTATCCACTCCGGCACGACAAGGAGCTTTTCGCCTATCTCCAGCGGCTCGTAATACTGCTTCCAGTTGTTCTCCCAGTCGGCATCGCACACGGGCGCTGTCTTTACCTCAAGCTCGGCGCTGACGGCGGCAAGCTGAGCTGCGCCCGCGTCGTTATCCTCGACGTAGAACTTCACACGCGATACGCCCCTGTAGCTTTCCTCAAGCTCGCTGTCTACATAGTCCCAGTACTGGCGGTTGTTTTCCAGAAAAGCCTTGAAATCATCCTCGTTTTCGATGACAAAGCCGTCGATGCCGAGAGCGGTGAGCCTGTCGCAGACCGCGTCCGTGTTTTTGCATTCTATCGTGACTTCTGTGTAATTCATTCCTATACCTCAAAAACTGCCCCGCTAAAAAGCGGGGCAGAAATTTATTTATTCTTATTCAGCGTCGTCGCTTATAAGACCGTAGCCGCCGTTCTTGCGGCGATAGACTACTGAGACAGCGCCGTCGGCCTGCTCGTCGCGGAACACGAAGAACTCATGCTCCAGCAGGTTCATCTGAAGGATCGCTTCCTCGGTAGACATGGGCTTGATGGGGAAGCGCTTGCTGCGCACGATCTTGAATTCCTCATCCTCCTCGTCGTCTGCGGGGATGAAGGCAGGTCTCGCCTCCTTTTCAAGAGCACCCTCTCTCAGGCGTTTTTCCAGACGTGTCTTGTTCTTGCGGATCTGGCGCTCGATGGCCGCGACTCCGGAATCAACGGAAGCGTACATATCGCTTGTGAGCTCGCTGGCTCTGTAGTACAGGCCGTTGTTGGAAACCGTGATCTCAGCCAGGAATCTGCCGCGCTCCATGCTGAACGTGATGCTTGCGCTGCTTTCGGTCTTAAAGAAGCGGTCGAGCTTGCCAACCTTGCGCTCAGTATAGGCTCTGAGCTCTTCGGAGGAACCCATCTTTTTTTCGGTAAACGTAAATTTCATATGTGCCGGCTCCTTTCTGCTTTGCAGGATAGCTCCTGCTTGACTACAGTATAGCACAGCTTCGCGTAAAATGGAAGTGATTTGTTGAATTTGCCTTAAAAATTTTAAATTTCTTCAGACTTTTTATTCAACACTGATATAACAGTCGGGCAGCGCAGCTCTGAGCGCCTGCACTGTTGCGACGCTTATATTGTTGCCGCTGATCCAGAGCTGCTTGAGTCCCGTCAGCGAGCCGAGGGCGGAAACGTCGCTTATGAGGTTGTTTGAAAGGTCGAGCGTCTCAAGCGTTTTGAGCTGTGCAAGCGGAGCCAGACGCGATATGGAGTTGTTCGAAAGGTCGAGGTGCTTTACGTTTGAAAAGCCCGCGACCGCGGAGATATCGCTCAGCCCCAGTCCGTTTGCCTCGACCGTTTCCGCGTCGCAGGCAAAGCTCTTGCCGCCGAGGACGATCTCGCGCTTGAGCTCGGAATGGCTTATCGTGCAGCCGGAGAGCTTCTTTTGCAGCGTGACCACCGCAGCCTCGCTCAGATCGGCGTTGTCCTTGATGCTGAGCTTTTTCAGATTCTTGAGCCCGTAGAGCTCCTCCAGCTCCGCATCGGACAGACCGATATCGTCCATCCACAGGGTCTTGAGATTAGTGAGCCTGCCGATGGCGGCGATGCCGCCGAGCTCGTTTCCGCTGAGGTTGAGCTCCGTCAGAGACGATATATCCTGAAGCGCAGCCACGGACTTTATCCTGTTGCCGGAGAGGTTTAAGTATTCAAGCTTGGGCAGGCTCATCAGGGGGCTTATGTCGCTTATGCGGTTGTTTGAAAGGTCAAGCTCCGTCAGAAGCGGCAGATCGACCAGCGCGGAGATATCGGAAACGGAGTTGTCCGAAAGGTCGAGCTTTTTGAGCTTTGTGCAGACCGACAGCAGCGTTATATCATGCACGTCGCAGCCGGAAAGGTCGAGCTCGGTAACGTCGCTCTTGAAGGTCTTGCCGCCGAGCTTTATCTCGATAATGTCCTCCTTTGCGTCGTCGCTGTAGATGATGCACTCGGGCAGCTCCTCCTTGAGCTTCTTGAGCTGCGACTGGCTTATATCCATGTCGCCGATGGTCAGCATGGACAGACTGTCAAGCTTGTAAAGCGGGCTGAAGTCCTTTATAT
>CAVDFD010000212.1:0-2806 GCA_963608145.1 Bacteroidaceae bacterium | reverse complement strand
GACCGCGAGGTGAAGTGTATGAAATATACCGAGCTAATCCCGAAAATGACGGACGAGGAAAAGTGCTCGCTGTGCTCCGGCGACGATTTCTGGCACAGCAAGAGCGTTGAGCGCCTGGGGATACCGAGGATGATGCTGACCGACGGTCCGCACGGACTGCGCAAGCAGATCGGCAAAAACGACCACCTCGGCCTGAACGCGGCATATCCCGCGACCTGCTTCCCGACGGCCTCGGCTGCGGCAAACAGCTGGGACGAGGATATGATCGAGCAGATGGGAGAGCGCCTCGGCGATGAGATGCTGGAGCAGCGCGTCGGCGTTATACTCGGCCCGGGCGTTAACATAAAGCGCAGCCCCCTGTGCGGCCGCAACTTCGAATACTACTCCGAGGATCCGCTGCTGGCCGGAAAATGCGCCGCTGCGCTCATACGCGGCGTGCAGTCGAGGGGTCTTGCCGCCTGCGTCAAGCACTTCGCGGCAAACTCGCAGGAAAAGCTGCGCATGACAAACGATTCGGTGCTTGACGAGCGCACGCTGCGCGAGATATACCTGCCGGCCTTCGAGCTCGCGGTCAAGGAGGGACATGTAAAGTGCCTGATGACCTCGTACAACATGGTAAACGGGCAGTACGCCAACGAAAACACGCATCTTTTGCAGGATATCCTCATAAACGACTGGGGCTACGACGGGCTCATCGTCACCGACTGGGGCGGCGATAACGACCGCGTCAGCGGCCTGCTTGCCGGAAACAGCCTCGAAATGCCGGGAACGGGCGGCGAGACAGACCGGCAGATACTTGCCGCTCTGCGCGCAGGGAGCGTGAGCACGGCGCTGCTCGACGAGAGGGTGTCGCGCCTGCTGCGCCTTGTCGATGACGCGCAGGAGGCATTCAGAAACGCCTCCGCCTGCGATATGGACGAGCACCACGACTTCGCCGCTCGTCTTGCCGAGGAGAGCGCCGTGCTGCTGAAAAACGAGGACGGCCTGCTGCCGCTTAAAAAGGCTGCGCGTGTTGCCGTGATCGGCGACTTTGCAGCCGTGCCTCGCTATCAGGGCGCGGGCAGCTCCTGCATCGAGCCTTCAAAGCTCGAATGCGGCCTTGACGCGCTCAAGGCTGAGGGTGTCTGCGTCATAGGCTTTGAGCCGGGCTTCAAGCGCCGCGGCGGCAGAAGTCAGCGGCTTCTCAGCCGCGCCTGCGAGCTTGCGCTGCGTGCCGACACCGTGCTGCTGTGGCTGGGGCTCGACGAGGGCAGCGAGGCCGAGGGCGTTGACAGAGCTCATACGCGCATACCCGACAATCAGCTCGAGCTGCTGCGCGCTCTTCGGGCGGTAAACCCGAACATAGCAGTCATCCTCTCCTGCGGCAGCCCCGTGGAGACAGACTGGGACTGCAACTGCAAGGCGCTGCTGCACGGCTTTCTCGGCGGTCAGGCCGGGGCGAGGGCGATAGCGCGGCTCGTGACGGGCAAGGCAAGCCCCTCCGGAAAGCTGGCCGAGACCATGCCGCTGAAGCTTAGCGACACGCCGTGCTTCAATTACTACCCTGGCGCTGAGCGCACGAGCGAGTACCGCGAGGGCATCTTCGTCGGCTACCGCTATTACGACACGGCGAAAAAGGCCGTGAAATACCCCTTCGGCTTCGGCCTGAGCTACACGACGTTTGAATACTCCGGCCTTGAGCTCTCGCCCGAGGGCGTGAGCTTTACGATAAGGAACTCCGGCGGGGTAGAGGCCGCCGAGATCGCGCAGGTATACGTCGCCGCACCGCGCAGCGGCGTGTTCTGCCCCGAAAAGGAGCTGCGCGGCTTTGCGCGGCTGAGCCTTGCCCCCGATGAGGAAAGGCGCGTTTTCGTCGCGCTGCCGGAGCGGGCGTTCCAGTACTGGAACACGGCAGAGCAGCGCTGGGCGACCGCCGGAGGACGCTACGAGGTGCTCGTCGGCGCGTCCTCGCGTGATATACGTCTGCGCGGCTTCGTCGAAAAGGACGGCGACGGCGCGGCAGACCCATATGCAGACCCCGTGTTCGAGCCCTACCGCAGAGCCGATGTGCAGCGCGTTCCCGACGAGAGCTTTGCCGCGCTGCTCGGGCGCGAGATACCGCCGCGGCTGTGGGACAGAAATGCGCCGCTGGAGTTTAACTCCGCCCTCGTTCAGGGCGCGTACCGCCCGGGCATAGGCCGTCTGCTGTACCGCATGCTGCGCATGGTATGGGGCTTTTTCCGGCTTATCGGCGACAGGGAGAACGCAAACAACACCGAGTTTGCCATGAATCTTCCCTATCGCGGCCTTGCACGCTTTACCGGCGCGGTAACGGAGCCGCAGGTGCGTGCGCTGCTGTGCGCCGCAAACCGCGAAAAGGGCGGGCTTCGGGCACTTGTCCGCGCTTTCTCACATAAAAAAGGATGACTTAACTTTTCTTTTTGACATATCGGGCGTTCTGTGTTAAAATGTTTACGCTGTATGGAAGAATACTGTTTACAAAATGTAGCTTAATGTGGTATAGTTACTGCATCTGAACAACAAAGATTATATGGGAGGAAAACAACATGTGCATCAAGGCAATAGCCAATTTTGACTACGAGGCAGCGAAGGATAACCTCGTTGAGACCGTTAAGTACCTCGACGCGGGCAAGATCCTCGGCGTTGCAGGCAAGCTTCTTGAGATCAAGCCCAAGGTAGTGGCTCAGCAGATCAAGGATAAGCTCTCCGATGAAGATACCCGCATCTTCGTGCAGAGCAAGGTTCGCCTCGTCGGCGATATCCTGACCTGGCCCATCAGCATGATCTCCAGCTTCACCTGATATCT
>CAVDFD010000211.1:0-2817 GCA_963608145.1 Bacteroidaceae bacterium | reverse complement strand
GATGCCGGTATCTATCTGCTCCTCGGTGCAGCCGACATAGCTCAGGCGCACGCGGTTTTTAAATTTTCCGCTCTGACTGAATACTGCGCCTGGCAGAAGCTTTATATTTCTGCCGGCAAGACGGCTCCAGAGCTCAATTGAATCCACGTTCTCCGGCAGACGCACCCAGAAGAAAACTCCGCCGCCGTGCTCGGAGTACTCAAGAGAAAGAGTCTCCGAGCGCCCGATGGCCGCGGCCATGCGCCGGCGCTTTTCTGCATAGTCTCTGCGCAGACTGTCCAGATGCGCGTCATACGCGCCGCTTTTTATGTATACGGCAAGAGTCTCCTGCAATATGGCCGGACTGGCGATATCCGAGTTGAACTTTGCCATGAGAAGCCTCTTTTCGTACCTTCCCGGTACCGCCATGTAGCCCAGACGCATGCCGGGAACGAGGCTTTTTGAAAATGAATTTAGGTATATTACCGATTCAACTCTGTCAAATTTCTTGAACGGGTGCTGCTCCCTGCCGGAAAAGTCCAGCTCGCCGAGACAATCGTCCTCTATGATCGTAAAGCCGCAGCGATCGGCAAGAGAGAGCAGCTGCAATTGCTTTTCGATGCTCCAGCTCACGTTTGTCGGGCAGTGGAACTGCGGCATGGTGTAGTAAAAATCGACCTGCGTACGGGCAAGCAGCTCCTCTGCCGCAGCCATATCCGGCCCGTCGCCGAGCATCGGCACGGTGAGTATCCGTGCTCCGGCGCGGCGGAAGCAATTGAGTGCGACCGAATAGCTTGGATCTTCGGCCAGAACGGTGCTGTTTTTGCCGATGAGTGATTTGCAGATGAGATCTATGCCCTGCTGACTGCCGCCGACAATGTGTATGTTTTCCGGCTCGACGCTCAGACCGCGGCTTTCAAGCCTGCCGTGTATTGCGCCGATGAGAGAGGCCGTGCCCCGCGTGGGCGGATACCTGAACAGCACCTCGGGGCATTCGCGTGAGAGCTCCTGTATTATTTTAACGAAATGCGCGGTTTCCTCAGCTCCGGCTATCGGAGTGCTCGTCGCAAGGTCACACACGCCTCCCGTGCCGTACTGTCCGCCCTCGAAGCTGTCGAGCACGACTCCGTCGGCATAAAATTCAAAGCTGTCGAGCGGAAGAACATAGCAGCCGCTTCCGTGGCGGCGCTCAATATAGCCGTTCTGCTCAAGAAGCTCATAGGCCTTCTCAACAGTGGAGACCGTGATCTCGTATTTCCGGCTCATGAAGCGATAAGAGGGGAGCGGCTCGCCCGCGGCGATGTCGCCGCGCAGGATCTGTGCGCGGAGCTGAGTATATATCTGCTGATGCAGGCTCTTTTTTCCGTTGCGTGTCAAATCTAACTGCTTCATCCGTACCTCCACTGTGCTGCAACACTTTTTCGACTGTACCCTGACACTTAGTCGGGCAAAAGCATTGAAAAGCTGCGGCGATTTGTTAATATGAATCATGAGATGAGCATTACAGTACACTGAGGTCAGTATAACACAGTGTGCTCAATTATGAAAGGAGCATTTACATGAATGATTGCAAAACCGCCACAGCCGTAGTCCACGGAGTACATTGCAAAAACCCCAACGGAGCGCTGGCAACACCCATTTATCAGACCTCCACCTTCGTCTTTGAATCCGCCGAGCAGGGTGGCCGCCGCTTCGCCGGCAAGGAAAGCGGCTTTATTTACTCGCGCCTCGGCAACCCCACAACGAGCCAGCTTGAGCAGAAAATAGCTCTCCTTGAGGGCGGCGCGGACTGCGCGGCATTCTCATCCGGCATGGGAGCCATATCCGGTACCCTGCTGTCTCTCCTCAGCAGCGGCGATCACATTATCGCGGACAAAACGCTTTACGGCTGCACCTTTGCACTTATAAACGAGACCCTGCCGCGTTTCGGTATCGACGTCGACTGCATAGACATTTCGGATGAGAAGCTCTTCAGGGAGACCCTCCGCCCCGACACCAAGGTGGTGTATTTTGAGACCATCGCCAATCCCAGCATGAAGGTCATCGACATCGAGGCCGTCGCCGCGTATGTGCACGGCGCTGCGCCCGAATGCACGGTCATCGTTGACAACACCTTCGCAACTCCGCTTCTGGTAAAGCCTCTTGAGCTCGGCGCGGATATCGTCGTCCACAGCGCAACAAAGTATCTCAACGGTCACGGCGACGTTGTCGCAGGATTTTCAGTCGCCGCTAAGAAGGAAGTAATGGACACTATCCGCATGGTCGGTCTGAAGGATATCACCGGCGCGGTGCTCGGCCCTCAGGAGGCATATCTCATTCTGCGCGGCCTGAAAACGCTCAAGGTACGCATGGACGGCATTTGCGAAAATGCGAAAAAGGTCGTTGACTTCCTCGTGTCCTCGCCCCATGTCACAAAGGTGTTTTTCCCCGGCCTGCCGGAAAATCCGTACTACGAGACCGCAAAGAAGGAGCTTGCTCAGTTCGGCGGCATGGTGTCCTTCGAGATGAAGGACTTCGAGACCGCAAAGAAGGCGCTCAACAACGTAAAGCTCTGCGCACTTGCCGTCAGCCTCGGCGACTGCGAGACTCTTATCCAGCATCCGGCCTCCATGACGCATTCCATGTGCACCAAGGAGGAGATCGAGGCCGCCGGCTTCTCTGACCGTCTTATCCGACTGTCTGTAGGGCTTGAAGACCCCGATGATATCATAGCAGACCTCAGTCAGGCGTTTGAAAAGGCCTGCGAGTAATCACCCCTCTCTTCATATCTTATATCCCACACGAAAGACCGCCCGTCATACGACGAGCGGTCTTTTCAATATACATTCAGCACAGAGC
>CAVDFD010000210.1:0-2825 GCA_963608145.1 Bacteroidaceae bacterium | reverse complement strand
CTCCGTCGGCCTTAAATACACCGACGCTACCAATATTGATTACAGCACGATAAACGAGGATGTCTTCAATGCGGTCTTTGCCAGCATCACTCCGCAGCTGAGCGCAAGTGATGTTACCATTACATATTGGGCTTCCCTCAAAACCGGCAGCTTGACTGATGCAGATAAGGATTGGATGCCTCTTACCGGCGGAAAAAAGACGGTAGTTATTGATTACGAATATGCTGCCGTGACCGAGGGCACACACAAGGTCAAGATAGTCTGGGGCGGCAATGCCAATTACAACGGCTTTACCGTTGAAAGAGAAGTCACCTTCACGGGACGCGACGACGTTCCCGCCGTTTCGCCCAACAGCTTCGATGTAAAGGCCGCATTCAACGACGATCAGTCCATTAATTATGACTCCGTCCGTCAGGCGATCTGGGCTCAGATCAAGGACAAGCTGCCCAGCAATATCACATACGATAAGGTCTCGTTTGCGTACAAGTATGAGTTTGGTATAACTTACTGGCTGACCTTTGAAGGCTCGGCAGCCGATCTCGACGTTGACACCGCGAAATTCGGCGACGCAAACCCGAGGCTCGAGCTCGGCGAGAACAACATCCGCGTCAAGTGGGCCGGCGACAGCCAGTATAACCCCTATGAGCAGTACTTCACTGTCAATGTCGTCGATGGACGCAAAGATATCTCCATCAGCTTTGTTGAGAATCCCTCTGTCACCCTCGTGTTCAACGCAAGCGGCATAGATAACGAGGCTGTCAAGGCTGATATCTGGAAGGTCGTCGCTTCGCTCGATCCCGAGTCTGTCAAGAGCAGCATCACCGTCAAGTACGACGGAACGGATATAAACAGCAATCCCTCCTACTCCGAGGGCACGCACACCCTGAACTTCTCCTACGCAGGAAGCGCCGATTACAGGCCTTTCTCGAAGGACGTAAGCGTAACGTTTGTTGATAATCGTATCGTAGCGTTTACTGCCAATGAAAAGCCCGGTTCTCTCAATATGGGCTTTGTAGGCAACGAGGTAGACGTTGAAGCAACCAAGCAGGCTGTTCTCAAACAGCTCGTCAGCAAGGTCAGCGACGTCGAGCTCGACCAGATCAAGGTTGAGTATATGCCTTCCATTCTCGGTGTCAAGACCGGTACTTACGAGGATTTTTCAAAGCTTGCCAAGACAGACATATCGGCATATTACATAAATGTTCCTACTGATATTCGCCTCAGCTATGCAGGCGACGGAACTCATAAGCCCTTTAACGTTGAGTTCACAGACCTCAAGTTCAATGACAATCGCGCAGCCGCTCCCTTTACCGTCAATGTTCCCAAAGAGGGCGTAAGCCTCGTATTCAACGACGACACCAGTCTCAACTACGCCGGCATCGAGGACGCTATCCGTGCGATAGTCACCTCCTCTGACGAAAATCTCGGCGTTGAGAACCTCACAGTTAAGTATGAAGCAAGCCCCGGAATCTATGAGCCTCTGAACTATGATCCTAAGACACTTGTCGGAACAGCTTTCGGCGAAGGCAAATTCAATATCAAGCTGACCTGGGGCGGCAGCTCGCAGTACAAGCCGTTCGAGTGGGTCGGCGAGATCGAGTTCAAGGATAACCGCATCCAGAGCGTGGTCAAATATGTTGAAAACGCAAGCATCACCTTCAACATGGTCGGCGACCAGATGCTTCAGGCTATCTTCAACGACGTTATCGACAAGGCTGGCTCCACCCTCCCCGATGGTCTGACCTATAAGGACTTCACCTACGAGTACAAGATCGTCACGGTCTATAAAGTCGGAGACTATGAGTTTGGTCAGAAGGAAGAATGGGTTCCCATCGTCGGCGACGACGGCTATCCCAACATGAACGCAGACGAGGAAAACGGCCAGACTATCCGCATAAGCTACAAGGGCAATGCCGACTATAAGAGCTGCGCGGACGAAGGCAGCGTAAAGGTCATGAAGGCCAACGTCAAGGTCAGCGTCAAGAGGCTCACCGTTATGCACGTCGGCGACACCGAGCTCCCCGAGAATTTCATTACCCTCAACCCCAACGACACGAGAAGCATCGAGGTCTACACCTTCTTTGTCGGCGTAAACACCAACAAGGAAGCCACCGTTTACCTCATGCTGCCCGAATCCAAGACTCAGCTTATCGATGCGATCAGCGACGCGCAGAAGTATCTCGGCAAGAGTGAAGAAGATACTCTCAGAGGTCAGCTTAATAAGGGCATGACCATGGGTCAGCTTCGTGCGGCGCTGGACAGCATCGTAAACAGCTCCGCACTCAACACCAAGCTTGGACAGATGGCTTTTGACGGTTTCATGAAGCTTATGGGCTACAATTTCACCTACGCACAGTTCAAGAGCCTCTATGATACCATCAGTCAGATCGCCTCGCTCGCGGATAACCTCAGGCTCGCTATCGGCTCTCCCAACCATGCAGGCATCTATCAGGCAATTGCGGTCACCGTCAGCGATAACTACAACAAAGCTTACGGCACCGGCACTGTTCTGGTTCTGATGACATGGAAGGACGTAAAGCTTCAGAAGAACAGCGTTCTTGGAGATAACAACACCATTACCGCTTCTCAGGCGCAGGCGCTCAAAGAGGGCAACAATCTCTGCGTTCTCAGCAGAAACGGCAATGAGCTCTCCGGCGATTACGTCGGAAACATCCACTACTGGTTCACCGGCGTTAACAGGATATACGCAAGAAGCGAGATGCCGACCGCGCCCGGCAAGTACATCGTTACTGCTTCCGTCCGCGGCGGTGACTACTACGCAACGCCTAAGACCTTTATCTTCACGATAACTGAGGGTTAAAATT
>CAVDFD010000209.1:0-2826 GCA_963608145.1 Bacteroidaceae bacterium | reverse complement strand
ACAATGCTATGCTAATATGGTAAATAGCAGATATAATGCGATAAAAATGCAAATTAACAGGAGGGAAAAATGAGAAAACGAATACTAAGTCTATTGCTTGCACTGCTTATGGTGGTGACGCTGATGCCAGCTGCGGCGCTGGCAGATGGAACGGAAATGACGCTGAACGAGACCGTTGAATATGTAAAAACGGACGACAATGAAAGCGCGGTCTTTACCTTCACACCGACCGAAGACGGCGAGTACCAATGGTATGTGACATGTCCGCGCAGCTTGGCGGGCGACGAAAGCATTAGTATTTTTATTGAATACGAGGCTGACGGCACTGCGCTTAAGTGTGAGATCCATACCGATAGCATCATAGGTCTATACTCGCAGCCGGATACGGACACGGGAGAATATTACGATTATTACGGCATCAACTTAGTGTATGAGCTGAAAGCCAATGTAGAATATAAGCTTTCTTTTAACATTGACCTCTCAGGAGAATACTCAGTCACGGTACACTACTATGGTGCTGCTGTCACTGCTGCCGATGTTGACGAAACAACTTTTCCTGACAATAATTTCAGAGATTATGTTTCTAATTACTGCGATTTTAACGGTGACGGCAAGCTAAGCGAGAACGAGCTTGCAGTGATAGACACATTAAATGTTGACGACCGCAATATCGCATCTATAGAGGGCATTGAGAGCTTCACAGCACTGATAAGCCTCAATTGCTCAAACAATCAGATCACAGCACTGCCTGCAAATCTGAGTGAACTGGAAAATTTGCGGCTGCTTTATTGCGCTGACAATCAGCTTGAAGAAATGCCGGAGCTCCCAGAATCACTGTCACAACTTGACTGCTCACGCAATAAGATCGCCACGCTGCCTGCAAATCTGAGTGAACTGGAAAATTTGTGGATGTTTGATTGCTCTTACAATCAGCTCACGGTGCTGCCTGAGCTTCCGTCAACTCTGGTAATTCTTTATTGCTGCGACAATACGCTCACGGTGCTGCCTAAACTTCCGTCAACGCTTGAGACCCTTGTGTGTTCGAAAAATTTAATCAACAGCTTGGAAAATTTGCCTGAGACTTTGAGACATCTTGATTGTGCCAACAATCAACTTACAAGTATGCCGGATGCTCTGCCGAATGGACTGGAAATTCTCAATGTCGGCGGCAATAAAATCAATAAAATTGAGAGCATACCTGAAGGTATAACAAGTTTTAGCTGTTTTAACTGCGGTTTGACTGTGCTGCCTGAACTTCCGTCAACACTGGAAGATCTTTATTGTTTTGATAATCAACTCACTGCGCTGCCTGAGCTTCCGGCAAGTCTAAGCTGGCTTGTCTGCTACAATAATAATCTTGAAAGTATAACACTGAATCCTGATGCTGACTATAGCTACATAAATGCTACAGGCAACAGCTTTTCAGACTATTCTGCGGTCACCGGCAAAGACATAGTATGGAATGACAATGATTTTATATTTGGCGAACAGAATCACGAGCACACCTATGTAATCGAAATTACCACAGAACCAACATGCAGGGACTACGGCTGGCAAATAGTCACATGCAGTAAATGCGGCTATGAAAATGAGGAAGGAATTGAACCTCTCAGCCACGACTTCGGTGATGACAACAAGTGCAAAAGCTGCAGCAAATATAAATGCGAGCTTGGTGAAATGAGCCATGACTTTAATGAGAATGCCCAGTGCAGCATATGCGGTGGATATCTGTGCATGATGACTAATGAACTTCATAAATTTAACGATGAAGGAGTATGCACTATCTGCGGAAACAGCATTCCCGAGCCGTATACAGCCGAAGACGGAAGCGTCTGGACGCTCACAAAAGACGGAGTGCTTACGATCAGCGGCGCGAAAAGCGTCAAGAGCTATAGTGAAGCCATGGAATATTTCAAGCCGTTCCTCCAAAATACGCTGAAAATAGTATGTGCAGACGGTACAACAGTTTTTGACAGCTACTATAAATTCTTCAATGTCAAAGAGCTCTCGCTGGGTAAAGATGTCCAAACTATAAGCTCTCCGCATTCGCTGAACAGCCTTGAGAAAGTGACCGTTGATGCGGAAAACCCGTATCTCTGCGCGGAGGGCGGAGTGCTCTACAGTAAAGACGGAAGCAAGCTGCTCCTATACCCCAAAATTTTGGGAGGAACATGGTCGGAGAGCATTACGGTCAAAGAGGGTGTTACAAGCATAGAAGACCTTGCTTTCTATAACCACGCTGTGCTAAAGCATTTAATATTGCCAGAGAGCTTGGTGAATATTGGGGCTCAGGCATTTTTGTACTGCAACAGCTTGGAATCCGTGTCTATTCCTTCAAGCATCACCAGCATCGGATACCGTGCATTCTACGGCTGCAATAGTCTGACGAATGTATACTATTCCGGTACGGAAAAACAGTGGAATGCAATAAGCATAGGCGATTACAATGATTGCCTTACGTCGATAACTACCCATTACAACCACGAGCACAGCTATGAAAACGGCGTATGCACCGAATGCGGCGCTTCTGACGGTACGGCAACTATCTTAGGTGACCTTAACGGCGACAAGAAGGTCGATATTTCAGACCTGATCCGGCTCAAAAAGTATATTGCCGACAGCTCGACGGAGATCAATGGCAGTGCCGATCTCAACGGAGACAATGATGTCAACATACTCGATCTCATCCGACTCAAAAAGATGATTGCCGGCGGAGATATATAAATCTCAATAAAAACCAACGCGCCGCAGACGAAACCGTCTGCGGTGCAATTTTATGCTATGCTTTATGCGTTGAAGGCGATGCCGTCGGTGCTGTCGAGCGGG
>CAVDFD010000208.1:0-2832 GCA_963608145.1 Bacteroidaceae bacterium | reverse complement strand
CGATATGCTCGACGATCTTGAAGAAGTAATCGACGAATTTTAATGAAACAGGAGAGCCCAAACTCTGGGCTCTCCTGTTTGAGACTGTCAAAGAACTATGAAAAATAGGCGTAATGGGTAGAATCCAATACGCAGCAGGGGGAGTGTGAGGGGGACAAGGTCCCGCCTCAAATTGGATTATAGCCATCAAAAACGCCTGATTTATCAGGCTTTTTGACGAGCGCAGCGAGATTTTTCGTGAAGCGCAAGCTTCACAAAAAATGTGGCGTGTTTTGAAGCGCGAAAAAAAGTCGCAGACTTTTTTGACACGCTGAAACAGGAGAGCCCGTGCTATGGGCGCTCCTGTTTATTAATAAACTATTAAATTTACAGTTGCCCTTTTTGGCTTTGATGTGCTAAAATAGCGCAAAGGGGGAGATATGAATGAAAAAACTTTATAAAACTCTTTTAAGCCTCGCACTTTGCGTGTCGATGCTGCTCACGCTTGTGCCGCTTGGCTTTGCCGATGGAGACGGCAAGCTCAGGGTAGGCGCTGCGAAGGCCGATATAACAGGACCGATCACCGATATCAGCACAGGCTACAACTCCTTGGGCGACCTCATGGAGGGGCTGCTCACAAGGCTGTACGCACGCGCATTTGTCATCGACGACGGACAAACGCCCGTCGTGTTCGTCTCGGCGGAGCTCGTGCATATGACCGAGAGCATAAAGCCCGGCGTCATATCCAAGCTCAAGGCCGACGGCTATGCGCAGTTTTCCGAGGAAAACGTCATGCTCACGGCAACGCACTGCCACTCCTCGACCTCGAACACCTCGTGGTTTGAGCTCTACGACCTCATAAACGGCGTTCCCGGCTACGATGACGAGAGCTATAAGATCATCGTCAAGGGCATAGCCGAGGCGATAGAGACGGCCTATGACGGCCGCGTTTCCGGCACGGCCTCGCTTGTTTACGAGAATACGACTATCAGCGCGTCAAACCGCTCGGCAGACGCATTCCTCACGAATAAAAACGTTGCCGAATACGGCTATACCGTAAATGCCGACGGTTCGTTCACATACGAAACCGGTCTCGCGGCTGCAAAGAATGCCTATAACCACGAGATGGCCGGAATCATCCTCACCGACAGCAGCGGAAAGGATATCGGCTTCTTCAACTTCTTCGGCTCGCACGGAACGTCAAACGGCATAGATAATACGCTTGTTGCCTCCGACCATAAGGGCTATGCGGCGCTCAAGGTCGAGGAGGAGATGGGAGATGGCTTCGTCGCGGCCTTTGCCCAGGCCGACAGCGGCGATACGAGCCCCAATGCCGTAAACGAGTCAGACTATCACGAGGCTTTCCAGCGCCCCGATGAGCTATACGGCACGGATGCCGTCGAAAATCAGATAATCCATGGCAGCGAGGAGGCCGAGGCCGCGCTGGAGCTTATAAAAAGCGCTGAGCGCACGCCCATCACCGGCGACTTTGCCGTAAACTACACCGCTGTTGATTTTTCCGACATCACCGTCGAGCTCGGCTACGTCGGCGATTATTACATGCCCTACGACGATCTCTCCGCGGGCTATGTCAAAACGAGTGAGCCCTGCATCGGCGCGGGCATCATTGCAGGCGACGAGGAGGGTGCTCCCGTCGATAACGCCGCCGAGGGCGCGGTGAGACATCAGTTTGTGTGGAACGAGGAAACACAGAGCTATGATCGCATAGCCTGCGATTTCACGATGATAGATCTCAAGGGTCTGCAATACCTCTTCAAGCCCCTCTGGCCGACGGCCATGAAGATACTCCAGTCCGACGGCTATGACGAGGCGCAGGCCGAGAAGGTGGTGTGCCTTGCTGTCGGAAAGCTCATGCAGAAGGCGCAGCCCCTGCAGATAATGCGCCTGGGCAGCGTAGCCATAGCGGGTGTGCCGTTTGAGCTGACATACGAGCAGGCGAACAGAACTCGCGCCGTGCTTGAGGAAACGCTTGCAGAAGCCGGAGTTACAAAGGTCATAATCGCAACTCATGCAAACGCCTACAGCCAGTATGTCACGACCCGTGAGGAGTATGCCGCGCAGCACTACGAGGGCTCGACCTGCCTGTTCGGACCGTGGTCGGGCGCAGCGCTCACTCAGGAGCTCGATAAGCTCGCGCAGGGGATCGTAAACGGCGAGCAGGCCGATAAGGGCGCAGCCCTCATGCAGACGACCCCGTTTAAGCTTGTCTACACCGCCGCTGCGATAGCGACACCGACGATAGACAGGAAAAATTACGGCAGGCTCATGGCTGATGTCGGTATAGATACATATAAAAAAGGAGATTGGGTGACGGCACAGTTCAGCGCCGCAAACCCGAGACACATCTCCATCCTCACGCTAAAGGACAGTGAGCTTGTTGACGAGTATAGCTACATGGAGGTGCAGAAGCTCGTTGACGGCAATTGGGTCCCATTCCTCACCGACACCGACCCGTATACGACCATAAGCTTTGAAAACTCCGTGCGCTATGGCTGGACGGCTACCGTCGGCTGGCTTCTGAAGGATAACGATCTTGAAAGCGGAACGTACAGACTCGTTTATAACGGCATCGCAAAGCGCCTTGTCAAGGCCAAAATGAGCTATATCCCGTTCTCGGTCGAGAGTAATGAATTTGAAGTCGTGATATAAATCCAATATGAAAAAAGACGTGGCCGAGGCCACGTCTTTTTTAGTTCTTCGTTGTTTGTATCGCGCAGAGCATGATCAGCGTTCCGACGGCGGAGACGATAACGCCGACAAAGAGCGTAAAGCGCGGCGTTGAGGTGTCCAGCAGCAGACCGCCTATGTAGCTTGCAAATATGCTGCCGAGGG
>CAVDFD010000207.1:0-2842 GCA_963608145.1 Bacteroidaceae bacterium | reverse complement strand
CTAAAAAGTAGTGGAAGTTGCATACGGCGCTGAAAATTTGCTGCCTTAAATTCGTGCAAATGTGTTAAAAGTGCAAAAAGGGTATTGACAAGTAAAAAAAGCGGCTTTATAATGCGGCTCAAATAAGACAGCACCTGATAGAGGTTGCGGAAACGATGAGTACTCCACGGTATACGCCGGCAAGCGGCTGCGGAGGAAAGGCAATTCCGCCGAAGCGCAGACACGGTTGCCGCCGTCCTGACGCTGGGACTTCGCTGAACAAGCGTTGGACTGTCACATTTATGTGGAGAGCTATCGAAGGCAAGTTAATTTTGGAATTTCTTTTTTCAAAGCCTGCGATACCACTTCGGGTCGCAGGCTTATTAATTTATCCGAAAAGGAGTTCCAAGAAAATGAGAAGAACAAGAAACCTGATCGCGCTGCTTATGGCAGCGGTAATGTGCCTGTGCCTGTTTGCAGGCTGCGGCAGCGACAACAGCAGCAGCGGCGATGATGCCGCAGCGACCGACCTCACGAAGGCAACGAGCATAGCAGACCTCGCAGGCTGCAAGATAGCGGCTCAGGCCGGTACCTTCCACGCCGACGCTCTGACCCAGATCGAGAACGTCCAGTCCTCGACCTACCCCGAGTTTGCGGATCTTCTGACCGCGCTCAAGAGCGGCGCTATCGACGGCTACGTCGCAGAGGAGCCGACGGCTCTTTCCGTCTGCCAGTCCGACGACAGCCTGACCTACATCCCCCTGAAGAATAACGACACAGGCTTCACCGCAACGGCAGCCGACGTCGGCATCGCAGTCGGCCTCAAGAAGGGCTCGGAGCTGACCGCAAGGATAAACGAGGTGCTCGCAACGATCACCGATGAGCAGCGCGCTGAGCTCATGGAGCAGATAGTCACCCTCGCATCCGGCGGTGAGGTCACCGAGTTTGCGGTGAGCTGCCCCGCACCCGCGACCACCAACGGCGTTCTGAGAGTCGGCATGGAGTGTGCCTATGAGCCGTACAACTGGACCGACATGGACGGTGAGAGCCTCGGCGCGGTTCCCATCTCCGGCGAGGGCAAGGAGGGCCTGTACGCAAACGGCTATGACGTTCAGATCGCTCAGTACATTGCAAACAGCCTCGGCATGAAGCTCGAGATATACTCCATTGAGTGGGATTCCCTTCTGCCCGCGCTTGAGTCCGGCACCATCGACGCTATCGCAGCCGGCATGAGCCCCACCGCAGAGCGCGCACAGCAGATAGACTTCTCCGACACCTACTACGAGTCCAACCTCGTCGTTATCATCCGCAAGTAATCAGCAAGTAAGTTATCCGAAAGGCCGGTAAACTGCCATGAGTTTTTTAAACGATGTTATTAATATAGTAGTCAAATACTATCCGCAGCTGCTCGACGGCGTGGGCAATACCATGCTGATAGCGCTCATCGGCACGGTCGCCGGCCTTGTGATAGGACTGCTCACCGGCGTTGTGCGCACGGCGCCGCTGTCGAAAAACGCGGTGCTGCGTGCGCTGCACAAGCTGCTCAACGCCATCATTGCCGTGTATGTCGAGATATTCCGCGGCACGCCTATGATGGTGCAGTCGATGGTCATCTACTGGGGCTATGCCTTCGCCACCGGCGGCAGCACCCTGCCGCTCATACCCTCGGGCATCCTGATCGTTTCGATCAACACCGGCGCATACATGGCCGAGATCGTCCGCGGCGGCATCATCTCCATCGACAAGGGTCAGTTCGAGGGCGCAATGAGCATCGGCATGACCCACTCGCAGACCATGTTCAAGGTCATTATCCCGCAGGTCATGCGCAACATCCTCCCCTCGGTCAGCAACGAGTTTGTCATAAACATCAAGGACACCTCTGTCCTGAACGTCATCGGCGTGACCGAGCTGTATTACTTCGCCGGCATCATAAAGCGCCAGAGCTTTGAGACCTTCCAGACCTATCTCGTGGTCTGCGTCATCTACTTCATCCTGACCTTCACCGTCACGCGCCTGCTGCGCTGGGTAGAGCGAAAGCTCGACGGCAACGACAGCTACGTCATATTCGGCTCGCAGTCGGACAGTGCGGCAGAGATCCGTGTAAACAGGGAGGCGTGAGATATGGCTGAAAAGGTAATCGAACTTGTACATCTTCAGAAGCAGTTCGGCGAAAACGCCGTCCTGCGCGACATAAACCTGAGCGTTTCCAAGGGCGAGGTGCTCAGCATAATCGGCGCGTCCGGCTCGGGCAAGTCAACGATGCTCAGGTGCATAAACCTGCTCGAAACGCCCAGCTCGGGACAGATACTCTACCACGGCAAGGATATCACCTCGCACGATATGAATCTTTCGCAGTACCGCGCCAAGGTCGGCATGGTGTTCCAGAGCTTTAACCTGTTCAACAACATGACGGCGCTCAACAACTGCATCACCGGTCAGGTGTCGGTGCTCAAGCGCAGCCGCGAGGAGGCCGAGGCCATCGCCATGAAATACCTCGAGCGCGTCGGCATGTCGCCGTACATAAACGCACGACCCGCGCAGCTCTCCGGCGGCCAGAAGCAGCGCGTCGCTATTGCCCGCGCACTGGCAATGGAGCCCGAGGCGCTGCTGTTCGATGAGCCGACGAGTGCGCTCGACCCGCAGATGGTCGGTGAGGTGCTCGACGTTATGCGCTCGCTGGCCGAGGACGGTCTGACGATGATAGTCGTCACCCACGAGATGGCCTTTGCACGCGACGTGTCCACAAACGTCGTGTTCATGTCCGGCGGCGTTATCTGCGAGGAGGGCAAGCCCCGCGATATATTCGAAAATCCGCAGGACCCCAAGACAAAGGAGTTCCTGTCCCGCTTCCTCCACGGCTGAG
>CAVDFD010000206.1:0-2856 GCA_963608145.1 Bacteroidaceae bacterium | reverse complement strand
TTTGAGGAAGCGGACGAAGCGGCGGGCGGCGGTGGAGGCGGCTTCGATAGACTTTATCGCAACGCCGACGCGCACGACGACGGGCAGCTCGAGCGGTATGGCCTTGACCTGACCCTCGTAGCCGACGAGGGAGAACGACGACAGCACCGAAACGCCGAGCCCGCCCGCGACCAGCGACAGGATCGTCGCATCGTCGGTAGCCTCTACCTGAATGCGCTTTGCGTCCTGCGGCAGCAGCTTTTCGGCGTACTGCTCGCGGCAGGTGAAAAACGGCTCCTTGAGCAGGCGCTCTACGGATATGCGCTCGCGGTCCCATTTAAACGTCGGCGGCACGACCGCGACCAGCGGCACGCGGGTGAGCGGTATCCACTCAAAGCCCTCGGCGCAGGACTCATCGACCAGCGCAAGCTGCACATCGCCCCTTTCGAGCAGCTTCGGCAGCTCGTAGCCGCGGACGGTGACCTCGATCCCGATCTCGGGATACGCCTCGCCGAACTCCTGAAGCAGGGTCGGCAGCTCGGCGCGGGCTATGCTCGCAAAACAGCCGAGGCTGAGCTGGCAGCTCTGGGTATGGCTCTGTGCGGCGGCCTCCTGGCGCAGCGCGTCGCAGGCCGACAGCACATTTTTTATATACGGCAGAAGCTGCTCCCCCTCCTCGGAGAGGCGAACGCCGTGACTGCCGCGATTGAGCAGCGTACAGCCCAGCTCAGCTTCAATATTATTAACAAGATGCGTCATTGCCGATTGCGTGTATCCCAGCTCCGCCGCGGCCTTGCTGAAGCTTCCGCGCTCGACCGCCGTGAGCACTGCGCGAAGTCTTCCGTCGTCCACAACGCTCCCACCTTTCATTTATAAATGTATAATTATAATTTCGCTATGCAAATATAACACGACAAACTGACGGATTCAATAACTTTTGGTTAACATTTTGTCATATCGGTGATGAAAAAATATTATTTATAACATTAAATTTTTTAATATGTCAATGAAAAACAGTGATTTCCGCTATCATGAAAATAATGCTATGCTGTATTCAGATTTTTCAGCGCAGTCCGCTGCACTGTAAATCGACAGAGAGAACAAAAGCAAATGATGAAAGAGGAAAAAGCAAATGACACTTCAGAAAAAGAAACACATGGGTCGAGACATTATGGTCGTCGGCTTTGCGCTGTTCGCCATGTTCTTCGGTGCGGGCAACGTCATCTTCCCCCCCTATCTCGGCGTTGAGGCCGGCTCGGACTGGCTCAAGGGCTTTGCAGCCTACTTTATCGCCGATATCGGCCTTGCACTGTTTGCGGTGTTCGCGCTCCTGCGCGTCGGCAGCAGCGAGGCGGTCACGGCGCGTCTGGGCAAGATCCCCTCGGCAATACTTATGTGCGCGCTGATCCTGTGCATCGGCCCCATGGTCGCAATTCCCCGCACCGCAGCCACGACCTATGAGATGGCCATCGTCCCGAACATCAGCGGCGTATCCTCCGTTGTGTTCTCGATCCTGTTCTTCGCACTGATCCTGTTCCTGTGCATCCGTCAGTCCGCGGTCGTCGATATCGTCGGCGCGATCCTGACCCCGCTGCTGCTCATCGGCCTTGCGGTCATCATCGTCATGGGCGTTATCCATCCGCTCGGCGAGATCTCGCTCACCCCGAACGCGGACAACGTCGTCCTCGGCGGTGTAAAGGCCGGCTACCAGACGCTCGACGCGCTTGCGGCGCTGCCCTTCGGCATAATCATTCTCCAGACCGCAGCCTCCAAGGGCTACACCACCGACGGCCAGAAGTTCAAGATCGTCTCCGGCTCGGCAGTCCTCGCGGGCGTGCTGCTGCTGTGCGTTTACATGGGTCTGTGCTACCTCGGCGCTACCGTTTCGACCCAGTACGGTCTTGAGATAGGCCGCGCAGAGCTCGTCATGGCCATCGTTGAGGCGCTCATGGGCAAGGCCGGCATGATAATCTTCGGCGTAGTCGTGGGTCTTGCCTGCATCACCACCGCCATCGGACTGGCAAGCTCCGCAGCAGCCTACTTCACCGAGCTGTGCCGCGGCAAGGTCTCCTACAAGGCCTTCGTCATCATCATCTGCGTATTCAGCGCAGCGGCGGCAAACCTCGGCCTCGACCGCATCGTCGCTATCGCAGCCCCCATTCTGGACATCGTCTATCCCCCCGCACTGGTCGTTATAATCATTTCGCTCATCATGCCCAAGGTCAACGACTATGTTGCCCGCGGCGCGGCACTGGGCGCAGTCGGCTCGAGCATCCTGTGCACGCTCAAGCTCCCTGCAATGGAGCACCTGCCCCTGTACGACATGGGTCTGTACTGGATCCTTCCGGCTGTCATCTTCGGTCTGCTGGCCTTCGGCCTTGCAGCCATAATCAAGCCCGAGAAGAAAAAAGCAGCCGCAAAAGCAAACTAAGCCTGAAATCATCAAAGCTCCCCCGTTCGTGTGAACGGAGGAGCTTTTTACTGCGCACTTATTTCTTTTTTACGAATACATATGCTATGCCGCTCAGGATAAACGCTCCGATGGCGGGGAGTGAAAGTATAGCGATTACAGCCCATAGCGGCAGCTCGTACAGATTGATGCCGCCCTCATCTATGAGCAGGGGGACAAAAAACCATGCAAGAAGAAGCAGCTCAAAGACAAGGAGAAGTACGAAGTCATATCTGCCGCGCATTTTACCCGCAGCCGTCAACACCACAGCTGCAAGAACGGGCAGGATAAACAGATACCACTGTCCGTAAAACGTATCCGGAGGTAACATCGGGTCGCCGCCGACCCTCTGAGCCAGAAGGCTCACACCGCAAAAGCAAAACAGCACGGCATAAGCCCACCACTGGACTTTTTTACTCTTTTCCACG
>CAVDFD010000205.1:0-2874 GCA_963608145.1 Bacteroidaceae bacterium | reverse complement strand
TTATTTTGAAAAAAATCCTTCAGCAGCTGCGCCGATTCCTCGGCGCGGACACCGCCGTATATCGCCGGCCTGTGCCCGTAGCGCTCCTCAAACAGATTGATGACGCTGCCGCATGAGCCGGTGTTTTCATCCCTTGCTCCGAAAACCACGGTCGGGATGCGCGAATTGATTATTCCTCCGGCACACATCGGGCAGGGCTCGAGTGTAACATATATCGTGCAGCCGTCAAGCCGCCAGTCGCCCACTGTACTGCATGCCTCGCGGATGGCCTCGAGCTCGGCGTGTCCGGTTGCATCATGGCTCTGCTCACGCCTGTTGCGCCCCCTGCCTATTATATTTCCCTGCTTATCTGCGATAACGCAGCCGACGGGTATCTCGCCCTCGCCGAAGGCCTCGTGCGCAAGCTTGAGCGCCATGCTCATGTATTCCTCTCTGTCCATACTATCCCTCCTACGGTCTCGGATGCGATGCGCATAAACTCCGATATTATCTTCCACTGATATGGCCGCACGCGGCAGCCGAAATTTATCGGGTAGCGCGCATTATCGGAAAAGGCAAAAAGCCGCAGCCCCTCAAGCTGCTGCGGCGACAGCACCATTTCTATCATATTTCTCGGACAGAAGCATATGCCGATGCCGTCGGCGGCCATTGCCATCAGCGTTTCCGCATTATCCGACTGCACCCTGACCTCCGGATGAAAGCCTGCTGACTTTATCATTCTGCGGCTTATCCTGCCGACGATATCCTCTGGATTTCCCATGACAAAGGGTCGGTCTGCAAACAGTGCAAGCCCCGCGGCATCCAGCAGCGCTCCCGCTCCGGACGGGCAGAGGCTCTTCGGCGCGAGCATGACGACCTCCTCGGTGTAAAACTCGTGCAGCACTATCCCCTGCGCCGATTCGTCGAAATTTGCAACGGCAAGGTCGATCTCGCCGCTTTGAAGCTTGCGCAGCAGCACGTCGTTCACGTTCTCGTCAAGCCTCACATAGATATTCGGATACTCGCGCCGGAACGCCGATATTATCTCCGGCATGACAGCTCTGCCGCGGGTATATGTTATGCCAACGCGCAGCACGCCGCGCTGATTGCCGGTTATATCCCGCAGCTCAGCCTGCATGGACTGATACGTTCGGTACAGCTCGGATGCGTAGCGCAGGAACACCTCGCCCTCGTAGGTCAGCTCCAGCGGATTTCGCCTGACTATCAGCTTGCAGCCGAGCTCACGCTCGACGGCCTGTATATGTGCGCTGAGCGTCTGCTGCGTTATGTGCAGCTCCGCCGCCGCCTTTGTTATGCTGCGCTTGGCCGCGACCGTTACGAAATACTCCATTGTGAGAAAGTTCATACTCACCACCCTATCACAGGTATTTTGCTGTATTATACTCCGAAATTATCAGTTTTACAACTGTTTTATATAGTAGTAATATTAAGCGCTGAGGTGATAGAACATGCATCTTGCCGTATTCGGTCTGTTCGCGGCGGCGCTTATCGTCTGCATAATATTTGGCCTTTCGATAATATACGCGCTGCTGGCCGGACTTCTGATTTTTTCACTATGCGCATTCAAAATGGGGCACGGGGTGAAGGCTATACTGATAATGATGCTCGACGGCGTAAAGACCGCAAGAAACGTCATTTTGAATCTGCTCATGATAGGTATGCTCACGGCGCTGTGGCGCGCCGCCGGAACGATACCGACGATCATATGCTGCGCATCCTCGCTCGTGCATCCGCAGACAGTCGTGCTGATGAGCTTTCTTTTGAACTGCGGGGTGTCTCTGCTCACGGGAACGGCCTTCGGCACATCGGCGACGATGGGCGTTATCAGCATGACAATGGGTCTTGCAATGGGCGCAGAGCCCGTGCTGCTCGGCGGCGCGATAGTCTCGGGCGCGTATTTCGGCGACAGAGCCTCGCCCATGTCTACGAGCGCGCTGCTCATAAGCGAGCTTACGGAGACAAATGTTTTTACAAACATCAGCGCTATGCTGCGCCGCTCGCTGGTCCCCTTTATCGCCTGCTGTCTTATCTACACACTTGCTGGTGTGTTTCTTCACACGGGCGGCGACGCGCCGGAGTTTGAGAGCATGTTCTCCCGCGAGGTCTGCCTGCACTGGCTGTGTCTTATCCCAGCGCTTCTGGTAATAATAATGTCGCTGTTTAAGATACGCGTGCAGATCACCTTGACAGTGAGCATAATAACAGCGGCAATACTCTGCGCTGCCTTGCAGCACGAGAGCGCCTACTCGATACTAAGCTATGTTTTGGGCGGCTTTCACGCGCAGGACGCTCAGGTCGCGGCGCTGCTCGACGGCGGCGGCATAAGCTCAATGCTCAATTGTATAGCGATAATCATCATCTCGTCTACCTACTCCGGAATTTTCTCCGGCACAGGAATGCTTGACGGAATAAGGCAGCACATCGATTCACTTGCCGACCGCACGGGAACATTCACCGCTGTGCTCGCGGCATCGGCAATGACCTCCGTCATAAGCTGCAGTCAGACGCTTGCCGTCATGCTGACGCATCAGCTGTGCCGCGATACCGGCGGCGACAGGCAGCAGCTTGCGCTGTGCATGGAGGATACGGTCATAGTTATTGCGGCGCTCGTTCCGTGGTCGCTGGCCGGTGCGCTGCCGCTCGGCTCGATAGGCGCTCCGACTGGGAGTCTGCTTGCAGCCTGCTTTTTGTATCTGCTGCCGCTGTGGAGCATGCTCAGAGCCGGAGCTGAAGCAAAACGCAAGCGCAATGTTAAAATACACGCCGAAGGCTGATGCCTCCGGCGTGTATTTTTTGTTCTGTAAGCTCAGGCTCTCACAACGGCGACAGCCTGCTTGTGCTGCTTTATGTAGCGATCCTCGACAGTCGCCCTGT
>CAVDFD010000204.1:0-2880 GCA_963608145.1 Bacteroidaceae bacterium | reverse complement strand
CATGTACCCTCGGATTCGGGATCTGCGAGAGGACAGGGACCTCAAGCAGCGCGAGCTGGCCGAATATCTCAACTGCTCGCAGCAGGTATACAGCAATTATGAGCTCGGGCAGCGTGATATACCGAGCGATACACTCATACGCCTGTCGCGCTTTTACGGAGTCTCGGTCGATTATATTCTGGGACTTACAGACGATCCAAGGCCAATCAGATAGGCTCCCGCACCTATGCGCGGGAGCTTTTTACGACTTGTTTTAAAAATAAGTTTATACAATTTTGTAAAAAGTGTTGCAATTGGCGGCGCGTTGTGATATATTATTAACGATATCGAGGATCGCGTCCCCCCGTGATCCCGCTCCCGAGGCGGCTGCGCTTCGGGAGCTTTCTTTTTGGGCTTGAAAACGCAATTTTTATGTGATAAATTATCAGCATCGAAAACTTTTTAAGGAGAATAATTTTATGGAAATCGGAATAAAAGGCAAGGTCGAGACCCTTGTTGACGGCAGCAACACCGCAAAATTCGTAGGCAGCGGCTCTCTGGACGTTTTCGCAACCCCCTGCATGGTCGGCCTCATGGAGCAGGCCGCGCAGATGTCGGTCGCGCCGTATCTCGGCGAGGGCGAGGGCACTGTCGGCACGAAGCTTGAGATAAGCCACGATGCAGCAACGCCTCTGGGAATGAAGGTCTGGGCGGAAAGCGAGCTTATAGAGATCGACCGCCGCCGTCTCGTTTTCGAGGTCAAGGCCTTTGACGAGTGCGGTCAGATCGGCGCGGGCCGCCACGAGCGCTTTATCATCAACAACGAAAAGTTCATCGCCAAGGCAAACGCCAAGGGAGCAAAGTGATGAAGCATTTCATCGTGCTCATCGGCAACTACGGCTCGGGCAAGACGGAGATAGCGATAAACCTCGCTGTAAATTCCGCGGCAAAGGGGCTCAACACGCTGGTCGTTGACCTCGACAAGGTAAACGACTATTTCCGCATGAGCGACCGTGTCGAACTGCTCAAGGAAAACAATATAAACCTCGTCTCCCCCACCTTCGCCGGTCAGGGCGTAACGCCGAGCAATATGTCCGCCGCGGTGGCCTCGGCCTTCGCCGGCGACTGGGATCTGTGCATTTTCGATGTCGGAGGCGATGCTGCGGGCGCAATGTCGCTGGGCAGATATCACACCGACTTTGCCGCCCTCGAGGAAGGACAGCTCGAGGTCTACGATATCGTCAACGTCTTCCGCCCGATGTCCGAGAGCCCCGAGAAGATCATCAAGCTCAAGGACGAGATGGAGGGCTTTGCAAGGCTCGAGGTCACGGGCTTTGTAAACAACTCTAACCTTCTCAATTTCGCAAGCGCCGACGATATCCGTCAGGGCTACGACGTTCTGCGCGAAACGAGCGATATCACCGGCATCCCCGTCGCCCACACGACGGGCCGCAAGTGCTTTATAGAGGAGTTCCTGCGCGACGGGCGCGACCCGAAGTATATAGGCGAGCCTATCGGACTTGAGACCTATATGCACCGCTCGTGGGAAGCCTTCACCAATCTGGGACTGTAAAATGCCAAAGCTCGGGAGCGTTATACCCCCGAGCTTTTTCTTATACGGATGACATGAAAACTCGAATGATCAAAATTTTCATATGCCTTGAGGCTGCGCTGTACCTCGCCTTTACCGCGATGGACATTTACGCATTGGGCGGCAGTGCGCCCCTGAAGTTTGCCGGTATCGCGCTGTGCTTTGCCTTTTCGCTGTATTTGAGCGCCTGCGGCGGCGAACGGCTCGTCACGGCGGCGGTCGGTCTCGCAATGACGGCGGATATATTCCTGCTCCTGCTCGACGCTCACTACGCCGTCGGCATGGGGCTGTTTTTCCTCGTGCAGATACTGTACTTTGCACGCATCCACCGCGCAAACGGGCATAAAAGCGCATGGCCGACGCGAGTTTTCCTGTTCACCGGCTGCTTTGCGCTGTTTATGAACCTCGGCGGGGTCTATGTGCTGACGGCGCTGGCGGCAGCTGTGTACTTTTCATTTTTCCTGTGCAATGTCATGCAGGCCTCCGGCAGCGAAAACAGGCTGTTTTTTGCCGGACTGTGCGTGTTTTTGTGCTGCGATATCTGCGTGGGGCTGTACAACATGCCGGAGCAGCTCCCCGCCTGGCTGCACCGCGCCGCCGGTATCGGAATGTGGACGTTTTACCTGCCCTCGCAGGTGATGCTGGTCTTGTCGGGAAGGGAGCGTGATGTGTATGAAAGGCCGGAGTAAGCTGACGAGCGTCATAATGAGCCTTGCCGTAGCGCTCGCGCTGCTGACAGGCTCGATAGCCGTGCCGATACTCGTGAGACCCTTTTATTACGCGCAGATACAGCCGCTCGGGCTGGAGGCTGCGAGCGGACTGAGCCGTGCGGAGATAATCGAGGCATACGACGAGGTGCTCGACTACTGCATCGGCCTGAGCGATGAGTTTTCCGCCGGTGCTCTTCCCTTTTCCGCGTCCGGCAGCGCGCATTTTGCCGACTGCCGCACGCTGTTCATCCTCGACCTGCGGCTGTTTGCCGCAAGCGCCGCGCTGATCGTGCTGCTGAAGCTGCTGTGCAGACCGCCCCGCCTCGGCAGGCACGGCGCGCCGTTCTGGGGAGCCGTCGGCATGGGAGCGCTGCTCTCCCTCGTCGGCGCTGCCGCCGCCGCGGATTTCGGCAGAGCCTTCACCGTGTTCCACGCGCTCTTCTTCCCCAGCGCAGACAACTGGGTTTTTGACCCCGCGTCCGATCCCGTGATACTAATAATGCCCGAGGCGTTCTTCCGCAGCTGCGCGATACTCATCCTCGCCGTGCTGCTCGTTATGTGCGCCGTGATAATATTTTGTGATGTGAAAAAGGCTATGCG
>CAVDFD010000203.1:0-2905 GCA_963608145.1 Bacteroidaceae bacterium | reverse complement strand
ATCGAACTGTTTGGCATCAATAACAGCTCAAAAAGGAGAAACGCTAATGTGCAATTTCTGCAAAAAGTCCGTTAAGCTGTGCAGCATGGTAGTCGGCGTTCTGTTCGTAGTTTATTTCTGGAACCTCGATCAGAAGGTGCTCGGCTGGGCATACAAGCAGGTTAACACTATGTTCGACAGAAAGCCTGTTGACATTAAGTTCTGATATCTCAAAAAAGTACCGGCGCATGCCCCACATCATGCGCCGGTATTTCTATGCGCAAAAACAGAGGTAAGCAAAAATGCTTACCTCTGTTTTTTATAATATGTTGTGTTTAAGCTCAATACTGTCCGCCGGAGTGATCTTTCTGATCACGCGGCAGGGATTGCCGGCAGCAAGATATCCTGCCGGAATGTCCCGCGTCACGACGCTGCCGGCGCCGATAACGCAGCCGTCGCCTATCGTAACTCCGCCGCAGACGGTGACACCGCCTGCCAGCCAGCAGTTATTTCCGATAACTATCGGCTTTGCGTATTCGAGGTCATACATGCTGCCGTCGGGCTTCGTGCGAATGTTTCGTTCCTCGGGGAGCATGGGGTGCATCGGCGTGAGCAGGCTGCAATTCGGCCCGAAGAAAACATCGTCGCCGATCGTTACGGGGCAGCAGTCGAGTACCGTGAAGTTAAAGTTCGCGTAGCAGTTTTTTCCGAAGCGCGTGAATACGCCGTAGTCGAAATATACAGGCCCCTGCAAAAAGAGCCCTGACTGCGCATCCGGCGTGAGCTGCGACAGAAGCTCAGATCTCAGCTCCGTCTCGTCCTCGTCGGTGTTATTGTATCTGCGGCTGAGCTTGTGCGCCTTCAGACGCAGCGCGGCCAGCTCCTCGTCGGATGGGTCATAGAGCTTGCCTGCAAGCATGCGCTCAAGCTGTGTTTTCACAGCTCGGCTATGACCTCGCACTCAAGAAGAACGTCCTTGGGCAGACGAGCGACCTCAACGCAGCTTCTGGCAGGGAAGGGCTCGGTGAAATACTGTGCATATATGCTGTTTACGAGACCGAAATCGTCCATGTTCTTGATAAATACGGTGGTTTTCACGACCTTGGACATATCGCTGCCCGCTGCCTTGAGAAGCTCGGACAGATTTTTGAACACCTGATGTGCCTGAGCCTCAACGCCGTCGGGCACGAGGCCGGTAGCGGGGTCGATGCCGACCTGACCGGAGGTGTATACCATAGAACCTACGATCTGTGCCTGAGAGTAAGGGCCGATGGCTGCGGGAGCTTTGTCTGTAGATACGGTTTTCATTGTTTTTTCCTCCTTAGATATTTAAACTCACTTTAAAGCCCTTGTCGCCGAGCGCACTGAGGAGCTTTTCGCCGTGCTCCTTGCCGCCGACTTCGCAGGCGATGTGTACGTTTGTCTGATTGGGATTCAGTCCGGCGCTGAGCCTGTCGTGCTCAACCGTCAGAATATTTGCGCCCTGCTCGGCGATATCGTTTAAAAGCTTTACGAGGCTGCCGGGCTTATCAAGCAGCGTCACTGTAAATCTCAGCCGTCTGTTGCGTGCAACAAGACCCTGCGCGATGACGCACTGGATGAAGCTCACGTCGATATTGCCGCCGGAGAGCAGGCATACGACTCTTTTACCCTTAACGTCCACCTTGCCCTTGAGCACGGCCGCGACCGGCGTTGCGCCTGAGGGCTCGACGATCTGCTTGCAGCGCTCCATGAGCAGCAGTATCGCCTCGGATATCTCGTTGTCGTTGACGGTCACGACATCGTCTGCGTAGCGGTTTATGAGCTCGACCGTTATGTCGCCGGGCGACTTGACCGCGATGCCGTCGGCAATGGTGGAAACGCTGTCGGTGCTTATGTATCTTTTCTCGCGGAAGGACTGCGCGATCGCGTCCGCACCCTCGGCCTGAACGCCGATTACCTTGACGCGGGGATTTATCTGCTTTACGCAGGCCGCGACACCGGCAAGAAGTCCGCCGCCGCCTGCGGGGACGATAATAATGTCGGCAGTCGGAAGATCACCGAGTATCTCGAGGCCGAGCGTGCCCTGACCGGCAATGACCTCAGGGTCGTTGTACGGGTGCAGGAAGGTAGCGCCCTCAGTTTCGCAGACGGTGCATGCCATTGCATATGCGTCGTCATAGCAGTCGCCGTGCAGAACGACCCTGGCACCGTAGCCCTCGGTCGCCTGAACCTTTGCTATCGGTGCGCTTGCGGGCATGACGATCGTTGCGGGGATGCCGAACTTGCTTGCCGCGTATGCTACACCCTGCGCATGGTTGCCCGCCGAGGATGCAACGACGCTTTTTACGTCGCCGCGCTCGACGAGCGCGGCAATTTTGTTGCTGGCACCGCGGATCTTGAACGAGCCTGTCTTCTGCCGGTTTTCGCATTTGAGATATATCTCTCCGCCGGTCATCGCAGAAAATGTGGAGGACATATCGAGCTCAGTGTGATGAAGTATGGTCTTGAGCCTCTCGGCTGCAAGCTCAATGTCTTTAAGCTGTAATTCCATCCGGATCACCTCAATAAGTTTTATATATGAATTTTACTTCATTCGGACGGAATATACAAGAGCTTTGCTGAAAAAATGTCCGCAATAGGGGCACGAATTTGCTGTTTGTCCACGTCTTGCGGACAAATGATTTTCCTCAGCCGCTTGCCTTTAAATTATCGACAAAGCTCCGCATTTCCTTTCGGCTCTGTACCTTTTTGCTCTGCTCGATGATCCTGCTGCGCTGTGCGCTGTCAAGCGCGGAAAAATACAAAAATGCGTCGGTGTTGCGCATCAGCGCCATGCCGAGGCCGAGCGGAAGCTCGGAGTTTTTGCCTGCGTTCATAATATCACCTCGGATATATTTTCCGCAGACCATCTGAAAAAATACGCTCTTAAGAGCGTATTTTTTCG
>CAVDFD010000202.1:0-2907 GCA_963608145.1 Bacteroidaceae bacterium | reverse complement strand
CGGACGCTGATGCCGACGCGGACGCTGATGCCGACGCGGACGCTGATGCCGACGCGGACGCTGATGCCGACGCTGATTCGGATTCGGACGATGACCACGACAAGCCTGAGACGGGCGATGAGCGTAACATCGAATGGATATCGGCAGTTGCAGTTATCAGCCTCGCAGCACTGACCGTTACTTATCGCAAGAAGAGAAACGACTGATCATATGTGGGCGATTAGTTGACTTATTGCTAAAGTGCATATAAAATAGGAACGATCAAAAGATCGTTCCTATTTTTATTTTATCCGTTTTTGAGGTGTGCCATGAGCAGACGAAGCAGACGCAAAAAGCATATTGACAGATCAAAGAAAATGACCGACGAGCAGCGCAGAGCGCGGGCAAAAAAGGCTCTTATCATCGGCATCGCGGCAGTTGCTGCCATAGTTGCCGCGGTCGTTGTGCTGTATCTTGTCTCCGCCGGCGAGAAGGACGATATGCTCGCTTTGTTTGAGGACAAGGCTGCACTCGTGCACGAGCAGCTCATGAGCGATGAGCGCAGCGATGAAATGGGCAGCATTGAGGACGGTCTGCCGGAGAACGTCGTGTTTCTCTCGCTGTGCAGCGGCGAGGAGCGCGCAAAGGTGTTCACCGGCAAGGGCGACAGCCGCGAGGGCGCATGGCAGAGCGCATACGGGCAGGCAAAAAGCTTCGTCGAGTCCGAGGGCTATGATGTCAAATGGCTCAAGGCCGACCTCATGAGCGAGGCGAAGCGGTACAGCACCGAGGAGTTTTCAACTGAGCTTCACCACTACAGGCACGAGTTTTTCAGATACGGCATTTCCTTTGACACCGGCTTTGAGACAGCGCTTCTGGAGGCCGAGCTCAACGGAGCGAAGATACTCGACTACGACAGCGAATGCGTAGATGAAAGCTACCTGAACACCTATCTCAGGAAGGCAGGACGTGAAACACTCTCCTCCCTGCCGGACAGCTATGTTGTCTTCAAATGCATCGGCTGGATGTGCGACGAGGACAGCGAGGTATACGAGCTCATAAGCGACGTTGACGACTATGGCCGCCGCAAGGTTGACACCGTTGATAAGGAATACGCTGCGCAGCTCGTCAAAAACGCTTCGGGCTTTCTCATAGATCAGGTCAAAAGCGACGGCAGCTTCGTTTACGGGTATTATCCGCGCTTCGGCAACGAGATAGACAATTACAACATTGTCCGCCACGCGAGTACGCTCTGGAGTCTGGTATGCCAGTACAGAATGACGGAAAACTCCGAGCTCATACCCGTCATAGACAAGGCCGTGGACTACATGGTCAAAAACGCGGTAATCGAGCGCGATGACGATACGGCGTATCTCTGCGAGGAGAAGTCCGACGAGATAAAGCTCGGCGGCTGCGGCGTTGCGGTCGTGGCGCTCACGGAGTACATGGATGCCTTCGGCACGGATAAATACGAGGATCTTGCCGTCAAGCTCGGAAACGGCATACTCACCATGCTCGACCAGAGCAGCGGCGAATACTACCACGTTTTAAACGGCGACTTCACGCGCAAGGAGCAGTTCAGGACAGTTTACTACGACGGCGAGGCGACCTTTGCCCTGTGCAGGCTCTATTCCCTCACCTCGGACGAAAAATGGCTGACTGCGGCCAAGAGCGCCGTTGAGCACTTCATAGCCGCCGACTACGTCCAGTACAAGGATCACTGGATAGCCTACTCGATGAACGAGATCACCAAGTATGTTGACGATGAGCGCTACTATACCTTTGCCCTGAGAAACGCACAGGAGAACCTCGATACCATCTATAACCGCGACACGACCTATCACACATATTTTGAGCTCCTCATGAGCACCTTCGAGCTGTACGACCGCATGATCGAGCGCGGCATACACGTCGATTATCTCGACAACGGCTTTGATCTTCAGTATTTCCTCAAAACCATCTACAAGCGTGCAGATCATATGCTCTGCGGCTACTTCTACCCCGAATACGCCATGTATATGGCAGACCCCGACACCATTCTCGACACCTTCATGGTGCGGCACGACGGCTACCGCGTCAGGATCGACGATGTTCAGCACAATGTCGGCGGCTACTATCTGTACTATCTCAACTATGACAAGCTCGTTGAATACGGTATGCTTGAATGCAGGGACAAGACATGAAAAAAGGCATAAGAAAAGCAATACGCCTCGTTTCGCTGATCGTCTTTATCGTCTGCGCAGCGGTGCTGATATTCTACTATATCGGCGATCTGCGCGACGCAGAGACCGGACGCAAAGTCGATAAGCTCAAGGACAGCGAGGTGACTGTCCCTGATATTCTCGACGAATACGCGGGACTGTACGCCGAAAACAGCGACACGATAGGCTGGCTGAAGATAGACGGCACGGGCATAGACAACGTCGTCATGTATGTGCCGCATGACAACAGCCGATATCTGCACACGGACTTCTACGGAAACGATTCCTACCGCGGCTGTCTGTTCGTTGACGGCTGGTGCGATGTTCTCTCATCCGACAACATCATAATCTACGGGCATAACATGAGCGACAGCTCGATGTTCGGCTCGCTCATGTACTACGTCAGCGAGGATTTCTACAAGCAGCACAAGACCGTAAGCTTTGACACGATATACGAAAAGCAGACCTATGAGATCGTTGCGGCGATAAAGACCGAGCTCGTGCCGGAAGGCGAGGCCGGCTTCAAATATTACGAGTACACCGGCAGCGACGCAGAGTCGTTTGATGAATATGTTAAATTCATCGAGGAAAACAAGCTGTACGACACCGACGCGCAGCTGAGCTCCGGCGATAAGCTGCTGACGCTTTCGACCTGCGCATACCACACCGACGATGGCCGCTTCATCGTTGTAGCAAGAAAGATATAGGATACAAAAATCGCACCGCA
>CAVDFD010000201.1:0-2938 GCA_963608145.1 Bacteroidaceae bacterium | reverse complement strand
AAAAAAGCTCTCGCTTCCCACAAGTGTGAAGCAAACTTTGCCGCAGTCATTGGCGCCCCTGCGCAAGGGGAGCTGGCAGCGCTTGCGCTGACTGAGGGGTCGCTTGCTACGGTTTCCGCCGCGGCTGCCGGTCGGGATACCGCAATATGCGTATCCGTGACTGCCCCCGTGCGCCTCTAAAAAAGCAGGGGACATATTCACTTGTCCCCTGCTCAAAACCTTCATACCCTTCGGAAGTGCCGGACTTACTTACGGATGCCCAGCTTAGCAATGATTGCACGATAACGCTCGATGTCCTTCTTTGCGAGGTAGTCGAGCAGACGGCGGCGCTTACCTACCATCTTGTACATACCCAGACGGCTGTGGTCGTCGTTGGGATGGACCTTCAGGTGAGCGGTCAGCTCGCGGATGCGCTGAGTGAGAATTGCGATCTGAACCTCGGGCGAGCCGGTGTCGTTCTCGTGAGTCTTGTTTGCCTCTATAACGGCGGTCTTGGTCTCTTTGGTGATCATAATGATACCCCTTTCTGATTTTCATATATCCTGTGACTAAGTAAAGGGAGGAAAGGTCTCCCGAATACTGAGTTCACGGACTAAGCTATATTATCACCTCGCCCGCCGTTTGTAAAGCTTTTTTTCAGGGATTGAGCTCAGCGGTCTTGAAATACAGGCTCCTGAGCGTATCCACGTCCGCGCCCTGAGTCATGGCGGCAGACCAGCTGCGGCCTCCGAGGTACCAGTAAATTATCCCCGCTCCGTTTCCGTCGAGCTTGACGACGGGGTCGCCCTGCAAGAGCTCGAGCGTCATGATCGGGTCCTCCGTCCAGTCGTAGTTCATGCCGGAGATATCCTCCTGCCTATCCGTCTCCTGAGCGCGGATGACAAAGTCGCCGTAATCGGCCTGATACAGCGTCTTGTCGCCGTCAATGGTCGAGTAAACGGGTGTTTTGCCCTCAAACTCCGGCATATTGATACCGGCGGCCTTGAACTCCTCAGCACTCGAGCCGTGCACGGGGTTTGGTATATCCGACTTATCTTCGCCGTCCTTGGTTGAGCATGCGCACAGCGCCGCCGCGAGGCACAGGCACAGTGCGCAGCAGATGATGCTTCTTGATTTTTTCATTGTGCTCACTCCTATTCGGGGTCTGTATGTTGATGCGTCAACGATCCTATGACGAATCCGCGCACAAAATTGTTCCGCAAACATTTGATATTATTCCTGCGTTGTGATAACATACATACGATTTTATCACAGGAGAGATACAATGGACAGTAATTTCTTCGCGCTGCTCTCGCGTATGCGCTATATCGAGCGCTGGAGCCTGATGCGCAACTCGATACATGAAAACATTCAGGAGCACAGCCACATGGTCGCTGTCATCGCGCACGCGCTCGGCGTTATCCGCCGTGATGTGTACGGCATCCCCTGCGATCCCGAGGCCTGCGCCGCCGTCGCGCTGTACCACGATGCAAGCGAGATACTCACGGGCGACCTGCCCACACCGATAAAATACCACGACGAGGAGATCATGAGCGCCTACCGCCGTGTCGAGACGATAGCCTCGGAAAAGCTCCTTTCCATGCTGCCGCCCGAGCTTCAGCCGGCCTTTGAGCCGATACTCGTCGGGGAGACGCAGCGGCAGCTGCACCCGATAGTAAAGGCTGCCGACAAGCTGAGCGCGTACATCAAATGCATCGAGGAGCGCAAGGCCGGAAACAACGAGTTTTTGAACGCCGAGAAGCAGACGCTTGCGGCGATACATTCCTACGGGCTGCCGGAGGCCGAGTATTTCATCGAGCACTTCATTCCGGCCTTTGAGAAAACTCTTGACGAATTGGGGACGATAGAATAATGGAAAATTCAAAGCTTCAGAGAATAAACGAGCTTGCACGCATCAAAAAGGAGCGCGAGCTGAGCCCCGAGGAGCTGAAAGAGCGCGACGCGCTGCGCAGGGAATACCTCGACGAGTGGCGGCGCGGTGCGATCGAGATCCTTGAAAACACCTACATCCAGACTCCCGACGGCAAAAAACACAAGCTTCAGAGGAAGGACGCGAAATGACAGCCTTTTCAGTCTGCGTAAACGCGGTGCTGCCGATATTTTTCCTTATGGCGCTCGGCTGCCTTGCGAGGCATCTGGGCGCTATACAGCGCTCGGACGTGCCGAAGCTCAACAAGCTGCTGTTTCGCTTTTTCATGCCGGTGATGCTGTTTTACAACATCTACACCTCCGACCTTTCGAGCGCGGTGCAGCCGAAGCTGCTCATCTTCGCCGCCTGCGGGGTGCTGATCGAGTTCTTCCTCAGCCTCGCCTATGTCATGCTGACAGAGAAGGAAACGAGCAAGCGCGGCGTGAAGATACAGGGTATTTACCGCTCGAACTTTGTCATAATCGGTCTGCCGCTGGCAACGGCGCTCGTGCCCGGAGCGGACGCGGGGCCGGTCGTTGTCCTCATCGCGGTCGTTGTGCCCATGTTCAACGCCATCGCGGTCGTGACGCTTGAGCTGTTTAACGGCAATCGCCCCAAGCCGCTGACGATAGTCGCGGATATCTTCAAAAACCCGCTTATTCTCGGCACGATCGTCGGTATAGCCTTCCTGCTGCTGGGCATACAGCTGCCGGAGGCGCTGCTGTCCACCACAAAGCAGATCGCCGCCGCGACCAATCCCATGCTGCTGTTCATGCTCGGCGCGTTCTTCCAGTGGGGCAGCATACACAGGTATGTCAAAGACCTCGTCGAGGTCGTCCTCGGCAGGCTCGTCATCATGCCAGGCATCGCCCTCAGCGCCGCGTACCTGCTCGGTATCCGCGGTATTGCCTTTGCCGGTATGATCGGCATCTTCGGCTCAGCCACCGCCATTGCCTCGTTCACCATGGTTCAGCAGATGGGCGGCGACGATGAGCTCGCCGGAGATATAGTCGTGTCCACCAGCGCCCT
>CAVDFD010000200.1:0-2944 GCA_963608145.1 Bacteroidaceae bacterium | reverse complement strand
TTTTCATAATTCCATATTAATTTTCGGACAGGTAGTTCAGGTAATCCTCGGGGGTGTTGAAGTCGCGTGTAAAGCTGTCGAGCAGGACGTAGCCTTTGCCGATATCGCGGCCTGCCAGCGGCAGTCCCGCGTACAGGTGGTACACCTGCCAGCCCTTGCACTCGTCTATCTCTCCGGCGAGGAATTTTCCGCGCAGCTCGAGATACAGCGAGCGGAACAGCTCCCCGTCGCCGACCAGCACGGCGCATATGCTGCTTTCGCTGCCGAAAAACAGCAGCGGCTCCTGCCCGCGGCGCGACACGACGGTTTTTATAGCCGCTTCGGAGTACAGCACGTCGCCGTAGAGAAAGCACATGTCGCCGCCGATGAGCTCGGCTGTGAAGCGGTCGATCTCCAGAACGTTGTTTTTCGGCTCGTAGCGCAGCGCACCCGGGATATCCACGGACTTATCGTGCGAGGTGATTATCACCTCGGCGGCGCTGTCGCACTCATGCACGAGGCGCACCGTGCGTTCGAGCAGCGTCTCGCCGGCAAAGCTTATGTGCTGCTTCGTGTGCCCCATGAAATTGTCCCAGCGGCTGCCCCTGCCGTCGGCCATTATGACATATCTCATTTTATTATCCCGTGCTCGCGGTAGAAATCACCAAGCCTGCCGTAGCGCTGCGGTCCCCAGAGCTGGATGATGTTCACGCCCGAGGAGGTGTTGGCCTCTATGACGGTGAAGCCGTCGTCGGTCGGGAGAATGTCCCACGCGATGATGTCCAGATACGGAAACTCGCGGCTTATATCCATGACACCGGCCTTGATGCCGTCCCAGTCGGGGATGACCGCGCCCTCTATCTGCGCGTTCGTGTCGGGGTGCCTGCGGTATACGGTGAGGTTGTGCAGCGTGCGGGCATAGCTCATCTGGCCTGTTTCGATATCGACGTTTGCGACCAGACCGCCGCGGCTGCCGTTATCGACCGAGCCCGTCCAGTCCGCGCCGATGCGCTGCACGGCAAAGCAGAGCTCAAACTCCTTCGTTTCGGCGCTGCGCAGGACTATCATGCGCAGGGTGTTCGCGCTGTTTGCGTAAATTTTGTTGAGGTATTCGGCCTGATGCGCATAGGCGCAGATGAGCCAGCGCGGGTCGCGGCTCAGGCGCTCGATGAGCTCGTCCTCCGTGTGCGGCTCGTCGTTGCATATAATGCCGTGGCCGTTGTATTTTACGACGTACACGCCCTTGCCCTTGCCTGCGCGCACGGGCTTTACGACAAAGGCTCCCGTTTCGTGCAGCAGCGCGACGAGATCCTCGTAGGAGCTTATTTTTCGCCCGTTCATTCCGGCAAGGCGGCCATCCTTCTTGACGCAGTATATCTCGGGGGTCTTGCAGTAGCGCTCTATTATCTGCGTGAAAACGACCTTGTTGTTGAGCATTTCGCTGTAGGGGTCGTTTATGCGGCGCGAGCGGTACCAGTCAAACTCCGAAAGATACTGCTTCTTGTCGTTATGCTTGAAGTCGTACAGCGCGGCCTGATCGACCATGTAGCCGCCGAAAATGCTGTAGTAGAGCCTTGTGTGCAGCGGCAGCTTAAAGTGATTGGGCGCAAACAGTATCCTCGTTATCCACAGCACCATCAATTTGATTTTGGCGAGCAATGCTCTGAGAAATTGCATCATGTTTATCTGTCTCCATGCAGTCGATTATAAGTCCGGCGATCTTGTCGGTGGCTCTGCCCGAGAGGTCGGGCAGGTAGCGGCGGCAGAAGCGCCTGTAGTTATCCATGTCGTATTCGCCGCTTTCAACGGCGGAAACGAGCTTCTTGGGGTCGGTGAATATACAGTCGGGGAACTCGTCGAAGAGCTTGACGTTCAGACCGTTGTGCTCAAGATAGTCCTCGTAGTCAAAAAGATAGAAGTACACGGGCTTGCCGAGCAGCGCTGCCTCTATCGTTATGGCCGAGTAGTCGGTTATAACGCAGTCGCACACCGACAGCACCGTCGAGGTCGGGACCTTCTGGCAGGTCGTCGCCGGTGCAAGGGAGGCATAGTTGAGGAGCTGGTTCGGATGGCGCTTTATGACGAGCATCTGGCTGCCGTTAAAATCAAAGGCATCAACCAGCGGCTTGGGGTCGAGCGTCTGTCCCTTGCGGAAGGTCGGAGCATACAGCACGATCTTCTTGCCCCTGAGCCAGGGATATGCTGCGTAAAACTGCCTTCGCGCCTCCTCCTGCCCCTCGCGCAGCTTATCCATGCGCGGAAGCCCGACGTTATAGAGAATGTCCGGCTCAACGTCAAAGGACGCGCAGTAGAAGGGGTTGAAGGCGCGGCCTCCGGCAATGACAACGTCGTAGTTGCGGTGCATCCGCATCTCGCGTGCTATCATGTCGCTGCGCCCGAATTTCTTGCCGAGCGACTGGTAGCCGGATTTTTTTATCTTGCCCATGGCGTGCCACATCTGGATGACGGCAAGCCGCTTCTTGTGATGCAGCACCGACACCGCCGGCCAGTAGGAGTCGAGCACGCACACCGAGGCCGTAGCCAGATGATACATGCTGCGCAGCGTTGCCAGCGCGTATTCGAGCATATTTTCAAAGCCCTTGTCGGCGCGCTTTGTTATGATGACGATGTTCGTTTCCGGCCTGAGCTCCCTCAGACGGCTGCTGAGGAACTCTATATCCTCCGTCACGGTGTTCGACTGGCGGCTGAGGAACAGAACCTTGTTTTTGTCGGTCGGGCAGAGCTTCAGAAAGAAGTAGATGAAGTTCATCACCCAGCGCAGCAGAATAACAGCTATTCTCATATTACTCCTTTTGCGCCCCGCAGGGCACAATGAAAAATCGATTAATTATACGCGCAAACAAGAATTTTGTCACCATAAAAATGTTAACGAGACTGTCAAAAAGCTATGCTGCTGCGTAAAGATAACCGCGCAGCGGGGGAGTTCGAGGGGGCAAGGCCCGCC
>CAVDFD010000199.1:0-2947 GCA_963608145.1 Bacteroidaceae bacterium | reverse complement strand
CTATGCCCTGCCCGTTTGGGCAGGGCATTTTTAAGGAGCAAAGCATGATAAACAAAAACAAAAGCGCCGTGCGCATTCTGGCGCTGCTTCTGGCGCTTGCGCTGCCGCTCGGCTGCGCGGGCTGCTCGAAAACGGAGACAGCCGACCCCACACCCGCAGTCACCGCCGCGCCCGAGCTTTCCGACATCGACCTCGGCAGCGGGCTTGAGCTCGTCAGCGTCGGGCGCTACGCCGGACTTTTCGTCGAGGACGGCTCGGACGACACGGTCTCGGACGTGTTCTGCATCCGCGTGAAAAACACCGGCGACAGCGACGTGCAGTACGCGCACATCACGCTCAGCCGCGGCAGCGAGAGCTACAACTTTGACCTCGGCACGCTCCCCGTGGGCGAGACCGTTCAGGCGCTGGAGCTCGAACGGCAGAAAATGCCCGAAAATACCGCGGAGCTTTCTGCGGCGCTGACGCTGTTTGCCGCCTTCGACGAGCCGCTGTCCATGCACAGCGATATGTTCGAGGTAACGGCGAGCGACAGCACCGTCACCATCAAAAACCTCAGCGATAAGGACTATTCGCAGGTCTACGTCTACTATAAAAACGCCGGCAGCGATATGCTCATCGGCGGCATCACCTACCGCGTGGGCACGCCCCTTGCGGCGGGCGAGAGCGTCAACTGCTACACCAGCCACTACAGCGAGGGCGGAAGCCGCCTGCTTTTTGTCAGCTATGTTCAGTGAATGCTATCGCTTCGGCGGCATCGGCTTTGCCGTCGAGTGCGCGGAGGCTATCGAGCGCTCGGATATGTGCGCCCCCTTTGCCGCCGACTGTGCGCCCGAGCACACCATCCGCCTGAGCTTCAGCGACGAGCTGCCGGAAACTCCGGCCTGCGCCGCCGCCATGGGTCCTGTCCGGCGCTGGTATGAGGGCAATGCGCGGCACACGCTGCAATGCTACAGCGCAGCGGGCAAAACGCCGCAGTTTACCTATGCCGTTACACGCGGCGAGCTGACCGAGCTGCGCTTTTCCGAAAGCTACAGGCGCGGCGCGTCCGTGCGCTCGGTGCTGGAGTCGGCCTGCCTGTTCGACCTGCTGGCCGACGCGGGCATGCTCATCCTGCACAGCTCGTATATCGTCACGCCCGCGGGCGAGGCAATACTCTTTTCGGGACCCAGCGGTATCGGCAAGAGCACTCAGGCCGCGCTCTGGGAAAAATACGCCGCAGCGCAGGTCATAAACGGCGACCGCACGCTCATCGACCCGCGCAGCAAAACGGCGCACGGCATTTTCTATTCCGGCACGTCCGGCATATGCAAAAATGTCAGCGCCCCGCTCAGGGCGATAGTCCTGCTCGGTCAGGCGGAGGCTAACCGCTTGTATCCGGCAGAGCCCAAGACGGCCTTTGCGCGTCTGCTCAGCCAGTGCGCGTACTATGAGTGGGACAGCGTCTCGGCGATCAGAATGACCGACTACGCCGCGCAGCTGGTTTCAAACGTGCCGGTCATGCGCTTCGACTGCCGCGACGACAGCTCCGCAGTCGGAACGCTGCAAGAATATTTGGGAGGGATCTGACATGGAACACAACAGCGCAGAGCCGCGCCTGTCGGCGTATCTGCATGCGCGTGCCTGCCAAAAGGGGATACCGCTTGCGGGAAACTTCGAGCTCACGCCGCGCTGCAACTTCAACTGCCGCATGTGCTATGTCCACCTCACCGCCGAGGAGCAGCAGCGCCGCGGCGCGGAGCTCACGGCGGACGAGTGGATTGCGATAGCGGAGCAGGCGCGCAGTCAGGGTATGCTGTTCCTGCTGCTCACGGGCGGCGAGCCGCTGATACGCACGGATTTCCGCTATATGCTCACGGAGCTGAAGAAAATGGGGCTCATGATATCCGTCAACAGCAACGCCTCGCTCATTGATGCCGACTGGCTCGACTTTTTCCGCCATGAGCCTCCCTCGCGCTTCAATATCACCCTCTACGGCAGCAGCAGCGAGGCGTATGAGCGTCTGTGTGGCCGCCCGATGTTCGAGCGCGTCGTGAGCAATATCCGTGCGCTCAAGGAGCTGGGCATCGGCGTTAAGCTCAATGCGTCCATGACACCGTACAATGTCAGCGACATGAAGGGCATTTACGATATCGCCACCGAGCTCGGCACGCCGGTGCAGATGGCCTCGTACATGTTCCCGCCCGTGCGCCGCGATGAGGAGCTCACCGGCCGGAACGACCGCTTTTCCTGCCGCGAGGCCGCCGAGTGCAGCGTCCGCTGGGACAGGCTGCGCTTCAGCGACGAGGAGTTCATGCAGCGTGCCGAGGCGATGAGAGCCGGCATAAGCGTGCCCGACAGCGAGGTCTGCGAGGGTACGCCGGGCGAAAAAATGGCCTGCCGCGCCGGACGCAGCTCGTTCTGGATAAACTGGCGCGGAGTTATGACCCCCTGCGGCATGCTTTTAAGGCCGGAGTTTTCTGTGCCGGAACTCGGCTTTGCCGAGGCGTGGGAGAGTGTCAAGACCGCGACGGAGCAGATACGCCTGCCGTCTGAGTGCGCTCAGTGCCGCTATAAGCATATGTGCCACGCCTGCGCCGCAATGTGCGCGACCGAGACAGGGGAATTCGATGTAAAGCCGGAGTATGTCTGCGGCATGACGCAGGCCAACGCCGAGCTCACGTTCAGGGAGTACGAAAGGATGAAGAAAAATGAAGCTTAAATTGCAGCTCGTAAAGCGCGATATCGCGGGGGATATAATACTCGTCCCCGTCGGCGCGGCAACGTCGAGCATACAGGGACTTATAACGATAAACGAGACGGGCGCAGCCATCTGGGACGCGCTGCCCGAGGCCGAGAACGAGGAAGCGATAGTCGATAAGCTCTATGAGCAGTTCGATGCCGAGCGCGATGAGCTCCGCAGGGACGTTGACGAGTTCCTCGATAAGCTCAGAGAGATGAATATAATATA
>CAVDFD010000198.1:0-2948 GCA_963608145.1 Bacteroidaceae bacterium | reverse complement strand
AATGCGCCTCTGAAAATTGTAGGTGGAAGCTGCGGTCGATGGAGGCGGTGACGCTGACGGAATAGCTCAGGCCGGAGGCGACGAGGGCAAAGCTCCTGCCCGCGCCGCGCAGACGGCGCGGCTGCTGAAGCTCAAGCACGCTGCCCAGATGCAGAAAATCGCAGCCGCAGTCTGCCTGCAGCGCGAGCACCGCCTCGACCCAGCCGCGCACCGCGGCTTCAAGCTCCCGAGAGAGCGCCTCGGGCTCAAGGCTGCCGCGAGCCTCGGCCAGCGCCGCGCTGAGCTCAATGCCGAAGTCGAGCCCCGTGAGCGCGCCGCCGTCATCGAACACCGGCGCGATCCGGCAGGAGCAGCTGTCGAGCTGAAGCGTCGCGCCGCCGACTGTGACGGGCAGTGAGCCGACCTCATTGAGGATGATGCTCACGCCGCGGGCAAGCTCCATGGGAATGTGCCCGACAGCGCGGCCTTTATTTATAATTGTATAGCCGTCGGGCACGATGACCGTCTCGCCGCCCTCGGATGCGGCGGCCTTCACCGCGCAGATGAGCGCCGTGCCGTTTGTGTCAAGCGCCGAGATCGTCTCGGCTGCGGTGTAGCCGTGTGCATCGCCGCGCAGCCTGAGATCCTCCGTGACCGCGTGCATGAGCTTTGACGCGTCATGCTCACCGTCTCCCGTGCCGAGCACGAGTCCGGCGGCGCTGCCGGAGGAGACGGCGAACAGAGGTATGCACAGGCGCAGATCCGCGTCGCGCTCGATGCAGTCCAAAAACGGCGAGATGCCGCTTGCGAGAACATCCTCGCCGAGGACGATATAGGCGGTGTGGCCGAAAAAGAGCTGCCGCCCGCCGCTGTAATGCCGCAGCTCTTCCTGCGCCTCGGTGACGGACGCGGCATCCGCGCACAGACGCAGCGGGCTTTTGCCGCCGCCCGTGCCGGAGCTGCCCTCGGCGGACACCGAAAGGCGCACACTGCCGTCAGAGCTCAGGTCGAAGCCGATGGTCTGTATGACCAGAAGCTCGGCGATATCGCGGTAATTTGAATAGATGCTGCCGCCCGAGCAGCCCGAGGCCGTGAGCAGAACGCTCAGCGCGAGCGCGGCGGATAGGAGCCTTGTTCTCATGCCTGCTTCCTCCTGTCGGGCGTGTTCAGCTCCGGCTCGCGCAGCTTCTCCTCCGGCAGCGGCCTGCGCAGGAAGGTGCGCAGAAGATTATGCCGCCGCCCGCCCGACCAGGGAGAGGTGTAGCTGCGTCCGAAGGAGTCGAGCGTACACAGATACCACACGACAAGGCACAGCGATATCGCCACGCCGTACAGCCCCGCCGCGATCGCCGCGAGCACCAGCGCAAAGCGGAATATCCGCAGCGCCGCGCCCAGATCCTGACTCGGCTGTGCGTAGCCCGCGATACCGGCGGTGGCGACGACGATGACCGCAATGGGCGATATGACCTTCGCCTCGACCGCCGACTGCCCGACGATGAGCGCTCCGATTATGCTCACGGTGTCGCCTATGGGGTCGGGCAGACGCAGCCCCGCCTCCTGCAAAAGCTCAAAGGCGACGAGCATCCCGAGCAGCTCCAGCGCTGTAGAAAAGGGCACGTCCTGCTTCGAGGCTATCACCGAGAGCAGCAGCTGCGTGGGTATCATCTCCTGATGATACATGGCAATGGCCGTGTAAAAGCCCGGCAGCGCCAGCGCCAGCAGCACCGCCGCCCAGCGAATGATGCTCAGCGCCGAGGAGACGATGTAGTTCTGGCTGTCCTCCTGCGGTACGCGCAGAAACTCGGGAAACGACACCGGCACGAGAAAGGCGATCGGTATGCCGTCAACGATAAGCCCCACGCGCCCGTTTAAAAGCTGCCGCGCAAAGCGGTCGGGGCGCTCGGTGTGCAGCAGCTGCGGGAAAACGGAGCGCGGCCTGTCGGTGATGTACTCCTCGATAACGCCGGTCGATAGTGCGCCGTCTACATTTATATTATCAATTCGGCGCTTCAGCTCCGCAACGACCGCGGGGTCGGCTACGCCGTCGAGCCAGAGTATGGCCGCCTGTGTCCGGCTCCTGCGCCCGATGAGCGTGCTTTTTATCTTCAGCGCGGGGCTTGCTATGCGCCGCCGCACGAGGGCGGTATCGGTGCGCAGGGTCTCGGTGAAGCTGTCCTTGCCGCCCTTGAGCGACTTCTCCATCGCCGGCTCGCTTATAGAGCGCTGTATCTGTGCGCTGCGCAGCTCAAAGCAGACCGCGCAGCCCTCGTCCTCGAACAGCACCGCGCAGCAGCCCTGCGTTATATCGCCGACCGTCTCGTCGAGCGTCGTGCGTCTTTGCGCCTGCGAGCTGTACACCGCGCCGTCGAGCAGCCTTTGCGCCGTGAGCGCGGTGCCGCTGCGTATTAGCTCTGTGAGCGGGCGCAGCACGTCCTGCGAAATGTCCCCGCCGGAGGCGAGGCCGTCGAGCCAGCATACAAAAAGCCGTCTCTCTCCGCAGAGCCCGGGGAGGATGCTGCGCGACTGAAAGTCCGAGCAGCCGTCAAATATCCTGCGCAGCGCCTGTGCGCTTATCTTACCCCCGTACGCGCTCCCGCGCCGCGCATGGGGCTTGCCGCAGTCTTTGTCGCGGCGGAGGGAATTCATAAAATCAGCCATATTGTTATTATGCGCGGTCTTAGGCACAATATTTAGTGGCATCGGAAAAAGCTCAAAAAAACTTGTGAAAATAGTCGAAAAAAGTGTTGACAAACCGTGTACGCGGTGGTATTCTAAGCAAGCGCCTCACGAGAGAGCGCCGCATCGATGCGAGAGCGAGATAAAAAACTTCAAAAAAGTTTGAAAAAACCTCTTGACAAATGCGAGCCAACGTGCTATAGTAAATAAGCTGTCCGCTGAAAGCGGCGGCGCGAATTGTACCTTGAAAATTAGATAATGTAAGAACAGCTTATGCTAAATAAGCACCGGAA
>CAVDFD010000197.1:0-2956 GCA_963608145.1 Bacteroidaceae bacterium | reverse complement strand
GTGCTTTTTTAAGCAACCGTTGTCCCTCAGTTTACAACGCCGGTGCTGAATGCGCGGAACATGAGGCTCACGACCTCGCAGCGGGTGCAGGCCGCGTCGGGTGCAAACCGCGTTGCGGTCTTGCCCTTGGTAATATTATTTTCAGCTGCCCAGAGGATCGCCTTATAGTACGGGCTGTTTGCCGAAACGTCATAGAAGCTCGTGCTCATATTGCTCGGCGAGGGCTCGCCGGCATAGCGCCAGAGGAAGGTCACGAACTGGGCGCGTGTTACGGTCGCATTCGGAGAGAAGGTGCTGCCGTCGCCCGTGCCGGTGGTTATCCCCTGCTCCGTTGCCCAAATGATCGCCTTGTAGTAGGGCGCATAGGTGTTGTTGTACGGAACATCGGCAAACTTCATCGTGCTGCCGGCCGGCTCGGGTCTGCCCGCTGCGCGCCACAGGAACGTTACAACCTGTGCACGGGTGCAGGGCGCTTTGGGACTGAAGTGGCTTGCATCGGTGCCGGAGGTCACCTGCGGCTGGCTATAATATGCCCACATGACTGCGCTGTAGAACCAGTCGTTTCCGCTCATATCGTAGAAGGGATTTGAGAACCTGCCCTTGCAGCTTTCGCACACGCCGTAGCTTATAATGTGGCCTGTCCTTACCGTCTCGCTGTCCGTATAGCTGTCGCCGCAGGTCGCGCAGGTATGGGTCGTGTAGCCGCCCTTGGTGCAGGTCGGTGCGGTCACGACGGCGTTATATCTGTGCGCGGCAAGCTCGCCGTAGCCGTCGCCGCATTCATCGCAGATAGCCTTGGTCTTGCAGTTTGCCGTACCGCCGGTGTGAGCGGTCTTGCGGCTGAGCTCATAGAGTCTTTCATCCACTGTCAGGTTCAGCGACTCAAGCTCCGTGCGCAGATCCTCAAGGGTCTTGCCGCAGCGCTGGCAGCCGAGCCAATGATACTGATCGTCGCTGCAATGGTCGATATCCTTGACCTTGAGCGAGCCGAGGATATTATCCATATTAAAGGTACCGTCGCGGATCATCTGCACGATCTGCGGCGTGCTCATGCCGAGGTTCAATGCTGTCTGCTTGAGATTGTTCTTGTCTATGCCGCCGAGCGTGATCGTGCCAGGATGCAGATCGTGGCCGGTGCACTTATCGACAAGATCCTCCTCGGTCAGGTCGATAGTGCCCTTCTCGTCTCTGTATTTGTTTTTGCATTTGCTGCACTGGTAGTAATCTATCGTACCGTCCTCGGTGCAGGTCTTTGGCGTGCCCTTGACGAGCTTTATATCCTTGCAGCCGCCGGCACACTGAGCGTAATAATATTCGCCCTTTTCGATGAACGTGCCGCAGTCGGCGCAGTATTTGTCGCCGGTGTAGCCCTGTGCGGTGCCGCTGGGCTTTACAGCGTTTTTATACTCGAAATTAACATGGTTTGTCTTATCAAGCTCGCCGTAGCTTGCTCCGCACTTTTCGCACTCTGCCTGCGCCTTGCAGCTTGCCGTACCTCCGGAGTGCTTACTCGTGCCGGAGGTTTTGCCGCACATCACGCATTTTTTATAGTGCGAGCTGCCCGTATCGTCGGCCTCCCATGTATATTCATGGTCTATCTTGTCGGTCGTAGCATCGCTCTTGCTCAGCTCGGATGTGCCTCTGGCATCGGTGAAATACTTATCGCAGCCGGAGCAGTACCAGCAGGCGACATTGCCCTTTTCGGTGCAGGTGGCTGCCTTCGCGGGCAGCTTCTGAAGATCGGAATGATTATTCTTGTCCTTCGTCAGGCCGTTATCGAGCTTTGCGTGGGATATCGAGTTTGTGCATGCGGCATCGGTGAAATATCTGTCGCAGTCGGGGCAGTACCAGTATTCGATGTGCGGATCGCAGGTGCCGTCCGATTTCTCGTGATGCTCCGGATTTTTATGCGTGCATGTGCTGGGATCCACGCTCGGGCTTGCCGACGGCGTAGGTGTCTCAGACGGTGCAGGGCTCGTTGACGGCGTGGGTGTCGGCGTTGTGCCGCCCGTGACGGTAAGAGCTGCGGCATCGCTGACCGCATAGGCGGGAACCTTGCTCGTGCCGGAAAGAGCTCCGCCATAGGCAATGCATTTAAACTGCTTTCCGTTATCCTCTGCCTTCACATTTTCAATGGTGTAGGTATTGCTGCTGTCATCGCCGCCGATGCCGGATATTAGCTTCAAAATAACGCTTGCGTTGATGATCGTATCGGCATCGACCCAGATATATTTTACCTTCTGAAGGTCGATCCCACCGATGGACAGTCCCCCATCGACTTTCGCTTCGGCAGTAAACACAGCCGTTCCGCCGACTGCGACGGTAACGTCCTGCGGCTGCTTGGTGAAGCTTATCGTCACAGTGCTGTCGCTTCCGCTGCTGCCGCCTCCGATAATATCGCCTATACTGCCGAGATCGACCGCCGCCATTGCGCCGAAGGGCACGAGCGAAACGAGCATCAGGGCTGTCATAAGCAGGCAGATAATACGTTTCTTCATTATTCTCCTCCTTAGAGTTTTTTCTCCGCAGGCCGCTCACGCGGCCAGATCCAAGCTTATTATACTATCTTGTCACTTTGTTGGCAAGTGTCGTCTTTTCGTCATTGTGAACATTTTTCCGCATGTGTATCTGTATATTAAGCTTAAGCATAAGCTCGATTGAGCTGTCATATACATGGACTATGTGAGTTTTGGGAGTGGTGCATGTGTACACGAATATTGAAGAGCGCGCCTGCGAGCTTGCCGAATACATAATTGAGAACAAAACAACGGTAAGAGCCGCCGCAAAGCAGTTTAACATTTCAAAAAGCACCGTACACAAGGATCTCACCGAGCGACTGAAAGCTGTCAGTCCGGCACTGTACCGTCAGGTACGGGAGCTGCTTGATATCAACAAGGCCGAGCGGCATATCCGCGGCGGCATGGCTACAAGGAGAAAATATAAAGGCGAATAAACG
>CAVDFD010000196.1:0-2961 GCA_963608145.1 Bacteroidaceae bacterium | reverse complement strand
TTTTTTCCTCAAACTCCTGCGCTTATGCAGTCATAAGGCGAAAATTTTCAAATTTCACTTGACAATGAGCCCGCATCTGCTATAATACTCACGAAAACTGAACACCTTATCAAGAGTGGTGGAGGGAACGGCCCTGTGAAGCCCGGCAACCTGCGAAAGCAAGGTGCCAAATCCGGCGGTGATTATCGAAAGATGAGGCTTATGACCAAACTTGTTGCTCCGTCGGCCAGACGGAGTTTTTTTAATTGCCTGAGTGTTCGGAAATTATATTTTTCGGAGGAAATGAAAATGAGCAAAAGACTGTTTACATCGGAATCTGTGACCGAGGGGCATCCCGATAAGATATGCGACCAGATATCGGACGCTATCCTTGACGCAATACTCGAAAAGGATCCCAATGGCCGCGTCGCCTGCGAGACGACCGTCTCCACCGGCCTTGTCCACATCATGGGCGAGATAAGCACCGACTGCTATATCGACATCCCCAAAATTGCACGCGACGTTATCCGCGACATCGGCTACGACAGAGCAAAATACGGCTTCGACTGCGACACCTGCGGCATCATCAGCAACATCGACGAGCAGTCGGCGGATATCGCCCTCGGCGTTGACAAATCCCTTGAAGCAAAGGAACGCGGCGACTCATCGCTCGATAACGGCGCGGGCGATCAGGGTATGATGTTCGGCTATGCCTGCCGCGAGACGGCGGAGCTCATGCCTCTTGCCATAAGCCTTTCGCACAAGATGGCAAAGCGTCTTGCCGAGGTCAGAAAGAGCGGCCTTGTTGACTATCTGCGCCCCGACGGAAAAACTCAGGTCACCGTCGAATATGACGATGCCGGCAAGCCAGTGCGCGTTGACACCGTAGTTCTCTCGACCCAGCATTCTCCCGACGTGAGCCTTGAGCAGATCAGAAACGACATGATCGAGCTTGTCATAAAGCCCAGCGTTCCGGCAGAGCTCATCGATGAGAGTACCAAGTATTATGTAAACCCGACAGGCCGCTTTGTCATCGGAGGACCTCAGGGCGACTCCGGACTGACCGGCAGAAAGATCATCGTCGATACCTACGGCGGCAGCGCTCCCCACGGCGGCGGCGCATTCTCGGGCAAGGATCCCACCAAGGTTGACCGCAGCGCAGCCTACGCAGCCCGCTATGTTGCAAAGAACATCGTTGCGGCGGGGCTTGCCGACAAGTGCCTTGTGCAGCTTGCCTACGCCATCGGTATTGCCCGCCCCGTGTCGGTCATGGTCGATACCTACGGCACAGGCAAGGTATCCGACGAGAAGCTTGCGCAGGCGGTCAACAAGGTCTTTGACCTGCGCCCGACAGCGATAATCCGCGATCTTGAGCTCAACAAGCCCATCTACAGAAGGCTTGCCGCCTACGGCCACATGGGACGCACCGATCTCGGCGTGCGCTGGGAGGATACCGACAGAGCAGACGCTCTGCTCGAGGCCGTTAAGTAATGCATGTCCCGAGCTGTGAAAGCAGCCTGCTGGATATCCTGAGCTTTGACGAGGCGCTTGCAGCCTCCGGCAGCAGGGGAGACTACGATGCGGACAAATGGCTGTACGTTCCTGACTATTATACCGATTACCGATACATACTCGGAACACGCGGGAGCGATCCCCTTATCTGCATCGGCATAAACCCGTCCACCGCCGCGCCAGACGATCTTGACAATACGCTCAAAAGCGTGGCGCGCATAGCCTCGGGCAACGGCTATGACAGCTGGATAATGTTCAATGTCTATGCCCAGCGTGCGACCGATCCGGACGATATGGATGCCACTCTGAACGAAAGACTGCACCGCGAGAATATGCGTGCGTTTGAGTACATACTGAAAAACGTGGGTGAGGGCGTTGCCCCCTCCGTGTGGGCAGCCTGGGGCACGATAATCGAAAAGCGCCCATATCTCAAGCGCTGCGTACTCGATATGGTCGAGCTCGGCAGAAGCTATGACGCAAGGTGGTACAGCGCGGGAAAGCGCTCAGTCAAGGGGCATCCGCACCATCCGCTGTATCTGCGAAAGGATGCTCCCGTCGAGGAATTTGACATTGTAAGCTATCTTGAAAAATGTCTGTGAGGTGTTTCAAATGAAGCCGAAATTCAAGCTTGCCGCCGTGCAGATACGCACGGAGACGGACGTTGAGCAGACGCTCCGCAAGGCCGAGCAAATGGTGGCGGAGGCCGCGCACAGCGGCGCTGAGCTCGTTGTCCTGCCGGAAATGTGGAACTGTCCGTATTCAAAAAAATACTTCCATGCCGTTGCGGATAATGACAACGGCAGGAGCAGAGATGCAATGTCGCGCTGGGCAGGGGATAACGGCATCATCCTTGTCGGAGGCTCGGTGCCGGAAAAATGCGGCGATAAGCTGTACAATACCTGCTATGTTTTCGATGAGAGCGGCAGACAGATAGCGCGTCACCGCAAGATACATCTGTTTGATGTCGATATAAAGGGCGGAGTGCGCTTTAAGGAATCGAATAACTTCGCGTCCGGCGAGGATATCACGGTGTTTGACACGAGCCTTGGCAGAATGGGCGTTGAGATATGCTTTGATATACGCTTTCCCGAGCTGTGCCGTGCAATGGCCAAGAGGGGAGCGGAGATAATACTGTGTCCTGCGCAGTTTAACATGACCACCGGCCCACGGCACTGGGAGCTGAGCGTTCGTGCCAGAGCAATGGATAACGAGCTGTTTTTCGTCGGCGCATCGGCGGCTCGGTACGAGGGCTTTGATTATGAATGCTGGGGTCACTCGACCGTTGCAGATCCCTTCGGTATGGTGCTCGCTTCCTGCGACGAAAAGGAACAGATACTCTATTGCGATATAGACCTGAATGAGGTGGACTCCGTCCGTGAGCAGCTCCCGACCTTCCTGCATCTCAGGGAAGATGTATATAATGTAGCTAAATAAGCAGAAAACCTGCGGCATTTCGCCGCAGGTTTTGTT
>CAVDFD010000195.1:0-2971 GCA_963608145.1 Bacteroidaceae bacterium | reverse complement strand
AGCGCCTTGGCCTCGATCTGGCGGATACGCTCACGGGTGACGTTGAACTCCTTGCCGACCTCCTCGAGGGTGCGGGTACGTCCATCGACGATGCCGAAGCGCAGCTCGAGCACCTTCTTCTCACGCGGTGTGAGCGTGTCGAGCACCTCCATGAGCTGCTCCTTGAGCAGCGAGAAGCTTGCGGCCTCGCTCGGCTCGGATGCGTCCTCATCGGGTATGAAGTCGCCGAGGTGGGAGTCCTCCTCCTCGCCTATAGGCGTTTCGAGCGACACCGGCTCCTGCGCTATCTTGAGTATCTCGCGCACCTTATCGACGGGCATATCCATCTCGGCGGCTATCTCCTCGGCGCTGGGGTCGTGGCCGAGCTCCTGAAGCAGCTGGCGCGATACGCGGATGACCTTGTTAATCGTCTCGACCATGTGCACGGGTATGCGGATGGTTCGCGCCTGATCCGCAATGGCGCGGGTGATGGCCTGACGTATCCACCACGTCGCGTAGGTGGAGAACTTGTATCCCTTGGTGTAGTCAAACTTCTCGACCGCCTTTATAAGGCCGAGGTTGCCCTCCTGAATGAGGTCGAGAAACAGCATTCCGCGGCCCACATAGCGCTTTGCAATGGACACGACAAGACGCAGGTTTGCCTCGGTCATGCGGCGCTTGGCCTCCTCGTCGCCCTGACTCATCCTTATGGCAAGCTCGACCTCCTCCTCTGCCGTGAGCAGAGGCACCTTGCCTATCTCCTTGAGGAACATGCGCACGGGGTCGTCGGTGCTGTAGCTGTCGTCGATCTTGACGTCGGCCATTTCCTCCTCGGTGACCTCTTCGATCTCGTTGAGCTCCTCGATCTCGGGCATGTCGATATCGTCGAGAATGGGTACCGCGTCATCGTCGCTTATGTCTATCTCGATCTTGTTGGCCTCGAGCGTATCGTAAAACCTTGCGATGGACTCGGCATCTACGCCCTTTTCCTCCAGAGCTGCGATCTCGTTGGTGCTGATCTTGCCGCTCTTCTTGGCCTTTTCCAGCAGCTCGTTAAGTATGTCCTCGCTGCTCTTTGCCTCGGCCTGCTCCGCTGCGGGCTTTTCCTCGGCCTTTGCGCGGCGGCTGTTCCTTTTCTTCGGCGCGGGCTTCGCGGCCTCGGCAGCCAGCAGCTCGTCAGCTGCGCGTTCAAGCTCCTGCTCGGTCATGGTTTCGGTTTTCTTGTCCATAGTTTTACCCCTCATATCCTTTAGTTTCTTTAAGTCTGTTTGCAAGCGCTCTGAGGTCGCCGTCCGACTGCTTCAGCTCGTAACGGGTCCTGATCCGCTCTATGTAATCGGCAAGCGCCTTATCGCCGTTGCGCAGCGCCTCCGGCTTTTGCAGCACCGAGGCCAGCAGCGCGGCCTCCTGCGGCAGCAGAACGGCGCTCATCGAGGCCATGCTGATTATCTCGTTATTCTCGAATTTCGATTTGAGCACTGAATATATCCGCGCCAGCACCGGCGACGAGAATATCTCCGGCGGCGGAAGCTCCTTCCCCCTGCACAGCCCCTGATCGAGGTAGAGTATCCTTATGATGCCCTCCTCGGCGGCGGCTGACTCGGGGTCCTCGTAGCGCAGCTCCTTCTCCTTAGGCTGGAACTGCCGCTCGGGATGCGACATGCTCTTCGCGTCGGCACGCTGCGCCGTGCGCACGAGGCGCTTTCGCCTGCGCTCGACCTCCTGCGTCACCACGTCGCTGTTAACTCCCGCCATGGACGCAACGCGCATAGCGTACACCTGACGCTCAACGCTGCCCGGCAGGTGCGCGACCATATCCGACGCATCCTTCAAAAACGCGACCTTCTGCTCGTCGATCGTGAGATCGTACTTGTCCGTCACGCTCTGGAGCTGATAGTCGATGTGGTTTTCCGACTTGTCTATGAGATTGCGGAACGCATCCGCGCCCTTGGTCTTTATATACTCGTCAGGGTCCTTCGCGCCGCTCATGGACAGCACCTTGACCTTCAGGTCGAGCTTTTCCAGAAGCCCTATCGCACGCTGCGCGGCTTTTTTGCCCGCGCCGTCGTTGTCATAGGCGATGATGACCTCGCTCGTATAATGCGATATGAGCCGCGCCTGCTCCGGCGTGAGCGAGGTGCCCAGCGAGGCCACCGCGCCGTCAAAGCCGGCCTGATGCATCATCACGACATCGACGTTGCCCTCCGCAAGTATTATATGTCCGCTCTTCGACTTTTTAGCCAGATTGAGCGCGAAAAGATTGCGGCTTTTGTTGAACACCATCGTTTCTGGGCTGTTCATGTATTTTGGCTCACCGTCGCCGAGTATTCTGCCGGAAAAGCCGATAACGTCGCCCCTCACGTCGATGACGGGGAACATGAGCCGGTTTCGGAAGCTGTCATAATGCCCGCCGTTTTTGCCCTTTCGCACGAGTCCCGCGTCGAACATCTCGTATTCCGAGTAGCCGAGCGCTCTCATCGCGTTTATGAGGCTGTCCCATGTGTCCGGCGCATAGCCGAGGCCGAAGCGCTTTGCCGTGTGCGGCGTTATCTGCCGCCGCTGCATGTAATCGAGCGCGGGCTTGCCCTCGGGCTTGCTCAGGCAGGAGTAGAAAAACTTCGCCGCGTCGCGGTTTAGCTCCAGCATCCTGCGGCGCTTTTTTGACTCGCGGCTGTCCTCCTGCTCGGGCATCGTCATGCCCACGCGCTTTGCCAGAAACTCCACCGCCTCGGGGAAGCTGAGGCTTTCGACCTCCATTATGAAGTTTATCACGCCTCCGCCCTTGCCGCAGCCGAAGCAGTGATATATCTGCTTGTCCGGCGACACGGAAAACGACGGCGTTTTCTCGCTGTGGAACGGGCACAGTCCGAAGCGGTTCGAGCCCGAGCGCTTGGTCAGGCGCACATATTCGCCCACAACATCAACTATATCGTTTTTCTCCACGAGCTCCTGCAAAAAGCTCTCAGGAATAGCCATATACCCATCCCTCCTT
>CAVDFD010000194.1:0-2971 GCA_963608145.1 Bacteroidaceae bacterium | reverse complement strand
TGCCCGTTCCGAAACGTACAAATATTATCGGCAGAATAAATTGACGGTATATTTAAAAACACTGTATGATCTCCCGTTCCGCGAAACGCTATGGTTTTTGCCGTTGTTTCCGGTCGGGCATTTGCAATCACTGTATAGGTACAGACTAAATTCGTAACTAAAAATGGAGGATAAATTTATGGCACAGAAGTATGACGCAACACTCAATCTCCCCAAGACCGAGTTCCCGATGCGTGCGGGTCTGCCCAAGCGCGAGCCGGAGATGCTCAAGCACTGGGAGGAGATGGACATCTACAACGAGATGCTTAAAAAGAACGAGGGCAAGCCTCTGTTCAACCTTCACGACGGCCCTCCGTTCTCCAACGGTGCTCTGCACATGGGTCACGCGCTGAACAAATCGATCAAGGACTTCATCACCCGCACCTACGCGATGCGCGGCTACTATACCCCGTATATCCCGGGTTGGGATAACCACGGCATGCCCATCGAGTCTGCCATCATCAAGGAGCAGAAGCTCAACCACAAGGCCATGAGCGTCGCCGACTTCCGCTCGGCCTGCCACGCCTACGCCGACCACTACATCGACGTGCAGCGCGAGGGCTTCAAGCGCATGGGCGTTATCGGCGACTGGGAGCATCCGTACAAGACCATGGATCCCGGCTTTGAGGCAATGGAGACCCGCGTTTTCGGCAAGATGTATAAGAACGGCCACATCTACAAGGGTCTCAAGCCCGTTTACTGGTGCGCCCACGACGAGACCGCGCTGGCAGAGGCCGAGATCGAGTACAAGGACGATCCCTGCACGACCGTTTACGTCAAGTTCCCCATGAACGACGATCTGGGCAAGCTCGCTTCTCTGGACAAGTCCAAGCTCTTCTTCGTCATCTGGACGACCACCATCTGGACGCTGCCCGGCAACCTCGCCATCGCGCTGCACCCGTCGGAGAGCTACGTCATCGTCAAGGCTCCCAACGGCGAAATGTACATCATGGCCGAGGCTCTGACCAAGAAGGTCATGGGTCTGGGCGGCTTTGAGGATTATGAGATCGTCGAGACTCACGAGGGCGCGTTCTTCGAGAACATGCTCGCAGATCACCCCTTCCTGCCCAAGACCAGCCGTCTGGTTCTGGCCGACTACGTCACCATGGACTCCGGCACGGGCTGCGTCCATACCGCTCCCGGCTTCGGCGCAGACGACTATGTGACCTGCAAGCGCTACGGCATGGACATGGTCGTCCCCGTTGACGATCAGGGCAAGCATACCGACTATGCCGGAAAGTACGCCGGCATGGGCACGGACGAATCTAACCCCGTCATTCTTCAGGACATGAAGGACAGCGGCATGCTCTTCGCCTCCGAGGAGATCATCCACAGCTACCCGCACTGCTGGAGATGCAAGAACCCCATCATCTTCCGTGCGACCCCGCAGTGGTTCTGCTCGGTCGATTCCTTCAAGGACGAGGCCACCGGCGCATGCGAGGATGTGCGCTGGGTACCGGCATGGGGCAAGGACAGAATGAAGAGCATGATCCTTGAACGCACCGACTGGTGCATCTCGCGCCAGCGCCGCTGGGGTCTGCCCATCCCCGTATTCTACTGCGACGACTGCGGAAAGCCCGTCTGCACCGACGAGAGCATCGAGTCCGTCGCCGCTATCTATGAGACCGAGGGCTCGAACGCATGGTTCGAGCGCGAAGCAAGCGAGCTCCTGCCCGAGGGCTTTACCTGCCCGCACTGCGGCGGCAAGCACTTCACCAAGGAGACCGACACCCTTGACGGCTGGTTCGACTCCGGCTCTACCCACTACGCCGCCATGGAGCGCGATCAGGGCTTCTGGCCGGCCACGATGTACATCGAGGGTCTTGACCAGTACCGCGGCTGGTTCCAGTCCTCCCTGCTGGTAGCTGTCGGCGCACTTGGCCGCGGCGCTCCGTTCAAGGAGTGCGTCACCCACGGCTGGACGGTTGACGGCGAGGGCAGAGCAATGCACAAGTCCCTCGGCAACGGCATGGATCCCGCCGAGATCTTCGATAAATACGGCGCGGACCTCCTGCGCCTGTGGGCAGGCTCCTCGGATTATCACGTCGATGTCCGCTGCTCGGACGAGATCTTCAAGCAGCTGAGCCAGAACTACCTCAAGTTCCGCAACACCGCCCGCTACTGCCTGGGCAACCTCGCGGAGTTTAACGCCGACGAGCTCGTCGCGCCCGCGGATATGTTCGAGCTCGACAAGTGGGCGATCACGAAGCTCAACAAGCTCATCGAGAAGGCCTTTGCCGCCTACGACGAGTACGAGTTCCACGTCGTGTCCCACCTCATCAACGACTTCTGCGTCGTCGAGCTTTCAAACTTCTACCTCGATATCATCAAGGACAGGCTCTACTGCTCCGGCAAGAACAGCCTTGAGCGCCGCAGCGCACAGACCGCTCTGTTCCTGATCCTCGATACCCTGACCAAGATGTTCGCGCCCATCCTCGCCTTCACCTGCGACGAGATCTGGCTGGCAATGCCCCATCGCAGCGAGGACGACGCTCGCAACGTCGTGCTCAACGAGATGAACAAGCCCTTCGCCGAGTATGCGCTCGACGATGCCGAGATGGCAAAGTGGGACGCTCTCATCTCCGTGAGAAACGATGTCAACGGCGTGCTCGAAAAGGCTCGCGCCGATAAGCGCATCGGCAAGCCCCTCGAGGCATCCGTCACCCTGCGCGCCTCCGGCGAGAGCAAGGCAGTGCTCGATAAGGTCTCCGGCATGGATCTCAAGGAGCTGCTCATCGTCTCCGAGTGCCTCATTGCCGAGGACGGCGAGGCCGACGAGAGCGCAGTCACCGCCTCCGGCTCCTACAATCAGGGTCTGACCGTCTCCGTCAAGGAGGCCGAAGGAACCAAGTGCCCGCGCTGCTGGATGCACTCTGTCGATGCCGATCCCGAGACCGGCCTCTGCCCCCGCTGCAAAGCTGTTTTAGAGGCG
>CAVDFD010000193.1:0-2989 GCA_963608145.1 Bacteroidaceae bacterium | reverse complement strand
CATCTATAAAAGCGAAATGACCCTTGACTGCGCGGTTTCTTTACACCGTTTGCTGAGAGCAGTCAAGGGTCATTTCTGGGAACTCTTAGTATCTAACATCATTGGTTACCTCTCTTTCTACAGGATGGATGCCGCCTGTCAACGGAACGCAAATCAAAAACACTCTATAATTAATGCTGAGGTAAACTCCCCGAAGAGGGTAGGACTTAGTGTTCTCGTTCTCTTCATATTTTGACTTCGGCATCGTTCCCCTCGCTATCGGATCTTCTCCGATCTCAGAGGGGCGGATCAGATGTACATTGGTATCACCCTTTCTGTGATTTAAAGATATCAAATTCCCGCGTGATATTCAAGAGCAATAGTGTATGAATCTCACAGCCGGTTTTTGTGCACAAGCACGATAAATGTGAACAAACGCGCACATCTATTGACATATCTCACAAAAAATCATATAATGAATATGTTGTGTGCGCGGCAAAGGCTATCCTTTGCCGCGCTTATTGCGTCTCGGGTCAAATAATGATATAATATATTGTTAAATTTGATTAGGAGCAGAACTTATGATAAACGACATTATTCTTCTCAAGCAGGGCGAGATAGTCCTGAAGGGCTTGAACCGCCGCTCTTTCGAGCAGAAGCTCATGAGCAATATAAAGCGCCGCCTTGCCGCCATAGGCAAATTCAAGGCCTACTGCCTGCAATCGACGGTGTATATCGAGCCCGTTGACGAGACAAGCGACATGGACGCGGCGTTCGAGGCGATGACCAAGGTATTCGGCCTTGCCTCCGTCAACCGCGCAGCAGGCTGCGAAAAGGATGCAAGGAAGATAGCCGAGCTTGCCGTAGAGTACCTGCGCGAGGATATGCTCGCGGCAAAGAGCTTCAAGTGCGAGGCCAAGCGCAGCGACAAGAGCTTTCCCATGACGAGCATCGAGCTTGCACAGTTTGTCGGCGGCGAGCTCTCCGAGGCTTACCCCGACTGCGAGGTCGATGTGCACGATCCCGAGCTGACGGTGCATATAGAGGTGCGCGATCTTGCGGCCTATGTCCACGCCGCGCCCACAGCCGGAGCGGGCGGAATGCCGGTCGGCGCAAACGGCACGGCGGTGACGCTGCTGTCCGGCGGCATAGACAGCCCCGTGTCGAGCTATATGATAGCAAAGCGCGGCGTGCATCTTATACCCGTGCACTTTTTCTCCTTCCCCTACACCTCCGAGCAGGCAAAGCAGAAGGTCATAGAGCTTGCGCGGCTCCTGACTGATTACTGCGGCAGGATGACCATCGAGGTCGTGCCCTTTACGCACATTCAGGAGGAGATACGCGCAAAGTGCGATGAGGATTACTTCACGCTCATCATGCGCCGCTTCATGATGCGCATCGCGCAGAGGATCGCCGAGGCAAACGGCGCGAAGGCCATCGTCACCGGCGAGAACCTCGGTCAGGTCGCAAGCCAGACCATGGAGGCCATGGCCTCGACGCAGGCGGTCATAGACCTGCCCGTTCTCCAGCCGCTGATCGGCATGGACAAGGAGGAGATAGTCCGCCTTGCGCGTAAGATAGGCACCTTCGAGACCTCCATACTGCCGTATGAGGACTGCTGCACGGTCTTTACGCCCAAGCACCCCAAGACCAAGCCCAAGCTGCACGAGGTCGAGAGGATCGAGTCGGCGCTGGATATAGACGCGCTCGTAGAAGAGGCGTATGCCGGCATTGAAAGAATAAAGGTAGGCGAGTAAGCATGAAAAAAGCATATAATGTCGAGATACTCTCCGTCGGAACGGAGATACTGCTCGGCCACACGACGAACACCGATGCGAGGGATATATCCCTCATGCTCTCGGAGCTCGGCATAAACGTAAAATATCACACCGTCGTCGGCGATAACCCGCAGCGGCTGGCCGACTGCATCGAGATCGCCCGCAAGAGGGCGGATATCATCATCTCCACCGGCGGGCTCGGCCCGACCTGCGACGATCTCACGAAGCAGATCCTTGCACGCTCCTTCGGCCTTGAGCTCGAGATGCACGAGGACGAGCGAGCCTGCCTGTACGATTATCTGACCAATCGCGGCTACAGCAAGGAGATGACCGAGAACAATCTCGCGCAGGCTATGCTGCCCGTCGGCTGCACGGTGTTCCACAACAACTGGGGCACGGCTCCCGGCTGCGCCTTCACCGCGCAGGACGGCACGATAGTCCTTATGCTGCCCGGCCCGCCGAAGGAGTGCAACGCGATGTTCCGCGCCTGCGCGATGCCCTATCTGCGCTCGCTCTCCGACGAGCAGATAGTCTCGCACGCGATACACGTTTTCGGCATGTCCGAAAGCGCCATGGATCAGATATTCCGCGACGAGATGAACGTCATGACAAACCCCACCATGGCCCCCTACGCCAAGGAGGGCGACTGCCTTTTGCAGGTCACTGCCAAGGCCGAGAGCGTCGAGAAGGCCGAGGAGATGATGGAGCCCGTCATAAAGCATGTGAAGGACGTGCTCGGCGATGTCGTATTCGGCATTGATATCGACACCGTTGAGGAGAGCGTCATGCAGCTTCTCCGCGAGAAGAACATGACCTTCGCCGCTGCCGAGAGCTGCACGGGCGGGGAGCTTGCCAAGCGCTTTACCGATATCCCCGGCGCGAGCGAGTTCTTCCTCGGCGGCGTGACGACCTACACGAACGAGGCGAAGGTGAAGCTTCTGGGCATAGACCCCGAGCTCATCGAGGAAAAGACCGCCGTGAGCTATGAGGTCGCCCGCGAAATGGCCGAGCGCGTGCGTGCGCTGCTCGGCGCCGATATGGGCATCGGCGTGACGGGACTTGCCGGCCCCGACGGGGACGGAGTTCACGAGGTCGGCACCGTGTTTGTCGCCCTTGCGACCAAGGACGGCACCTTCGTGCGCGAGCTGCATGTCGGAGACCGCCGACCCCGCAGCTATGTCCGCCGCGTGTCCGGAAACTACGTTTTCGACATGATGCGCCGCTACCTCCAG
>CAVDFD010000192.1:0-2990 GCA_963608145.1 Bacteroidaceae bacterium | reverse complement strand
TCTTGCTGCGCTCGATGAGCCGGCGCAGAAAGACGGGGACGGGTGCGCCCATTGCGGCGGTGTTTTCGATGATGCTGCCGAGCTCGGTGAAGAAGTACCACGCCGTGACGACGGGCGTTATCAGGCAGCTCTGGCCGAGGACGGGCAGCTCAAAGCCGAAGTTATCGCCCACCAGCCCCAGCACGATATCGCACATTGCCGCGACGAGCACCGCGAAGATGCTGCCGAGCTTGTGCCACAGGCCGCGCCGCGCCGTCGAGCTCGACCACCTTTTTCCGTACAGCGCTGCGAAGGTGCCGGTCAGGTAGTCCATGACCATCGCGGCAAGCCACAGCACGACCATCCAGCCGACCCAGCCGAACAGCGCCGTGCCGAAGGCTATGAGCGCCGCTGCCGCCGCCTTTATCTCGGCGGCCTTATCCGGTGTATCCATGCCCTTACGCCTCCCCTTCAAGGTAGCGGCGCATGATCTCCAGCGTGCGGAGCATATCCTCCGTCAGGTCGAGCGCTCCGCCGTCCTTGCCGCGCAGTGCGCCCGCGTCAACATAGCGCTGCGCCATCTCGCGGTAGCCGGACGGGATATCGTCTATCGTTTTCCATCTTTCCATATCGCTTTCGCTTCCTTTCTCAATATATTCCCTGCCTGCGGCGCGGCACAGGCCGCGGCAGATAGCCTCGCCTATATCGTCCGTGTGCCCGACTATCCAGCGGGCAAGCTCGGGCGAGTCGTGGAACTCGCACTCGCAGTACAGGCAGATGCCGCTGCTGTTGCGGATCTCGTAAAACTGCTTTTCGCGCACGCCGTAGACCGAGCGGTAGGGCGTTATCGCGTCGAGCTCCTCGAAAACGGGCTGTGCGTACCTCATGCGTTCGTCGCTTTTCGAGGCCACGAACACGACGCAGCCGCGCCCGCCTCCGGCGTTGGTGTGGATGCACAGGTGGATGTCCGCGCCCCATGCGTTTGATTCGCGCACGCGCTCGTACATGGCGCTGTCGCCGTCTGCGAAGCTGGTTCTCGCCTCGAAGCCGTTTCGCTCGAGCGCCGCCTTGCACGCGGCGGCTATCCTGCGGCACTGCACGGCCTCGTTCGTGCCCCCGTAGGCATAGGGGTTGTGTATCTGATCGGACGGTGAGAGATATATTTTCAATTTGACCATTCCTTTCGGGCAGTATATTCTATGCTCTCTACCCATAGGCTGTTTTCGGGGCTGACTTGTACATTTGCGTGCAAGAAAAAATTCGGAGGGCTGCAAACAATGCAGACCTCCGATGCAGTTTGTCAAAAAAGTCCCTCGCGGGACTTTTTTGACTGCACTTTTCCGCCGAGCATTTTGAAAAATTTCAAAATGCTTTTACCGAAATCCTTGAAATTTCAAGGATTTCGACGGCGGTTTATCTAACTTGAGGCGGGCCTTGCCCCCTCAAGCTCCCCCGCTGCGCGGATATCTTCACGCAGCAGCATAGATTTTTTGATGATCTGATTCGCATTGACAAATTCAACAATTTGGCGTATTATTGTAACGATACTTTAAATGCAAAAAGTACAAAAAATTATGGGAGAGAAATTAATGGACAACAACAAGATGGAAAAGCGCTACGGCCTGCCCACCGCGATATCCATGGTCATCGGCATCGTCATCGGCTCCGGTGTCTTTATCAAGGGCGGCAAGGTGCTGTCGCTTACGGGCGGCAACCTTTTGCAGGGCATAGCGGTCGTCGGCATCGTCGGCCTGATATGCATCATATGCTCGCTGGTTTTTGCGACCCTCGGCAGCAAGTACGAGAAGGTAAACGGTGTCGTTGACTACGCCGAGCTTGCGCTCGGACCGAAGTACGCCTACTATGTCGGCTGGTTCATGACGACGATATACGCCCCCGCGCTGGCCTCGATGCTGGCCTTCTTCTCGGCGATGATGTTTTTGCAGCTGTTCGGTATTTCGGCCATCGACTTTGCAAACGGTCAGGTCAACGCCGTCGCTATCGGCGTGGGCGCGGGCTTCCTGATGATAGGCTACGGCATCAACGCGCTCAGCCCCAAGCTTGCCGGTAAGCTTCAGGTCGGCATGACGGTCATAAAGCTCATCCCGCTCATACTCATGGGCGTTGTCGGAACTATCGCGGGGCTTATCAACGGCACGACGCTGGAGGTGCTCAACTACGTTAATTCCGCCGACTATGTCGCCGTTGACGGCACGGGCTTTTTCAAGGCCATCGTCGGCTTCGCCTTCGCCTACGAGGGCTGGATACTCGCAACGAGCATCAATGCCGAGCTCAAGGACTCCAAGAAAAATCTGCCCCGTGCGCTCGTTATCGGCGCGCTGGTCACGATAATCATCTACTCGCTGTACATCTGGGCGATGAGCATCGTCGGCGATGTCGGCACGATCATTTCCACATGGCCGTTCGGCGAGAGCCTGCCGCGCATCGCGTTCTCGGCGCTGTTCGGCTCAACGGTCGGCACGATCGTGTATGTGTTCATCACCATCTCCTGCCTCGGCACGATGAACGGACTCATCATGGCCTCCTGCCGCAGTATGTACTCCGTCTCCGCACGCGGCATGGGGCCGAACCCGAGCTTCTTCGGACATGTTGACGAGCAGAACAATTTCGCCATCAAGTCCTCCGTCATCGGCATGATGCTCGCCGGCTTCTGGTACGCATGGACGGTCATGATGTGGATGGGCGGCCCGGGACTGTTCGGAGCCGTGCATTCGAGCGAGTGGTTTGCATGGGAGCCCGACGAGATCGGCATCATCTGCCTGTACCTGATGTACATTCCCATGATGATCGGGCTCATGGTCAAGGCCAAGGAGCTGCATCCGATAAAGCGCTTCGTGCTCCCCGCGCTGGGCGTGGCCTGCTGCCTGTTCTTCTGCTACGCGATCTGGACGGGCTACGGCTGGAAGCAGTGCGTCGGCTTCCTGATCTTCTTCGCCGTCGTCATGTTCATCGGCTACCTCTTCGAACGCCACCGCAGGTCTTCAGAGGCG
>CAVDFD010000191.1:0-3012 GCA_963608145.1 Bacteroidaceae bacterium | reverse complement strand
AAAATATGGCGTTTTGAAGCGTGCAAAAAAGTCGCAGACTTTTTTGACACGCTGAGCACCGGCCTAAAGGCCGGAGCGAGGGAGGACGACTATGAAAACCATCGGCTTGATAGGCGGAATGAGCTGGGAGAGCACCGCTTACTATTATCAGCTCATAAACGAAGATGTGCGCGGCAGACTTGGCGGCCTGCACTCCGCGCAGATCATCATTTACAGTGTCGAGTTTGCCGAGATAGAAAGGTATCAGTCCGCAGGTGAATGGGAAAAGTGCGGGGATATTCTGCTCCATGCCGCCAAAAGCCTTGAGGCTGCGGGCGCAGACTTTATCCTGCTGGGCACGAACACTCTGCACAAGGTCGCGCCCCGTCTCGAGGCGGCGCTGCAAGCTCCTCTTGTCCATATCGCGGACACTGCGGCGCAGGAGCTTGAAAGCAACGGGATCCGCAAGGCAGGTCTTCTCGGGACAAGGTATACGCTGACGGAAGATTTTTATACGCAGCGGCTTCACGACCGCGGAATAGAGGTTCTCGTTCCCGACAGTGAGGGCGTTGAGCTTGTAGATGATATAATTTTTCGAGAGCTGTGCGTGGGCGAGATCAGAGACGAGTCCCGACGGAAGCTCTGCGGCCTTATCGAGAGAATGAAGGCAAACGGCGCAGAGGGTGTGCTCCTCGGCTGCACGGAGCTCGGGCTTCTCATTCGACCCGAGGATGTGCCTCTCCCCGTTTTTGATACGACCGTCATCCACGCAAAGCGTGCCGTGGAGCTTGCACTGGCGGACTGACGGCAAACTCTGTCAGCCCTCGGCGGCACGGCTCCGTATATAATCTGCGACCTCGTCCGCTTTGATGCCGAGCGCATAGGCCAGCTCGCCGTGCAGCATGCGCTCGGCGGTCTTGAGATACTGCGCATCGACGTTGTGGAAGTGCTTTTTCTGATCCTTTAACGCCTCGCGGCGGCGGTACAGCATGGCTATGAGCTGCATGAGCTGCTTGCGGCTGCCGTTTTTGACTATCTCGTCACAGACTGCCTTGCGCTCGTTATCGCTGACGATCCACTCCAGAGGCTCGTTTATGGCCTCGATGATGAGAGCGTCAGCCTCGTCGCTGCTGAGCACGGGGTGGAGCCTGCTCATGAGCTTTTCATTTGCCGTCGGCACATAAACGGTGCTGCCCGGATCGTCAAGGGGACTGAGTACATAGTATTCGCCCTTTGTTTTTCCGAGCTTGAGCATGCTCAGCTCTTTGACCGTGCACACTCCCTGAGTTCCGTAGACAACCGTTTGACCAACCGCCAGCATTATTTACCTCCAAAAAAATTGCGCCGCACCCTGCGGCACCTATGTTGCAATTCATTAATACATTATTAATATATCACAAATTTAAACTTCTTGCAAGGCAGAAAAAAATAGTATATAATATGCATTTGTCAACGAATAATACTAAGATTGGAGTGTCTTATATGAAACGCACTAAGATCGCTCAGATATTTGCCGATGCAGACAGCTTCGGCGGCAAGGAGATAACCGTCTGCGGCTGGGCGCGTACCATCCGCGACATGAAGAATTTCGGCTTTATAGAGCTCAACGACGGCTCGTGCTTCAAGAGCCTTCAGGTCGTGCTCGAGCGCGATAAGCTCGCTAACTACGACGAGCTTGCACATCAGAACGTAGGCGCGGCGTTCATCGCAAAGGGTGAGCTCGTGCTCACGCCCGAGGCTAAGCAGCCGTTTGAGCTCAAGGCAAGCGAGGTCGTCGTCGAGGGCGTTTCCACACCCGATTATCCGCTTCAGAAAAAGCGCCACAGCGTCGAGTTCCTGCGCACCATCCAGCACCTCAGGCCGCGCACGAACCTGTTTTCCGCGACCTTCCGCGTTCGCAGCGTGGCGGCGCAGGCGGTACACGAATTTTTCCGCAACAACGGCTTTGTATATGTCCACACGCCGATCATCACGGGCTCGGACTGCGAGGGCGCGGGCGAGATGTTCCGCGTGACCACGCTCGACCTCAACAACCTTCCTCTGCGCGAGGACGGCAAGGTTGACGACAGCAAGGACTTCTTCGGCAAGGTCACGAGCCTGACCGTTTCCGGCCAGCTCAACGCCGAGAACTTTGCGATGGCCTTCGGCGATGTGTACACCTTCGGCCCGACCTTCCGCGCCGAGGTGTCGTACACGCAGCGCCATGCCGCCGAGTTCTGGATGATCGAGCCCGAGATGGCGTTTGCAGACCTCTACGACTATATGGACAACGCCGAGGCGATGGTCAAATTCGTCATAAACACTGTGCTTGAGCGCTGCCCGCAGGAGATGCAGTTCTTCAACTCCTTCGTCGATAAGGGACTGCTTGAGCGCCTTGAAAATGTCGTTTCCAACGAGTTTGGCCGCATAAGCTACACCGAGGCCGTCGATATACTCAAGAAAAGCGGTGAGAAGTTCGACTTCCCCGTCGAGTGGGGCATCGACCTTCAGACCGAGCACGAGCGCTATCTGACCGAGAAGGTCTTTAAAAAGCCCATCTTCGTCACCGATTACCCCAAGGACATCAAGGCGTTTTACATGCGCATGAACGACGACGGAAAGACCGTCGCCGCTGCCGACTGCCTTGTTCCCGGTGTCGGCGAGATCATCGGCGGCTCGCAGCGTGAGGAGCGCCTTGACGTGCTGCTCGGACGCATGAATGAGCTGGGGCTGAACCCCGACGATTACTGGTGGTATCTCGATCTGCGCCGCTACGGCTCCTGCCGTCACGCAGGCTACGGCATGGGCTTTGAGCGCCTTGTCATGTACCTCACCGGCGTTTCCAACATCCGCGATGTTGAGCTCCATCCCCGCACCACCGGCAACGCTGATTTTTAGAGGCGCATTTAGGCACCTACGGATACGCTTATTGCGGTGGCACGGTATCGAGACAATGGCAAAAATAAGAACGTTTCGCGTTTTTTCAGTGGCGCATTGAGGCAGTCACGGATACGCATATCTCTGGTGGCACGGTATCGAAACGCTGGCACAAAC
>CAVDFD010000190.1:0-3024 GCA_963608145.1 Bacteroidaceae bacterium | reverse complement strand
TTGCTCTGATTTTCGTAGCCGACGCGCTCGGCGATCTCGGCGATGCTGAGATCTGTATCCCGCAGCAGCTCGGAAGCAAGCTCCATGCGGTGCTCTCTGATGTGCGCGGCGAGCGACTGACCGTAAACGGCCTTGAAGCTCTCCTTGAGCGTAGAGGGATTGATGAGAAAGCGCCGCGACAGCTCCTCGATGGTATAGCGCCGGCCGAGATTTTCCGTCAGAAGCTCGTGCACGCGGTGCACCGTTTCAAGCTGCTCGGCAGTGCAGCTCCCCTCTCCGCCGGTGTGCGCGTCGAGCTCCGGCAGCTCCGGCACGCTTCGGATATCTCCTCGCTCCTCGGGGCAGGATATCTCCATCGTCTTTTCCATCATGACGTGCAGCAGCCGCACCTGCTCCGTGGGCGCTGCCTTGTAATAGACCTCCTTGCCCTCGCGCCGGCTGACGATAAGTCCGCCGTCCTTGAGCTGGCGCAGATGGTGCGACACGGCGGGGCTGGTCATGTCCGTCAGAAACGATATATTCACAACGCACTCCTCGCAGTGGCACAGCAGCCAGAATATCCTTGCGCGGCTGGGATCGGCCAGAAGCTTGAATATGTCCGACACCGTGCGGAAGCTATCCGTCCTCTCCACGCTCTCGCGCAGATGCTCGCTTATCTCCTCCCCGTGATCGTGGGGCATCGTCTCGTTTTTCATGCTCTTGCTCCATTCGGAAATGATTTGAGCCCATTCGGAAGTAAGTCGCCCTGCGGCATTGACTTTCGGGCTCGCGCTTATTATACTGCAGGCATAACGATTAAGCAATCATTTAATTGTTCGTTCACGTTGTAAAAAATATAAATAACGAGGAGAAGTATCATGAAAAAGACTTACAAGATCGAAGTAGACTGCGCAAACTGTGCAAACCTCATGGAAGAGGCAGCCGGAAAGACCGAGGGCGTTGAGAAGGCCGCCGTCAATTTCATGACGCAGAAGATGACGCTGGAGTTTGCAGAGGGTGCGGACATTGACGCTGTCATGAAGAACGTCGTCAAGAACTGCAAAAAGGTCGAGGACGACTGCGAGATATATCTCTGATCTAAACCTAACGCCCTCCTGTACGGGAGGGCGCAATTTATAGATGGGACATAAGGATTGATTTCTATGAATAAAAAGCAGAAAAAGGTGCTCGTGCGCATAATCATCGCCGCTTTGCTGCTGGCGCTGCTCAACCTCGTAAAGCTGCCGGAGATACCGGAAATGCTGCTGTACCTTGCGGCGTATCTCGTTATCGGCTATGACATTCTGCGCAAGGCCGGAAAGGGCATACTCAATGGCCGCGTTTTTGACGAGAACTTCCTCATGGCTGTCGCCACGGTCGGCGCTGTTGCGCTTGCCTTCATAAGCGGCAGCCGCGACTTCAACGAAGCGGTGCTCGTCATGCTGTTTTACCAGATCGGCGAGCTGTTCCAGAGCTATGCCGTCGGCAAGAGCCGCCGCAGCATATCCGCGCTGATGGATATCCGCCCCGATTATGCCAACATTGAAGTCGGCGGAAAGCTCGAGCAGGTCGATCCCGACGAGGTCGAGACCGGCAGCGTGATCGTCGTTCAGCCCGGCGAAAAGGTTTCCATTGACGGCATTGTCATCGACGGCAGGAGCACGATAAACACAAGTGCGCTCACGGGTGAGAGCCTTCCGCGTGACGTTGCCCCAGGTGAGGAGATCATCAGCGGCTGCATAAACCTCAGCGGCATGCTCCGCGTGCGCACGACAAAGCCCTTCGGCGAATCGACCGTGTCGAAGATACTCGAGCTTGTCGAGAACTCCGGCTCGCGCAAATCGCACTCGGAGCAGTTCATATCGCGCTTTGCAAGGGTCTATACCCCTATCGTGTGCTATGCGGCGCTTGCGCTTGCGCTCCTGCCGCCGCTTATCCGCATCGTGTTCATGGGGCTCGGCGGCGATTGGTCGATATGGATCTACCGTGCGCTGGCATTTCTGATAGTAAGCTGCCCCTGCGCTCTGGTCATCAGCATTCCGCTGAGCTTCTTCGCGGGTCTGGGCGGTGCGAGCAGCGAGGGCGTGCTCATCAAGGGCTCGAACTACCTTGAGGCTCTCGCGCAGACAAAGACCGTTGTTTTTGACAAGACCGGCACTCTCACGCAGGGCGTTTTTGAGGTCAGCGGCATCCACCACTGCCCTATCGAGGACGAAAAGCTCATCGAATACGCCGCGCTTGCCGAGTGCGCATCCTCGCATCCGATAAGCCGCAGCCTCCGGCGCGCCCACGGCACAGAGCTTGACCGCAGCCGCGTAAGCGATATTGAGGAGATAAGCGGAAGCGGCGTTATCGCCAAGGTTGACGGCCACACCGTAGCCGCCGGAAACGAGCGGCTCATGAACAGGCTCGGCATCGGGCACACATGCTGCCACAGCGTCGGCACGATAGTACATGTTGCCATTGACGGCGTTTACTCCGGCCACATCGTCATTTCCGACCTCGTGAAGCCCAGCTCCGCCATGGCCATTGCCGAGCTCAAGAAGGCCGGAGTCAGCCGAACCGTCATGCTCACGGGCGACACGAAGGCCGTGGCCGAAAAGGTCGCAGCCGAGCTCGGCGTTGACGAGGTACACAGTCAGCTCCTGCCCGGAGACAAGGTCAGCGAGGTGGAGCGTCTGCTCAGCGAAAGCAGCGGCAAGGCAAAGCTCGCCTTCGTCGGCGACGGCATAAACGACGCACCTGTGCTCTCCCGCGCCGATATCGGCATTGCAATGGGCGCAATGGGCTCAGACGCAGCCATCGAAGCCGCCGATGTCGTGCTTATGGACGATGATCCGATGAAGATATCCAAGGCGATCAAAATATCCCGCAAGTGCATCCGCATCGTGTACGAGAACATCGTTTTCGCCCTCGGCGTGAAATTTGCCTGCCTGCTGCTGGTTGCCCTCGGCGCTGCGGACATGGGCGCTGCGATCTTCGCCGATGTCGGCGTAATGGTCATAGCCGTGCTCAACGCCATGCGCGCTCTTTCAGTAGCGCATT
>CAVDFD010000189.1:0-3027 GCA_963608145.1 Bacteroidaceae bacterium | reverse complement strand
AGCAGATGGAAAGCTGAAAAAACAAAAAACGGACACTGCGGTACCTTGTCAGGGTACGGCAGTGTCCTTGATTTTCGGCCTAATGCTTCTTTGAAATTGCACTGATAATGTTAATTGCAGCCTAAAAGCGCCACTAAAAAAGCGCGAAACGCTGTAGTTTCTGCCAATGCTCCGATACCGTGCACCTGCAATAAACGTATAGGCACAGCCCTAAATGCGCCTCCAAAAAGCGTGCAGCGTATTTATTTTCTGCAATGTTTCGATACCGTGCACCTGCAATAAACGTATAGGCACAGCCTAAATGCGCCTCTAAAAAACCGCTGAGCGGTAGGCGGCGAGGAGGCTTTCGAGAGCCTCTATCCTGCGGCGCAGACGAGCTCCGTCGTCGCAGTCGGCGATATAGCGGCGGCGCTCAAAGCTCTCGACCTGCACGGCCTCGGATTCGATATCGGCATTGTCGTCAATGACCGCGGCAACGCCGCCGAAGGGCTTGTGCGCCTTGATCTTCAGACCGTGGGAGTTAAAAACAAGCGTGTAGCCTGCGATGCCGGTCGTTTTCTGATATGCCTCGCAGAAGCCGCCGTCGATGATGAACAGCTTGCCGCCTGCCTTGACAGGGCTTTCGCCCTTCTTGGCCTTGACAGGAGTGTGGCCGTTTATGATGTGTCCGTGCTCGGGATCGAGGCCGAACTCGGAGAGGATCATGCCTGCGACCTGCTCATCCTCCCAGAAGCTGAAATATGGGTTTTTGGGCTCCTCCCATGTGCTCTGATCGTCAACCACGCCGCGCTCGAAGGTGTGGAACACGCGGCCTGAGAAGGGGCTGTCGTTGCCGCACCAGAGATACCACATCATGTCCAGCGCCGACTCATCGTGCTTTGCCCAAGCGTTCTTGACCACCATGTCGGAGTAATCCATCAGGCTCTTGCCGGAGTACCACACGCCGCCGTGCCGCACACGCGCAAACTCTCCGTCCTCGGTCATGGGTATGCAGCCGTGGTACAGGAGATTGCCGTTGCAGCACAGATATGTGCTGCCGACGCGGTAGATGAAATCCATGTGGCGGTGCAGCGACTGACTGTCGCGGAAGAGGTTGACATACTCGTTTACAAGATCGAGCTCGTCGTCGTTCATGCTGTAGGGGTCACTGCGGTCGATGGTCGGCCACTTGTCGGTGTTCAGGGGATACACGCCCTCGTCGAGTATAACAGTGCCGTTTCCAAAATCGCAGCGGTTGAGCATCAGGCGTGAGTTCATGCCGTAGCCCGGATGACGCAGGATGACCCTGCCCTCAAGCTTGAAGCCGAGGGTGTTGAGCGCGATGCTGACGTTTTCCTTCGTCGCCTCGCCGTAGTATTTGCGCGTGAAATCATACAGCGGCTGAAGCGTTATGCCGTAGCGCCGCTCGAGCAGATTTGCGTTGCCGTAGTCGAGCGATATCCTGAGCACGGTGAATATGCAGGCGGGGCTGCCGGAGGCTGCACCCAGCCAGAGAATGTCGTGGTTGCCCCACTGAATGTCGATGTTCGGGTGCTCCATGAGCGCATCGAGCAGACGTGCAGGCTCTGGGCCGCGGTCGAATATATCGCCGACTATGTGCAGCTTATCGACGGCAAGGCGCTTTATTATATCCGACAGCGCGGTGATAACATCATCGGCAGCGCCGGTGGATATGATAGATTCAAGTATCGTGTCGTGGTAGCGCAGCTGGTTAGAATACTCGTCGCGCTGCATGTGCAGAAGCTCATCGAGCACGAAGCTCCACTTCTGCGGCATCTGCTTGCGCACATAGCTGCGCGTGTATTTGCTCGAAAGCGTCTCGGCCAGCGTGCGCAGCATGGTCAGAACGCTTTTGAGCCGATCGTGCGTATACTCTCCGGCCTCGCGCATGGCGCTGAGCTTTTCACGCGGATAGTATATGAGCGTGCACAGGCTGCGGCAGCGCTCCTCGCCGATATCAGCCTCGAAAAGGCGCAGCACCTTTTCCAGAATGACGCCGGAGCAGTTGTTGAGTATGTGCCGCACGGCGGCGTATTCGCCGTGCAGGTCGCTTATGAAATGCTCTGTACCCATCGGAAGGGCAAGGATAGCGCGAAGATTTATGATCTCTGAGCACACGGCTGCCTCGTCGGGGTATTTTTCCGACAGCAGCTCAAGATATTCTCTCGAAAACTCACTCATATGCATGACCTCACGATAATTTTTCTCATAATTTGATGATATCATTTAAATTAATAATTTACAACTTGAAATCGTGTAAAATGTTTGTATAATGTCATTATAAATCAGAAAAAGGGTGGTTTTTATGAACAACATGCTCAAGCAGAAGCTTGATAATGGCGAAAAGCCTATAGGTATATTTTTTGACACCGCAAGCGAATATCTCATGGAGTGCACGGGCCGCACCGGAATAGACTTCGTTATCATCGACAACGAGCATTCTCCCATAGAGGCCGAGACGAGCGCAAGACTCATCCGTGCCGCCGAAAACGCGGGTGTGACCCCGCTGTGCCGCGTGCGTGAGATAAGCCGTCCGGCGCTGCTCAAGCTTCTTGATGTCGGCGCACAGGGGCTTATCATCCCGAATGTGAATAATGTCGGGCAGGTAAAGGAAATAATATCCTATGCCCGCTACTATCCTGTCGGTCAGCGCGGCTTCTGCCCCTCACGCAAGGACGGCTGGGGCTTTGACGGTCTGGGCAGCGTGCCCGAAACGATGGCGCATTTTAACGCCGAAACGCTCATACTTCCGCAGTGCGAAACGGTCGGAGCGCTGGAAGCGATCGAGGAGATCGCGGCTCTCGACGGCGTTGACGGCATTTTCGTAGGACCGTTCGACCTGTCCATTTCCATGGGAATGCCCGGAGATTTTTCAAACCCCGTGTTTCAGGCGGCGCTTGAGCGCATAATAAATGCCTGCCGTGCGGCAGGCAAGAAGTGCATATTCTTCACAGGAACCGTAGAGGGAGTGGCCGACGGCTTTAAACGCGGCTTTGACGGCATGGCCTACAGCCTCGATGCCGCGAT
>CAVDFD010000188.1:0-3055 GCA_963608145.1 Bacteroidaceae bacterium | reverse complement strand
ACTTATAATTTTTTTATAATTATTATTTTATAGTGGAGGGAATATGAAAGATTTACAGCACCTTATCTACTTTGAGCACCTGCTCGACGAGGCGGCAAACGAGCTCGTCATGCAGGCGGTGTCGGAGGGGCGCAGGGCCGTGGGCTACACCTGCTATCATATGCCGGAGGTTCTGCTCAACCTTGACAACTGCTTCTCCGTCCGCATGCGCGCACCGCGCACGGGCTCGCTGGAGATATCGACCTACTACATGACAAACTACCTGTGCGGCTACGCAAAGGCGCTTGTCGAGCGCGGCATCGAGGGCGGCTACAACTTCCTGTCGGCGCTCGCCGGCGGCGAGACCTGCACCGAGATGAACCGCACGCTGGAGCATTTTGAGCTGCTTCAGCTCGTGAAGAACGATAAGTTTTTCGTCTCCTTCATCGACGTGCCCTTCAAGGTAACGCCTCACGGCCTTGCGCACTACAAAAATCAGCTCACGAAAAAGGTGCTCGAGCCCCTGCACGAGAGATACGGCACGGATATATCCGACGCGGCCATACGCAGAGCCGTCGCCGAGCACAATGAGGTCTGCCGCATCATCACCGAGATCGGCGAGTACCGCAAGCTCCCTAATCCCCCGATAACGGGCTACGAGTTCCACGTTCTGTGCCTTGTCTCCTACTGCTGCCCGAAATATCTTATCGTCGATAAGCTGCGGCAAACGCTTGAGGAGGTCAGGAGCCGCGCCGTTGACCCAAAGCCCGCGCACCGTGCCCGCGTCGTCGTCGTCGGCAGCGAGATCGACGATCTTGACTTCACGCGCACCGTTGAGCAGTCGGGTGCGCTGATAGTTGCCGACCGCTTCTGCTTCGGCTCCTTCCCAGGCAGGCAGGAGATACCGCTCACGGACGACGAGCCTGCGCTCGACCAGATCTGCCGCTTCTATCAGGAAACGAGCCAGTGCCCGCGCTACATGTCGCAGGACAAGGTGCATGGCCGCTACGACTTTGTCGATAAGCTTGCACGCGACTTTAATGCTCAGGGCATCATATACGAGCAGATGAAATTCTGCGAATTCTGGGGCTACGAAAGGGCGCTTGCCTCGCACGTCATGACGGAGCTGTACAATTACCCCACCGTCTGCGTTGACAGAGAGTACACCGGCAACGCCTCCGGCCAGCTGCGCACACGCGTTCAGGCCTTTGTCGAGAGCCTTGAGATAAAACAGATACACAAGGAAAATGGAGGGCGCTGACATGACGGAAAAAGCAAGAAACATGGGGCTGAGCTACATAGACAAGACCGGCGTTCGCCGCTGGCGCGAGTGGCGCGGCGTTAAGGATACGCTCATCGACTACGGCTGGTGGTGCGTCATGTGGAAGGACATGATAAAATTCGTCCTCCAGTCCCCTCTTCAGGTCGTCAAGGGCATCTGGCGCTACCGCTGGATGCTGACCTACCTCACGCTGCCGCAGTTTATAGACCGTCAGCTCGAGGGTATGCGCGGCGTGCAGCTCAGAGCCGGCCACCTGCTGTACGATATCATCATAAAGCACACCATCGACATTATTGCCGAGAGCTTCAACGCCGATCAGAACATCGGCGGCAAAAAGTCGCTCGCCGACCGCATAGTCTGCTTTGACGAGCTCGTTCCGACCGAGCTCATGGCGGGCTTCCCGAACCTCATCGGCATTCCCGTTCAGACCATACCCATCTTCCTGTCCTCCATGATAAATCAGCAGCTGCCGCCGGTGTATCTCGACGCTATCGAGAACTTCGGCGTGCCTGCCGACGTGTGCCCCCTGCCCTCAGCCGAGGCCGGCGTTGCCGCCGAGGGCGACTTCCCCATCTTCGGCAAATGCTTCATCGCCTGCAATATGCCCTGCGACGGCAGCATCATGACCACCTCGTTCCAGGATCGCTATTTCAAGCTGCCGACCTACTGCCTCGGCGTTCCGCTGCGCTACAACGACGATGTCGATGCGCAGGACTACGCCGTCGAGGAGCTGCGCGGCTGCATCGAATTTATCGAGCAGCACACTGGCGAGAAGTTCGACTGGGATGCCTTCGCCAAGGCGCTCGAGAGCTACAACGAGGTCACGCGCTTCCACCTCGACCTGTGGGAGATAAACCGCACCGATTACCCGCAGGTGACCGGCGCTACGCCGTGGCTGTACCGCATGTACAGCTATCACCTGCACGGCGGCATGGACGAGCGCTTCAACAAGACCGACAAAAAGGTGCACAGACTCATGACCGCGGCCTATGAAAAGCGCCTGCCCTGCTCGGCTGAGATGCGCCACAAGGCGCTGGTCTGGTCGTGTCCGGCAAACTACTACACGAACTTTGCAAACTGGCTCGAGCAGTGCTGGGGCATCGTGTCCGTCATGGACATGGAAACGCATATCTCGCAGGTCATTATCGACACCTCCACGCCCGAGTCTATGCTCCGCGGCGTTGCGCTGACCTATCAGCGCGCCACCATGCGCAAGCACACCAAGGGCGGCTTCCGCAACGCCGTCGATGAGATGTGGCGCGTGGCCGAGGAGTACAATGTCGATACCATCATCATGTACGACCAGATATCCTGCAAGGGCATGGACGGACTTCAGGGCATCTTCGACGAGCAGGCGCGTGAGCGCAGCATCAATTTCATCTGGGTGCAGCAGGACCTCATGGATCCGCGCACGATCTCGCGCCGCGATATGCGCCGTCAGGTCAACCAGTATATGCAGAGCGTCCTGCGCGAGACCCCCGTCGATCCCACCCTCCTCGACTTCGACGACTGCGAGGCTTTTTAGAGGCGCACGGGGACAGTCACGGATACGCTTATTGCGGTGTCCCGACCGGAAACACTGGAGGAAACTACAGCGCTGATACTCAGCGAGCTGTTAGCTGATAGCCCTTAGCTGATAGCCGAAGGTATTCGCTCTCCGAGCGAATGAAATTCAATCCGTGCGCTTTGCGCACACCGCAATTTTTCATCATTCATCATTCATTTTTCATTCGCAGGCACAGCCTGCGCCTCTTGCCTTCCCCTTGCGGAGCTTGAGGGGAAGGTGTCGGCGAT
>CAVDFD010000187.1:0-3076 GCA_963608145.1 Bacteroidaceae bacterium | reverse complement strand
CTCAGTTGGTAGAGCAGCTGATTTGTAATCAGCAGGTCGGGGGTTCGAGTCCGTCCACCAGCTCCACCGTCAAAGCAAAGTTCATATCGTATATGGGGGATTTCCCGAGTGGCCAAAGGGGACAGACTGTAAATCTGCTGGCAATGCCTTCGGTGGTTCGAATCCACCATCCCCCACCAAAATCAAAAATCCTGTTGACGCAAGTCAATGGGATTTTTGATTTTGTATTATTCACTATTCACTCTTAATTTTTCATTATTCATTTCAGGATTTTTGTAATGAATAATGAATAATGAAGCCGCTTGGCTGATGAATAATGAATAATTGCAATTATCCTAAACTGCTGATATAATCTATCAGGGTGAAGCTTAATGAAGGATAATATTCTTGCTGACAAATCCGTTGCCTTTGCTGCAAGGATCATAAAGCTCAATCAGTATCTGACAAGCGTCAAAAAGGAGAGCGTCATATCCAAGCAGATCGTGCGCAGCGGTACGAGTATAGGTGCGAACATCAACGAGGCCAATTATGGGCACAGCCGCGCAGATTTCATCGCAAAGCTCCAGATCGCGCTCAAGGAAGCTGCCGAAACCGAATATTGGTTGAAGCTTCTGATTCTTACCGAATATATCGACAGCAAGCTCGGCGAATCGCTTCTTTCGGATTGTGTTGTTATCAAGCGTATGCTCATTTCTTCCGTTAATACGGCAAAAGCCGTCGAGCCGACATAATTCCCAACATTTTCTCGAGGTGTACATCATGAACAGTTCTCTTGAAAGATTTCTCGTTGCGCAGGAGTATTCCTACGACACGGCGCTGCGCGAGATACGCGCAGGACGCAAGCGCAGCCATTGGATGTGGTATATCTTCCCGCAGATAGCCGGTCTCGGCATGAGCTACACCGCGCAGCTTTACGCGATAGCGGATATAAACGAGGCGCGGCAGTATATAGAGCACCCCGTCCTCGGTGCGCGCCTTATCGAGATATCGCGGGCGCTTCTGACGCTCGAGAGCTCCGACGCAACCGCGGTCATGGGCTATCCCGACGATCTCAAGCTGCGCTCGTGCATGACGCTGTTTGCGCAGGTATCCGACGATCCCGTGTTCCCCGCCGTGCTGGATAAGTTCTACGGCGGCAGAGCCGACACGCGCACGCTCTCCATCCTCGGCCTCGGCTGAGGCGCACGGAGCGAAAAATTTATAGCTTTTTGTATCCGCGGCTTGACTTTTCGTCGGCTCGCGGATATAGTTTTGTCTGTTGTCTTTTTCGGGACTGAGCGGCTGCTGCCGGATCAGCCCCATAATTTTGTTCTGAAAACCGAAAAGGAGCGCAAAATGGAGAAAATATTCAAGCTGAAGGAAAACGGTACGAACGTGCGCACAGAGATAATCGCCGGTCTGACCACCTTCATGACCATGGCCTACATCATCGCACTCAACCCCAACCTGCTGACAAACTTTGCAGCCGGAACGCCGCTGTGGAACGCCGTTTTCATGGCGACCTGCATCGCCTCCGCCATCGGTATGCTCGTCATGGCGTTTGCGGCAAACAAGCCCTTTGCAATGGCTCCCGGCATGGGACTCAACAGCTTTTTTGCCGTCGTCGTCGCAAATATCGCGGCGCTCTCCGGCCTGAGCTATGAGGAGGCATTTCCGGCGGCAATGTGCATAATCCTCGTCGAGGGCATATTCTTCATCATCCTCACGCTCTTTTCCATCCGCGAAAAGATCGTCGAGGCCATTCCCTTCGGCATCCGCATCGGCATCACGCCCGCCATCGGACTTATGCTGCTGAATATAGGCTTCGGCTCCAACGCCGGACTTTACAGCGAAAACGGCGGCCCGTTCTACGTCCTGTCCACCTTCTTCGGCAGCCTCACTCCGTCCGTCGCACGCGACACCGTCGGCAGCGTATATCCGCAGATGGTGCTCTATGTCGTGACGATGCTCGTCGGCGTATTCGCCATCGTCATACTCAACCACCACAGGGTCAAGGCCTCCGTCATTCTCGGCATATTCGTCTCGTGCATCATCTATTGGGGCGGCAGCTTCATCTTCCTTGACACGAATCCCTTTGAGTCGCTCAAGGGCGCGTCCTTTGTCCCGCCTCTCGGCGATATGCTCGACACGACCTTCTTTAAATTTGATTTTGAGACCTTCCTGAGCATCGGCTGGTTCACCGCTCTGGCGCTGGTCATAACCTTCTGCATGATCGACATGTTCGACACCATCGGCACGCTCGTCGGAACGGCTGCCCGTGCGGATATGCTCGATAAAAACGGCAGGATGCCTCAGATGAAGGAGGCGCTGCTGGCCGATGCCGTCGGCACCGTCGCGGGAGCATGCACCGGCACCTCCACCGTCACGACCTTCATCGAATCCGGCTCCGGCGTTGAGGCAGGAGGCCGCACGGGTCTGACCGCGCTGACCACTGCGGTCATGTTCCTGCTGTGCATGTTCTTTGCGCCCGTTGCAGCGCTCATTCCCGCTCCGGCGACGAGCGCCGCGCTCATCTACGTCGGCATAATCATGCTCGGCGGCTTAAAAAGCGTCGATTGGGACGATATCCTTCAGGTCATTCCCGTTGCGCTCATGCTCATTTTCATGCCCATCACCGGCTCTATCGGCCACGGCATCGGCATGGCGCTGATAAGCTACACCGTCATTGCCGCCTGCACCGGCAAGGCGAAGGAGGTCTCGATCCTGACCTACGTTCTGTCGCTGCTGTTCCTGCTCAAATTCTTCGTTATCATATAATTCATCAATTTACCGGTGTTCCCTCGGAGCATCGGTAATTTTTTATCCTGCTGCCGATGAGCCTTGCGCGGTCATAGCGGTCAAGCTCGGAAAACAGCGCGTCGAAGCAGTCGCCGCAGACAAGCTCGTTTTCCCACGAGAACATCTCCTCGCCGTTTTCGAACGGCAGGCGGCACTCGCCGCAGAAGCTTTGCGTGTAATTCTTATTCAAGCGCATCCCCTCTTTTAAGTTATTTTATGCAATTGCATTGTCTGCTTGAGATAGTACACGCTTTTGCGTAATTTGTCAAGAGCCTCTTTATGCCTCGGCGGTCTGTGA
>CAVDFD010000186.1:0-3089 GCA_963608145.1 Bacteroidaceae bacterium | reverse complement strand
TAAAAGGTCACGATTTTGTAGTAGGTGTTGGAGGTCTTTTTATATACAAGGGCGTAGAGGACGGCGAAGACGAGGAAGCTTATGACGGTCGTGCCGACGAGAGCGCCCGTGTTGTAGAAGCTGAACAGGTAGAGTATCTTGCGGATGAAGGGGAAGGCAAAGGCCAGATGCAGCCCCGCGAACACGAGCGGGAGGAAGAACACCGTCAGAAGCTGCGAATTTATGCTGCGGCGTATCTCCTGCCTTGTCATGCCGACCTTCTGCATGATCTCGAAGCGCCCCGCGTCCTCGTAGCCCTCGGAAAGCTGCTTGTAGTAAATGATGAGCACCGCCGCGCAGATGAAGACCAGACTCAGGATGATGCCGAGGAAGAACAGCCCGCCGATCATGGCGCGGAAATCGGCGCGGGCCGAGGCAATGAGCTCGGTGGAGAGCATACTCCAGCCGTCGCCGCTGCCGTCGGTGTCGCCGACGAGCCTGCCGTCGTCCACGGCCTCACCCACAGCCGCCGACATCTCCAGCTGCTTTTCAAGATCCTCTGTCGTGTCGAAGGCGTACTTCCAGTACAGATACACGGCATCGCCGCTGTCCTCGCCGATGAGACGGGAAACGACCCCGTCGAAGTCGGAGACGACCAGCGTTATTGTCGGGATGATCCCGGAGGCCTCGCTGCCGTCGGAAAGCGGCATGCTGTCAAGCTGCTTTGCGACGGTGAAGCTCTCGCCGCCTATGCTCAGCTTATCGAGCGTTTCATTAAGGCGCAGGGTGTACATGAGCACCTCGCCCTCGCCGAGCGTTTCATCCGTTCCGGCGGCCTTATTGTAGTCGGAAAGAGGGACGATGGCGACGTTCACCGAGCTGCCGTAGTCGTAGATGCTCATGCTCTGAGCCGTTTTATAGTCGTTTATCGCGCCGTTTTCCAGCGTGCCGCTGAGCAGCGCCTTGCGGTAGTCGAGCACGTCGCTTTTTTCCGCGTCGCCGATCGCGTCGAGGAGCTTCTCGCGTGTGGCGCCGAGCTTTTCCTCGCTCATGGCGTCAAGGCGCTCGTAGCTGAAGGAAAACATGACATCACGCGGATAGCGCGACCTCAGGGTGTCCTCCATGCCGAAATACAGGCAGGAGGTGGAGGTCACCATGACCAGCACCATCGTTGCGAGGATGCAGATCGAGGCAAGCCCCGCGCCGTTGCGCTTCATGCGGTAGGCCATCGAGGACACGGACACGAAGTGCTGCGGCTTGTAGTAATAGCCTTTGTTTTTTTGCAGCAGCCTGCACAGCAGTACGCTGCCGGAGATGAACACGAGATATGTGCCGACGATGACCATGACGACCGCGATGAAGAAGGTCGTGAACGCCGATATGGGGTTCTCGATGCTCACGGCCAGATAGTACGCGGCGATGAGGATGACGATGCCCGCGATGCCGAGCACGGGGTTTGCCTTCGGCGGCTTTTCGCCGCGGTTTTCGCTGCCGACGAGGTCAATGGCCGTGCTCCTGTGCAGCTTTATGAGGCTGCTGATATATATGAGGACGAAGATGCCGCCGAAGTACAGCAGCATATACAAAAGCGCGGACACCGAAATGCTCAGCGTGTAGCTCGGCTCACCGCCGACGGCGCGCACGAAGCCGAGCTCGGCGAGCTTTGAAAGCAGTACGCCGAGGAAAACGCCGCCCAGAAGCGAGAAGCCCGCCGTGAACAGCGTCTCCCACGCCAGCACGCACGATATGTTGCGCCTGTTCATGCCGAGGATGCTGTACAGGCCGAACTCGCGGTATCTGCGCCGCACGAGGAAGCCGTTGCAGTAGAACAGGAAGATCAGCGAGAATATGACGATGACGAACACGCCGAGGCCGAGAGCGATCTCCGCCGAGGCAGCGCCGCGCATGCCCTCGGGAATGCCGCCGGTCGAGAGGAAGAACATGATGTAAAACACCGCCGCGGTGCCGGCAGCTGCGAGGATATACGGCACGAACAGGCGCTTGTTGTTCTTCATGCCGTTCCACGCCAGACGCGGATATAAGCTTCGCTTCATTTTATCTCACCGCCTGATGCAATAATAGTCAGCGTGTCGGATATCTTCTGATAAAGCTGCTGGTCTGTGCTGTCGCCGCGGTAGAGCTGGTGGAACACCTCGCCGTCGCGGATGAACAGGATGCGATTGGCGTGGGATGCGGCTTTGACCGAGTGCGTTACCATGAGGACGGTCTGCCCCTTCCGGTTTATCTGCCCGAACAGGCCGAGCAGCTCGTCGGTGCTCTTCGAGTCGAGAGCGCCCGTCGGTTCGTCGGCGAGGATAAGGCGCGGGTTCGTTATCAGCGCCCTTGCAACGGCGGCGCGCTGCTTCTGGCCGCCGGAGACCTCGTAGGGGTATTTTTTCAGCAGCGGCTCAAGGCCGAGCTCATTAGCTATTGGCAGCAGGCGCGAGCTCATCTCATCGTAGCTCTTGCCCGCGAGCACCAGCGGCAGCATTATATTGTCCTGAAGCGTGAAGGTGTCCAGCAGGTTGAACTCCTGAAACACGAAGCCGAGATTGTCGCGGCGGAAGGTCGCGGCCTCGCTCTCCTTTATCCTGCCGAGGTCATTGCCGTCGAGCAGCACCGTGCCGCCCGTGGGCTTGTCCAGCGCCGCCAGCAGATTCAGAAGCGTCGTCTTGCCCGAGCCCGATTCGCCCATGATCGCAACGTACTCGCCCTCCTCAACGCTGAAGCTGACGTTTCTGAGCGCCTCGACCTGATTTCCGCCAAGGCGCGTGCTGTATACTTTTCTGAGATTTTCAACAGTTAAAATGCTCATCTTTTTACCTCCATCGAGTTTACGCCACCTATTGTACAACATATCCTCCCCGTAAACCATCGATTCTTCTTACATTTCCCCCGCCACTCCTTACATTTTCGTCACTTTTTTAGTAGCGCATTGAGGCTGTACCTATACGGTGATTGCGGTTGCCCGACCGGAAAGTGCCGACAAAATAAAAACACTGCCGCGTAACGCAAGTGCGATGCAGCGTTTGTGGCAGCATCTGAAAAACTGCTCCGCATTGAAATCGGCGCACCTTGCCTTCCCCTTGCGGAGCTTGAGGGGAAGGTGT
>CAVDFD010000185.1:0-3094 GCA_963608145.1 Bacteroidaceae bacterium | reverse complement strand
GGGAGCTTACTTCTTGCCCATGTTCATCTGGGCTGCGACCTCTGCCGCGAAGTCCTCTTCCTTCTTCTCGATGCCTTCGCCGGTCTGGAAGCGAACTGCGTCAACAAACTTGATGCTGCCGCCGAGCTTCTTGGCTGCGTCTGCAATGTACTTCTCGACGCTGCCCTGGAACAGGTCGCCGCGGACGAACTCCATCTGCATGAGGCAGTTTTCCTCATAGAACTTGTTCATCTTGCCCATGACGATCTTTTCCTTGACCTGTGCGGGCTTGGAAGCCATCTTCGGGTCGTTGTCCATAAGTGCGAGTGCGACCTTCTTCTCCTCTGCGAGGACATCCTCGGTGACCTGAGACTTATCCCAGAAGCGGGGATTGAGAGCTGCGATCTGCATTGCGATGTTCTTGCCGACCTCATTTGCGTCAATGCCGCCCTCGACAGCCAGATTTACGAGAACGCCGATCTTGCCGCCTGCGTGAACGTAAGCGACGGAGGTGTTCTCACCAAAGCGGGCGAAACGGCGGAGCTGGAGATTCTCGCCGATGGACATGACCTTCTCGGGCATGGTCTCGGCTACGGTGAGCTCGCTGTTGGGGTACTTGCACTGCTGGAGTGCTTCTATGTCGGCGGGGTTGTCCTTCAGGACGACCTTGCAGATATCCTTAACGAAGGAGACGAACAGGTCGCTCTTTGCGCAGAAGTCGGTCTCGCAGTTGACCTCGACGACCGCGCCTACGCCGCACTCGGGGCAAACGGCTGCGTATGCCATGCCCTCGGCTGCTATGCGGCCGGCCTTCTTTGCTGCCTTTGCAAGACCCTTCTCACGAAGATACTCAACGGCCTTGTCCATATCGCCGTCGCACTCGGACAGTGCCTTCTTGCAGTCCATCATGCCGACGCCGGTCATCTCACGGAGAGTTTTTACGTCCTGTGCTGTAAATGCCATTGCTTTATCCTCCTGTATTATTCTTCTTCGACCTTCTCGGCCTCTGCCTCTGCCATGGTCTCCTCGACCTCGGCATCAGCACCCTGACGGCCTTCCTGAACCGCGTTTGCCATGGTGGATGCGATCAGGCGGATGGCGCGGATAGCGTCATCGTTTGCGGGTATAACGTAATCGACCTCATCGGGGTCGCAGTTGGTATCGACTATTGCGACGATGGGGATGTGCAGCTTGCGTGCCTCTGCGATGGCGTTGTGCTCCTTGCGGGGGTCAACGACGAACATTGCGCCGGGGAGCTTCTTCATTTCCTTGACACCGCCGAGGTACTTCTCGAGCTTTTCCATCTCGCCCATGTGCTTCATGACTTCCTTCTTGGGAAGCATGTCAAAGGTGCCGTCCTCCTGCATCTTCTTGAGCTGTGCAAGACGGTCGATACGGGTGCGCATGGTCTTGAAGTTGGTGAGCATGCCGCCGAGCCAACGTGCGTTGACATAGTACATACCTACACGGGAAGCCTCTTCCTTGACTGCCTCTGCCGCCTGCTTCTTGGTGCCGACGAACAGGATGCTCTGGCCGTTTGCCGCAACGTCGCGGACAAAGTTGTAAGCCTCTTCGAGCTTCTTGACGGTCTTCTGAAGGTCGATGATGTAGATGCCGTTACGCTCCATGTAGATGTACTCGGCCATCTTGGGGTTCCAGCGGCGGGTCTGGTGGCCGAAGTGGACACCGGCTTCCAGCAGCTGCTTCATTGATACTACTGACATTTGTTTTTCCTCCTGATTTTGTTTTTTCCTCCGAGCACATCTTCCCTCTCCCCAAGCCGTAGCCACATGGAAAAAAGTCCGTGCCCGTGCGAAATGCCTTGATATTGTACCAAATTTATATCGCTATTTCAATAGTTTTTCCCTATTTTATCGAAAATTTTTTCTTTTTTCCTGCGGCGGCGAGGCTGATCGGCCTCGGTCTCGACGAGAATAATATCTCCTCCTATGCGAACGATGCATTTCCACGGCAGGATATAGTCGTCCTCCCTGCCGAAAAGGCCGAAAAACTTGGCCTTTCCGGGCGTTATGAGCGAAATGAGCCGTCCCTCAGCTTCGTCGAGCTCCGCGTCACAGACGTAGCCGAGGCGTCTGCCCGTGTGCACGTCTATGACCTCCTTGTATCTCAGCTCGGAAAAATAGCTTATCATTCCGGCACCTCCTGCATTTTAAATACCGCCGCTATTATTCTACGACGGTATCGGCATGTACTATTCGGATCTGCCTTTCGGGATGGATATGGTAAGTATCAGCTCGCTGTCGGTCTCCTCGCGCTTCATGCCGGCGGCGATGCCGCCCTGCTTCATGAGGTCGAGCCCGTGCAGGACGGTGTTCACGAAAACGCGCACATCCTTCATGATAAAGGTTCTCTTTGCCTCCGGCTTCTCATCGGGCGTGCGCAGAAGCGTTTCGATGTAGGCATCGGTGGATGCAACATTGAGGTCGTGACCCGTTATATATTCCAGCGCCATGCGCTGAGCGTTATCGTCCGGCAGGCGCAGCAGAGCCCTGCCGTGGCGCTCGGTGAGTCCGTTATCACGCAGGGCGCACAGAACGTCCTCCGGCAGCTTTAAAAGCCGAAGCTTGTTCGCCACCGCCGACTGCGACTTGCCGATCCTGCGTGCGGCCTCCTCCTGGCTCATGCCAAAGAGCTTTATCAGCTGGCTCAGGCCGTTTGCCTCCTCGATGAAGTCAAGGTCGCGCCGCTGCAGATTTTCAACGAGCGCGATGAGGCTCGCGTCCTCAAGGCTCACGTCGAGCAGGATGCACGGAACGTCATACAGCCCCGCAAGGCGTGCAGCCCTCAGCCGCCGCTCACCGGCAACGAGCTCGTAGCGATTATCGCGCAGCCTCACGGTCAGGGGATTTAAAACGCCGTACTGTGCTATGCTCTCGGAGAGCTCCTGAAGCTCTCCGTCTGGAAAGTTTTTTCGCGGCTGCACGGGACTGGGCTCAAGCTCGTCCACCGGCAGCCAGATCACGCCGCCCCGCCGCGTTCCGGGGCGCAGCTTTGTCGCTTGCATAAGTGTACCTCCTATACACCGTAGAGTATATAGAAAACTTACACTGTTTTCCTTGCAAAGTCTGCCGCATCGTGTGGTTTACATAAAAAA
>CAVDFD010000184.1:0-3116 GCA_963608145.1 Bacteroidaceae bacterium | reverse complement strand
TGAAAAAACGCGGTGTGGGAAAACCACACCGCGTTTTTTCAAGTTCTTACAGGGAACTCAGCCCTCGATTGCCTCAGCAGGGCACTGTGCTGCGCATGCGCCGCACTCCAGGCACTTGTCGGGGTCGATCTCGTAGTGAAGCTCACCCATAGAGATAGCTTCAGCAGGGCACTGTGCTGCGCATGCACCGCAGGACAGGCACTCGTCGGTAATTACAAAAGCCATAATGTAACCTCCATATGTATTATGCTCAATAGGATTCAGGTCTTTGCCTATGTGTTGCAAGTGCATTGTAACACATAATCGAAAAAATGCAAATGTAAAATTGCAGTTTATAATATATTTTTTGCATTTTGGCAATAATCCCGTATACGACAGTATCGGCGCAGCCGGTATACTAATATGTATGCAGGGGGGAGCGACCTTGAAGAACAACGAAAAATTCACGGAAAAGGCCGAGGGCGCGATAGAGCAGGCGCGGCTTGCGGCGTTCGGGCTGGGACACAGCTGCATCGGCACGGAGCATCTGCTGCTGGGCATACTGCGCGAGAGCGCCGGTCTGGGTGCGCGTATACTGCGCGACCGCGGTCTGAGCGAGCACGGCGTAAAGGCCGCGATAAGCCGCCGCAGCGGTACGGGCGAGCCCGGAACACCGGCACAGGGGCTTACAAAGCATGCGTGGCAGGCGATCGAAAAGGCGGCCTCGGACGCAGCGCGGCTGGGGCACAGCTACATCGGCACCGAGCACCTGCTGCTGGGCATACTCCGTCAGCCCGACTGCGGCGGCGCGATGGCGCTCACGGACGCAGGGCTGAGCCTCAACGATATCTACACCGACATTCTCGCTGTGTTCGGCACGGGCTCGTTCAAGCCCCGTCAGCCGCAGCAGCCCAAGCCTCAGCCGCAGCCCAAGGCCGCTGTCCGGCACAGCGAAACGCGGGTCCTCGACCTGTACAGCCGCGACCTTACGCAGATAGCCCTCGCAGGGGGCTTCGACCCTGTGATAGGCCGCGACGGGGAGATACGCCGCAGCGTGCAGATACTCTCGCGCCGCAGCAAAAACAATCCCGTGCTCATCGGAGAGCCCGGCGTCGGCAAGACCGCCGTGGCCGAGGGCATAGCAAGCTACATCGCAGGCTCCGACGCGCCCGCGAGCGTGGCAGGAAAGCGGCTTGTCGCGCTCGATCTTCCGGCTCTGCTGGCCGGAACGAAGTATCGCGGCGATTTCGAGGAGCGCGTCAAGGCCGTGCTCAGGGACGTGAAGAAGGCCGGCGACGTGATACTTTTTGTGGACGAGCTGCACACGGTGATCGGAGCCGGCAGCGCCGAGGGCGCTATAGACGCTGCGAATATACTCAAGCCGGCGCTCGGCAGGGGCGAGGTGCAGATGATCGGCGCGACAACGCCCGAGGAGTACCGCCGCCACATCGAAAAGGACGCGGCGCTCGAGCGCAGATTCCAGCCGGTAAAGATCGACGAGCCCTCACGCGAGGCGAGCCTGTCCATGCTCGGCGGAGTGCGCGTGAGCCTTGAGAAGCACCACCGTGTCAGGATATCCGATGCCGCGCTCACGGCGGCGGTCGAACTCTCGGCACGCTATATAAACGACCGCTTCCTGCCGGACAAGGCCATCGACCTTGTTGACGAGGCCGCGGCGCACATCCGCGTTTCCGGCGGCGGACTGGTGACCGCCGAGGATGTAGCGGCGGTGGTCTCCGTGTGGACGGGCATACCCGTTCTGAGCCTCAGCGCCGACGAGTCAAAGCGACTGCGCGAGATGGAGAGCATACTCCACCGGCGCGTGATCGGCCAGAACGAGGCCGTCAGCGCCGTGGCTCGTGCCATACGCCGCGGCAGGGTGGGGCTTTCAGACCCCAACCGCCCCGTCGGCAGCTTCCTGTTTCTCGGCCCGACGGGCGTGGGCAAGACCGAGCTGTGCAGAGCTCTTGCCGAGGCCGTGTTCGGCGACAGAAGCGCGATGATACGCCTTGACATGTCCGAGTACATGGAAAAGCACGCCGTCAGCAGGCTTATAGGCTCGCCTCCGGGCTACGTCGGCTATGAGGACGGCGGCCAGCTCACCGAGCGCGTGCGGCGCAGGCCGTGGTCGGTCGTGCTGTTTGACGAGATCGAGAAGGCGCACGAGGACGTGTGGGGCATCCTGCTTCAGATCATGGACGACGGCAGGCTCACCGACTCCATGGGGCGCGTCGTGAGCTTCCGAAACGCCGTCATCGTTATGACCTCCAACATCGGCGCAAAGGCGATAAGCGACGGCAGGCCGGGGCTCGGCTTTGCCTCCGGCAGCGGCGGCGACGGCACCGTCATGCGTGAGCGGATAAACGAGGAGCTGAGAAGAACCTTCAAGCCCGAGTTCTTAAACCGCATCGACGAGACGATAGTCTTCCGCCGCCTCAGCCGCGCAGAGCTGCGAAGCATTGCCGAGCGCATGCTGCTTTCCGTAGCGGAGCGCTTCGAGGCGCTGGGCATGACGCTGTCCGTGCCCGACGAGGCGGTCGCCTTTCTCGCCGAGCGCGGCTACGACGAGCGCTACGGTGCTCGTCCGCTGCGGCGTGCGATACGCAGCATGATCGAGGATAAGGCCGCCGAGCTTATGCTCAGCGGCAGCCTCGGCAGCGGCGACACCGTAACGGCTCACATCGACGGCGAACAATTAATTTTGACAAAACAAAACAGATAATATATAATACCCTCCGTATTTTTATGGAGGCAAAAATGATGGAAAAGCAAGAGTTTTTGAAGATAATAAACACACGCTGCGAGTACAACAAGCACAATCGTATCTACACGAGCGATATAGGCCCCGACTACTCCGTCGTCGAGGCTGAGCTGCGCCCCGAGTCGCTCAATCCCAGCGGCATGGCGCACGGCGGCTTTGTGTATTCCATGTGCGATGTCGCTGCCGGCGTTATCATCGCCCAGCGCTCGGATAATTTCGTCACACTCAGCGGCAACCTGTATTTCATGCGCCCGAGCAAGGGCAAAAAGCTGCGCTGCGAGGCAAAGCTCATAAAGTCAGGCCGCACGGTCAGCGTGGTCGATACCTGCGTCTACGACGATGCCGGAACGCTCACCGCCAAGGGCACCTTCGAGAT
>CAVDFD010000183.1:0-3148 GCA_963608145.1 Bacteroidaceae bacterium | reverse complement strand
TGCCTGCACACAGGTCGATTGTTTTCAAGTTCATCTATCTCTCTCCTTGAGAGCATCGGCGATTAAATCCGCACAGGCTTTCACATTTTTCTATATCTCTTCGCCCCAAAAGCGCAGGACTTTCCGTCCGTTTGCCCCTATCACAGCATTGACCGCTTTGTCTAGGCATATATTCCTTTCTATCTTGGGAATCCAAAAATCACGATTGCTTTTTATTTCATTCTGTTTTTGTTTTCCAATTGTATCCACGCCAAAATTAACTGTCACAAAAAGCAGCAGTCTTTTTTCCTTCGAATGCTATGTCAGGCTTTCCAAACACATCATTTGCGTTTTTTCTGTAACAAACACCTCGTGACCAAAGCTCTTTTCGTAAAAGACCTTCAATTTTTGTATCCTTACATCTCTACCTGCATATTTTAGCGCTTTTTTCTACCGTATGAGTATCCATTGCAATGGCTCACGCTTATATGGAATTAAGAACCGATTTGCAGCGCTTTGCTGATTACATGTTCAGAAAGTATGTCTTGACTTTCCGCTTAAATGTAAACATAATAATTAATTATATGTTGTTTCCCCCTAAACTTCAAGGGAATTCAGCATCCGTAAATCCACTGCCTACGGCTCACGAGGGACCAGTCAATGATTTCGCATTGACATTCGCAATAATCAGCAGCGCTTTATAAAAGAGTTCCCTTGCAAACTTGAATATAGTCTTACTGTCAGCCGTTTTGATCGACTGCGGATATGTTGTCAGGCGTTTGAAATACCGGTTGACTATATCGTCCGTCACTCCTCAAGTTCCAATTTTTCAAGTTCGGAAATAATTTCGCGTTGACGCTCATGGAACAGCAATTCCTTGTTGTGCCTGAAATATTCCTCGCAGCCGAAACGACTGATGAATCGCGCACCGTGATAACTGATGGTCAATTCGGTCACAAGTATAAGCAATTCCTGTCCGTTTCCGAAAGTCTCTTCGCAGAAGGTGAAAAAATTGGACAGATGTCGGCCGACCTTCTCCGCATGCTTTTTCAGAGCTTTGAGCTCTTTATCAAAGGCTTCCTTTGCGATTTTAAACGCAGCGGTACCGTCCTCAGCCTCACCTACGGCAGGCTCAAGCTTCTGCAGCAGCATTATAAGCTTCTGCTTGCGTATTTGGCCGGACGAGGAGAGTGAAGCCGACATCTTTCCGCGCTCCAACTCATCCATCTGCGACTTGATCGTCTTTCGTAAAGCATCAGCGGCATTGGCGTTCGGACTCATTGTCGCCATGCGGAAGGCCTTTACTGCATGCATATAATCGGTCAAAAGCTCTTCCCTTTCAACGACTTCGCGCATCTCGGCACCTATGGCGCCCAGCAGCAGTCCGAGCAGAGCCAGACGCTCGTCAAATTTGGCGGCGATGGCACGCCCTTTGATGACGTTGCTTGCGGTGCCGTCCAGAATACTGTCGATCTGATAATCCGAGCGGTACTTGTTGAACAGGTCGTAGTACACGGCAAAATCTTTTGCAATTGTCTTTTCCTGCAGATACTGCCGTACTAAATTCTCGTCCACCTTCAGGCCGTTGCGCTCATACAGCCGTATCATCTGGCTCAGATCGTCCCAGCCGCGCGCCGTGACGAAGACCTTGCCGCCGACGGTTGACTCAACTTTATAGAAGTTTGCTTTTTTTATCTCCAAATAGCTCAGCACCGCCGGATGCACGGAAGCATTGTAGGCATATTCCTTCCACACATCAAAATCCGGTTCCACATCGATGCGCTTGAGACGGTCCCATGTGACGATATCAAATTCCCTGACCGAGTTGTTATACTCCAGCGGGTTGCCGGCGGTAACGACTATCCAGCCGTCCGGCACGCGGTGGCGGCCGAAAACCTTGTATTGAAGAAATTGCAGCATAATAGGTGCCAGCGTTTCGGATACGCAGTTGATCTCGTCCAGGAACAAAATGCCCTCGCTTTTCCCGCTCTGCTCGATCATGTCGTAGACAGAGGCTATGATCTCCGACATGGTGTACTCGGAAACGTCATATTCCTTGCCGCCGTAAACCTTGTGGGAGATAAACGGCAGGCCGAGCGCGCTCTGCCGCGTGTGATGCGTCATGGAGTATGACAGCAGCGCCACGCCCAACTCCTGCGCGACCTGCTCCATAATAGCAGTTTTGCCGATGCCCGGAGGTCCCATGAGGAACACGGGGCGCTGCCGCTCGATGGGGATGATGTAATTGCCCAGCTCATCTTTCGTGAAATACGCCGTCATGGCGTTTTTTATTTGCTCTTTTGCCTCTTTGATGTTCATTAATTTTTCCCTGCTTTCTCTGATGCTCGATTGAAGCTTGAGGCTCGTGAACGGAGCGCTTTGACCAGTTCATTTCCCTGTGCGGCGAGAATGCTCACTTCGTTATGGGCAAGCTGTTGTTTCAAAAGTGCATGGATAAGACGGTTGCGCTGATCTTTCCATATGAGTATTTCATCCAGAAGATTGCCTGAAAAGTATTTGTGCAAAAGGCTTTTCTTTTCCTCGGCGCGCTTTTTTATGTAGTTGACCTTGGATTCCAGACTCGGATCACGCTTTTTCCGATGCTTGAGGTATGCCTCCCATTGTCCCGCATGGCGAAGCACTGATTCTGTCCTGTCCTCTATAATGGCATATTCAATAAAAATAGCTTCGAGGTTGAAACCGCCTGCAAGCGCCCTATTCAATCGTCTGAACTGCTCCTTGTAATTTTCATATTTCAGCTGGTTGCCAATACTCGTAACGCCGTCGGGTACAACAACCTCGGTCTCGCCGGACTCTGGTATGTATTTTTCCAAAATTCCGTTTTCGATCTCAAAGCTCATGGTGTTTTTCCTCTCTTATTATCAAATAAACTCAAACGGGATAATGGCCTTTTTGGCGTATTGATGCGCGAAGCTGCCCTCGGGAGCGTAAATGGTGATGTTGTCGCAGTCTTTAAAAGCGTCTTCACCTATGCTTGTCACGCTGTCGGGGATGATTATGCTTTTGAGATTGGTGCATCCGCAGAAAACCCGTTCGCCCATACTCTTCACGCCGTCAGGGATAACAATACTCGTAAGATTAAAGCAGTATCCGAAAGTTGAGTGCCCGATGCGCTTTACCCTGCGGGGGATGGTGATGCTCTCGAGAC
>CAVDFD010000182.1:0-3152 GCA_963608145.1 Bacteroidaceae bacterium | reverse complement strand
AAGGAATAAGGACAAGGAATAAGGAAGGAGCAAATATGGCAAGAGAAAAAATAGCAGCGCTCGGTAAGAAGATAACCGACCGCGTGCCGCAGAAGCTCGGACTTGAGAAGATCACCGAGACAGACCCCGAATACTACGGCCTTGAATGCGTCATAACCGACGAGGAGGCCGACATTGCGCTGGCAATGGATGTCCGCAAGCCCACCACTCCCGAAAAGCTCGCGGTAAAGATGAAGAAGCCCGTTGAATATCTCCGCAAAAACATGGATATCATGTCCAACAAGGGACTTCTGGAGTATAACTACGATACTCCCGACGGCAGCCGTCAGTACGTTCTGCCCATCTTCGTCCCCGGCTCTGCCGAGCTTATGAACATGAACCTCGAGCAGGTCGAGAAGTACCCGCAGATAGCAAAATTCTTCGAGCGCATGGCCTTCCTGCCGCTTACGAAGATCACTCCGCTCGTGCCTCCCGGAGGCAACGGCATCGGCATGCACGTTATCCCCGTTGAAAAGGCCATACCCGCAACGAACGAGTCTGTCAGCATCGAGCATATCTCCCACTGGCTCAAGAAGTACGAGGGTCAGCTCGGTGTCGGCTACTGCTCCTGCCGTAATGCAATGCGCATCATGGGCGAGGGCTGCGGCGAGATGCAGGAGGAGCTGTGCATAGCGGTCGGCACCTTTGCAAGATACTGTGTCGAGACCGGCAAGGGCCGCCCCATAACCTATGAAGAGGCAATGCGCATTCTCAAGCGCTCCGAGGAAAACGGCTATGTACATCAGATAACCAATATCGACGGCGAAAACAAGATATTCGCCATCTGCAACTGTGCGCTCGGCTCCTGCTTTGCTCTGCGCACCTCTCAGCTTTTCAACACTCCCAATATGTCCGCCTCCGCATACCGTGCGCATGTCGATAAGGAAAAGTGCGTGGCCTGCGGCAAGTGCGTCGAGGTCTGTCCCGCAGGCGCTGCCAAGCTCGGCCAGAAGCTCTGCACCAAGGACGGCCCCGTCGTATATCCCAAGCAGCCTCTGCCCGATGACAACCACTGGGGCGAGCACATGTGGGATCCCGATTACAAGAACAACAACCAGAAAAACTGCCACGAGAGCGGCACCGCTCCCTGTAAGGCGGCCTGCCCTGCGCATATCGCCGTTCAGGGCTATATCAAGATGGCCGGCGAGGGCAGATACCTCGACGCTCTCAAGCTCATAAAGCAGGATAACCCCTTCCCGGCAGTCTGCGGCAGCATCTGCAACCGCCGCTGTGAGGATGCCTGCACCCGCGGCCAGCTCGACCGTGCGGTAGCAATCGACGAGATCAAGAAGTTCATCGCCGAAAAGGAGCTGAGCGAAAAGACTCGCTACATCCCCGAAAAGCGCCGTCATAAGACTCCCGACACCGACTATGTCGAGAAGATAGCCATCATCGGCGCCGGCCCTGCCGGTATGAGCTGCGCCTACTATCTGGCGGAAATGGGCTACGCAAACGTCACCGTTTTCGACCGCAACCCGATACCCGGCGGCATGCTGACCCTCGGCATCCCGTCCTTCCGTCTCGAGCGCAAGGTCATAAACGCCGAGATCGATGTACTCAAGAAGATGGGTGTCAAGTTCAAATGCGGTGTTGAGGTCGGCAAGGATATCACCATACAGCAGCTGCGTGAGCAGGGCTACAAGGGCTTCTTCGTTGCGATCGGCGCACAGAAAATGGCGAAGCTCGGCATCCCGGGCGAGGAGCTCAAGGGTGTGTACGGCGGCGTTGATTTCCTGCGCGAGGTCAATCTCGGCAACAAGGTCGAGATCGGCAAGAAGGTCGCTGTCGTCGGCGGCGGCAACGTTGCAATGGATGTCGTCCGCACGGCTGTCCGCCTCGGCGCGGAGGAGACCTACATAGTCTACCGCCGCTCCGAGAACGAGATGCCCGCAGACAAGGAAGAGGTCGCCGAGGCAATGGCTGAGGGCGTCAAGTTCTGCTATCTCAATGCACCTGCAGAGATCACCGGCACGGCAGCCGGAAAGGTCAACGGCCTGAAGGTCGAGATCATGGAGCTCGGCGAGCCCGACGAGAAGGGACTGAGAAAGCCCGTCGGAACCGGCAAATTCAAGACCATCAAGGTCAACACCGTCATTTCCGCCATCGGTCAGACCATCGACTGGGGCACGCTCGATGTCGGCGAGCTCAAGACGGCCAAGAAGGGCAAGGCAATTGCAGACCCCGTAACTCTCCAGACCGCGCAGAGCGATATCTTCGTCGGCGGCGACTGCTACACAGGTCCCAAGTTTGCCATCGACGCTATCGCGGCAGGCCGCGAGGGTGCGATCAGCCTGCACCGCTATGTCCATGAGGGACAGAGCCTGACCCTCGCCCGCAATCCGCGTGATTTCTACGAGCTGGATAAGGACAATGTCGTCATCGACATCAACTGCTTTGATGCTCCTGTCCGTCAGGAGGTCAAGCACGATCCGCGCAAGGTCAAGACCATGAAAAACGACCGCATCACCTTCACCGAGGCTGAGGTCAAGGCTGAGGCAAGCCGCTGTCTGGGCTGCGGCGTGTCGGTCGTCGATCAGAACAAGTGCATCGGCTGCGGCCTGTGCACCACCCGCTGTGAGTTCGACGCGATCCACCTGCACCGTGATCACCCCGAGGCGAGCAAGATGGTCAACACCGACGACAAGTACCTGCCTCTGGCGGTATACGCGGCAAAGCGCGGCGTGAAGATCAAGATCAAGGATCTCAAGGAGAAACTTGCAAAGTAAGCACATCGGAGGAAGCATCCCATGCATGAGCTTGGAACTGTATTTTACGTTATAAAGGAAGTCGAGAAGCTCTGCGACGAGAACAGCCTCACAAAGGTCGGAAGCGTCACGCTTCAGATAGGCGAGGTAAGCGGCATAATACCGGAGTACATCGTCGATTGCTGGAACTGGGCCGTCAAGGAGTCCAAATACATGAAGGAGGCCGAGCTAAAGGTAGAAAAGCTCGAGGCCGTTACCTTCTGTGAGGACTGCAAGCAGACCTATCCTACGGTGAAATACGCAAAGGTGTGTCCGTATTGCAGGAGCGAAAATACATACCTCGTCACCGGCAACGAATACATCATAAAAGAGATCGAAGCAATGTAAAAACAAATCCTCCCGTTCAGC
>CAVDFD010000181.1:0-3185 GCA_963608145.1 Bacteroidaceae bacterium | reverse complement strand
CTTTTCCCGTGCAGCGCACTGGCAGACGGAAGCTGCGGCGAAGGACTGACATGGACACTGACTGACGGCGAGCTGAAGATCAGCGGCAGCGGCGAAATGCCGGACTACAGCGAAGACGGAGACTCACCATGGGCATTTAGTGAAGATATCCGAAAGGTAATTATCGACGAAGGCGTAACGAGCATTGGCGAGTACGCTTTTTATTTTTGCACTTTTTCGGAGGTGTCTCTCCCCAAAACGCTCGAGAGCATAGGCGAGAATGCCTTCTACGGCTGCTTTGGGCTTGAAACGCTCACTGTCGCGGAGGGAAGCCCGTGCTTTGCGTCGGACGGCGGCGTTCTTTACGACAAGAAGCAAAATGCGCTTATTCTATATCCTCTGGCCAAGACAGACAGCACCTATACTGTGCCTGACGGCACGGAGGCTATCGGGCAATATGCCTTTGCCGGAAACTGCAATCTTCAAAACGTTTCGATCCCGAACAGCGTGAAAAGCATCGGGGCCGGAGCGTTTTCTTCTTGTGGAGCCTTGCAGACGGCCACGCTGCCGCAGGGCATCACCGAGCTGCCGGAGGAGCTTTTCCTTGAATGCACCATGCTGACCGAGGCGGACATTCCTTCGAGCGTCACGAAGATAGGCGCAAGAGCCTTCAACGCCTGCGCAGGGCTCAAAAGCGTCAGCATTCCCTCCGGCATAACGGAGATCGGCGAGGAAGCCTTTTCCGGCTGCTCCTCTGTATCAGGCTCTGTCACGCTGCCGAACGGGCTGAATACCCTCGGCAAAAATGCGTTTAGGGGAACGCAGATAAGCACGGTGAGCTTTGACGGCACGACGCAGGAATGGGAGGCTCTCGGCGGCGCTGCTGCCGGCTTCGGCACTGCGGAGATAAGCTGTCTGCGCCACACGCACAGCTTCGGCAGCGAATGGAAAGGCGACGGCGCTTTTCACTGGCGCGAATGCAGCTCCTGCGGCGTAAGGCAGGACGAGGCTGAGCACAGCGGAGGCGATACCTGCACAGTCTGCGGCGCGGAGCTGCCTGATATTCTCGACAGCGGAGCAACGAAGGATTATTCCTGGAGTCTCACGCGCAGCGGTGTGCTCACCTTGAGCGGCAGCAGCATCCCCGACTTCATGGCCGGAGCAGGTGAAACGCCGTGGCATAAATACCGCGGCAGAATAACATCCGCAGTCGTTGAAAGCGGCGTGACAAGCGTCGGCTGCAATGTTTTTGAGGGCTGCACGGGGCTGACGCAGCTCAAAATATCCGACACCGTCGGGCACTTGGACATCAAGGCCGTTTCCGGCTGCACAGCCTTCCGTGCATTCGAGGTTGCTGACGGGAACACCGTGTTCTCATCACTTGACGGCGTGCTTCTGAGCGCGGACAAAACACAGCTCATAAGCTATCCCGTCGGTCGGCAGGACGGCGCGTACATCGTGCCGGAGACGGTGACCGAGATAGGCAAAAGCGCATTTTCCGGCGCTTGCTTTGAGATAATTACGATGCCCGAAACCGTGACAAAGCTCGGCGAGGGCGCGTTTTCAAATTGCTCGAAGCTCCGCAAGGCAGTGCTGCCGGAGGGAATAAGCTCCTTACCCGCTTCCCTCTTCTCCGGCTGCTCGGCGCTTGAAGCAATAACCATACCCGAAAGCGTTCAAACGCTTGGAAAAGCAGTGTTTTCAGGCTGTGCCTCGCTCAAAGAGCTGACGATACCGAAGGATGTCGTCGTCATTCCCGACGCTGCGTTTTCCGGCTGCGCTGCACTTGAGACGATAACGATACCGGCAGGTGTTACCGCCGTCGGCGAGCACGCCTTCGACGGCTGCACTGCGCTCAAAACGGTCAATTTCCTCGGCAGCGACACGCAGTGGAGCGCCATAAACATAAAAAGCTCCAACGCTGCGCTCAGCGGCGCAGATAAAAGCTACACGCGCACTGACCATGTCCACAGCTACACCTCCGCCGTTACTCCTCCTACCTGCACGGAATCGGGCTTCACCGTTGGCAAGTGCAGCTGCGGCGAGGAGCTGAAGGGCAGCTACACCGCCCCTCTCGGCCACAGCTACGCAGGCGGCATCTGCACCCGCTGCGGCATAGCCGACCCGAACCGCGACGCAGAGCACGAGCACGACTTCAAGGCCGCTGTCACGCCGCCGAGCTGCTCCTCCGAGGGCTTCACTACCTACAAATGCGAATGCGGCGAGTGCTACACCAAGGATTACGTCAATGCGCTCGAGCACAAGGCAGAGCTTAAAAACGCAGTTGCCGCGGGCTGTCTGAAGGGCGGCTACAGCGGCGACGAGGTCTGCTCCGTCTGCGGCAAAACGCTCAGGGCCGGCAGCGTCATATTAGCCTCCGGTCACGCTTCCGAGCTGCGCAACGAAAGACCCTCATCCTGCACCGAGGGAGGCTACAGCGGCGATACGGTCTGTACGCGCTGCGGAGACATTATTGAACAGGGCAAGCTCACTGAAGCAAGCGGGCACAGCTTCTCCGGCGGCAAGTGCACAGTCTGCGGTGTGCTCGACCCCGACTATGAGCCCGACACGGCGCTGCCTGTGTTCAACGATGTAACGCCCGATATGTTCTGCTATGATGCGGTGCAGTGGGCGGTGAGCTCCGGCATCACAAAGGGCACGGGCGCAGCGACGTTTTCGCCAAACGCGGGCTGCACGCGCTACCAGATCGTCATGTTCCTGTGGCGGGCTTCCGGCTGTCCGAAGGCCGGTGCTGCCCTCGGCTTCACGGACGTAAAGCCCTCGGATGTCTTTTATGACGCTGTACAGTGGGCGGTGAGTGCCGGTATCACGAAGGGCACGACTGCGGCGACGTTTTCGCCCTACGCCTCCTGCACCCGTGCGCAGATCGTCACCTTCCTGTACCGTGCGGCGGGCTCGCCCTCGGTGAACGGAGCGATCACCTTCTTCGACGTTGCTCCCGACTCCTTCTGCCGCGATGCCGTCATCTGGGCAACCCAGCGCGGCATAACGAAGGGTACTACCGCAACGACCTTCTCTCCCGACGCAGCCTGCACCCGCGCACAGGTCGTCACCTTCCTGTTCCGCGCTCTGAACAAAGCGTGATGCGGCTTTGGCCTGCATGATATAAAACGCGGCCATACGGGGCTCCTTCGTCTCCGTATGGCCGTAATTTTTGCCTCAGCGTACTTGTGTCGCTTCCCAAT
>CAVDFD010000180.1:0-3209 GCA_963608145.1 Bacteroidaceae bacterium | reverse complement strand
GGCACGATGTGGCAACGCCTCTGAAAATCCGTGCGGCAGCGCCGCACACCGCAATTTTTCATCATTCACCATTCATTTTTCATTCGCAGGCGCAGCCTGCGCCTCTTGCCTTCCCCTTGCGGAGCTTGAGGGGAAGGTGTCGGCGACAGCCGACGGATGAGGTGTAATCAAATTGCGGCGTTAGCCGCAACATTGTTGAAAAAAGATAGTGTAGATTTTTTAGTCTGCACTATCTTTTCAGCATTTAAATATTATAATTTAGTGCCATCTATGCGGAACAGGCAAGCCTGTTCCCTACAGGGTACGGCAAAAGTTTTACCTCACTTGCGGGAAGCGAAACACTGTAGTTTATGCCATTGTCTCCGGTCGGGACAACGCAACCACTGTACAGGTACAGTCTTAATGCGCCTCTAAAAAACCGGTCGGGCACCTGCAATCAACGTATAGGTACAGCCTCAATGCGCTATTAAAAAAATCCCGTTCGAGTGAACGGGATTTTTAATATTGCTGAATATTACAGCTGCTTCTGAGCGTTGATTTTGACGCCGGGACCCATGGTGGAAGCAGTGACGCAGGACTTGATATACTGGCCCTTTGCCGCTGCGGGCTTTGCCTTGATGATAGCGCCGATGAGAGCTGCGTAGTTCTCATACAGCTTGTCTGCACCGAAGGACACCTTGCCGATGGGGCAGTGGATGATGTTGGTCTTATCCAGACGGTACTCGACCTTACCGGCCTTGGACTCCTTGATAGCCTGAGCGATGTTGGGGGTGACGGTGCCTGCCTTGGGGGAGGGCATCAGACCCTTGGGGCCGAGGACCTTACCGAGACGGCCAACGGTGCCCATCATGTCGGGGCTTGCGATAACGGTGTCGAACTCGAACCAGTTCTCCTTCTGGATCTTCTCAACGAGATCCATGCCGCCGGCGTAATCAGCGCCTGCTGCGAGAGCCTCTTCCTTGCGCTCGTCCTTGCAGAAAACGAGGACGCGGACGGTCTTGCCGGTGCCGTTGGGAAGGACGATAGCACCGCGGACCTGCTGGTCTGCGTGACGGCCGTCAACGCCGAGCTTGACGTGCAGCTCGACGGTCTCGTCGAACTTTGCCTTGCTTGCCTTTATTACCAGGCCGAATGCCTCCATGGGATCATAGAGGGCCTGCTTATCTATGAGCTTTGCGCTCTCTTTATAATTTTTACCTCTAAACAATTTCGTTTCCTCCTAATAATGTGGTTGAGTCGGAATAAATCCTCCCACTTATGCCTTTCCTCAGTCGCCGACGAGGACGCCCATGGAACGGCAGGTGCCTGCGATCATGCTCATAGCCGACTCGATATCGGTGCAGTTGAGGTCAGGCATCTTCTGCTCTGCGATCTTGCGGAGATCTTCCTTGCTGATGGTAGCGACCTTGTCCCTCTGGGGAACGCCGGAAGCGGTCTCGATTCCGCAGGCCTTCTTTATCAGCAGTGCCGCGGGGGGAGTCTTGGTGATAAAGGTGAAGCTGCGGTCGGAGTAAACGGTGATGACGACAGGGATCATCATGCCCATGTCGCCCTTGGTGCGCTCGTTAAAATCCTTGGTGAACTGGCCGATATTTACGCCGTACTGACCAAGTGCAGGGCCTACAGGGGGAGCCGGAGTCGCCTTTCCTGCGGGAACCTGGAATCTGACATATCCAACTATTTTCTGTGCCATTATTCAGCACCTCTTTCTTATTATTCTTTGATTTCCTCGACCTGATCAAGCTCAAGGTCAACGGAGGTCTCTCTGCCGAACATCGAGACGACGACGCGGACTCTGTCCTTTTCGGGCTCAAGCTCCTCAACCGTGCCGAGGAAGCCGCTCAGAGGTCCGTCGGTCACCTTGACGGTGTCGCCGACCTGATAGCCCGTGACTATCTCATGACGTTCAATGCCGAGATCATAGATCTCCTGCTCCGTGAGCGGGACGGCCTTGCCGCCTGCACCGACGAAGCCGGTAGCGCCGCGGACGTTGTGGATAAGATGCCAGCTGTCATCGGTCAGCACCATCTTGCACAGAACGTAGCCGGGGAACACCTTGCGCTCGACTGTCTTTTCGACGCCGTCGGTGATCTCGGTCACGGTCTCCAAGGGTATCTTGACCTCCTGGATCAGATCCTGCATCCTGCGGTTTTCGGCAGCCTTCATGATCGCTGCCGCAACTGCGTTTTCATAACTGGAATAGGTATGGATCACATACCATTTTGCGTCCTCTGCCATGGCCACTAACCCGCCAGCTCGAAGATGACGTTAACGACCAGACCCGCCAGCTCGTCAAATCCCCAAAGGACGACGGCGGCAAGCGCCATAACGAAAAGCGCAACGCCGGTGTTCTGCGCAAGCTGCTTCGGAGTCGGCCATACGACCTTCTTCAGCTCACTTTTGAGCTCGCGGAACCATTTACCGATGCGCTGGAAAAAACCAAGTTTTTTCTCTTCCTTCTTAACGGCGTTGGTGTTCTTGACAGGAGCAGCTTTTTTCTTCTCTTCAGCCATTTTTTACACTCATCCTTTCAGAAAGTTACTTGGTTTCAACGTGCTTGGTGTGCTTTCTGCAGAAGGGGCAATACTTGCTTCTCTCAAGCTTCTCGGAAGTATTCTTCTTGTTCTTGACAGTGTTGTAATTCCTCTGCTTGCACTCGTCACATCTCAGTGTGATCTTGACTCTGTTGTCAGCCATACTTTTCGGCACCTCCTATTTTATTTATCCGCGTTACGGTGCGGATATTTGCCTCCCTGTATGGGAACCGGATCCCTGTCCGCACGAAATTACGCGCACGAAAAAAGACCTCTCGTCCGACAGGTAATCATTAATATACCATACCCACATTAAAACGTCAAGGGTTTTTAGAGGCGCATTTTTAGAGGCGCATTTAGGCTGTACCTATACGGAGACTGCGGGTGCACGGTATCGAAACAATGGAGGAAACTACAGCGTCTCGCTTCCCGTGAGATTGTGCTGTGTTTTTGCAGCGCCTAAAAAGCCGCTCTGCACCCTGTAGGGAACAGGCTTGCCTGGCCACTCGCCGTGGCGGGCAATTCGCATTAAGATCAAGCAAGATGTAGTTGTCTGTGCCCGACCAAAACTACCTCCAGTCCCTGTAGGGAACAGGCTTGCCTGTTCCGCATGGCCGGAGCTAACATCTATACAAAATGTTGAAAAGACAGTTCGGAATTTAAGCCCAAGCTGTC
>CAVDFD010000179.1:0-3214 GCA_963608145.1 Bacteroidaceae bacterium | reverse complement strand
AGGCCGGATGGGGAACCCCATCCGGCTTAAATTATACGGACTTACAGCTTATCCACAGCGTCCTTGAGCGCTTTTACGGCGATCTTGCCGCCGCGCTTTGCCATGCCTGCAATTATGTGCGGCGCAAGCTTTTCGACCTTGGGCGACACGAATTCATCGACCCAGACAAGCTTTATCGCGTCAAATTTGCACTTTGTCGTGCATATGCCGCAGCCTACGCAGCGCTCCTCGTCGAGAACGACCGCACCGCAGCCGAGGCAGCGCTCGGTCTCTTTTTTCATCTGCTCCTCGGTAAAGGTACCGCGAAGATCGCTCATGGTGCTCTTGGCCTTTGCAGCAGATGCGTCGGCGGTTTTCTGGCGAGGAGCCGCGTCATATCCGCCGAGGGCGAGCGCGGCTTTGGTCTTGTCAAGCGAGCTGAACACGCGCCTGTCGCGCCCAAGGTTCTGCGTCTGGCCGGGGTGAACATAGCGGTGGATGGATATTGCACCCTCCTTGCCGGCAGCTATGGCGTGGATAACAAAGGCAGGACCCGTAACAACGTCGCCGCCTGCGAACACGTCCGGTTCGCCGGTCTGATATGACAGCTCATCGACCTTGACACGGCCTTTTTTATCAAGCTTCATCGAGCCCTTGTCTATACCGCCCCAGTCAATGAGCTGACCTACTGCGCCGATGACGTTATCGACTTCGAGCGTCTCGAATTCGCCCGTGGGAACTGGTGCGCGTCTGCCGGAGGCATCGACTGAGCCGAGCGTCATCCTTTCAAGCTTGAGAGCTTTGACCCTTCCGTCCTCGCCGATGATCTCGACAGGGGAGGAGAGAAGCCGGAGCTTCACACCCTCGTTCAGTGCATCCTCGATCTCCTCGGGATCGGCCTTTAGCTCATCTCTGCCGCGGCGGTACACAAGAGTTACGTCCTTTGCGCCGAGCCTTATAGCACTGCGTGCAACGTCAACGGAGACATTGCCGCCGCCTATGACAGCGACGCGCTCACCGAGCTTTATTGCATTGCCCGTGAGTGTAGAGCGCAGGAAATCTATGCCGCCGTAAACGCCCTCAAGCTCCTCGCCCGGAATGCTGAGCGGCGAGCTTTTCTGCGCACCGATGGCCATATAAAAGGCCTTGTAGCCCTGAGCCCTGAGCTCATCAAGGCTTATATCCCTGCCGACCTCAACGCCGGTTTTGAATTCAACGCCCAGCTCGCGGAGCACCTCGATCTCGGACAGAACAATATCCTTTTCAAGTCTGAAGGTGGGTATGCCCATCGTCATCATGCCGCCGAGAGTGTCCTCTTTTTCAAACACCGTAACAGGGTAGCCCTTGACTGCAAGATAATAGGCGCAGCTCAGTCCGGCAGGGCCTGCGCCTACAACGGCGATCCTCTGCGGATACATCTTGCCTATCTGGTTCACCATTTTGGGCACAAATCGGTGTTCTGCCTTCATGTCCTGCTCGGCAATGAACTTTTTGATGTCGTCGATCGCAATAGGGTCGTCTATATCTCCGCGTGTGCACTCATCCTCGCAGAACTTCGGGCATACGCGGCCGCAGATAGCGGGGAAGGGGTTTTCCTTCTTTATCAGCTCAAGAGCTTCCTGATATCTGCCGAGCGCCGCAAGCTTTATATAACCCTGAACGGCGATGTGTGCGGGGCATTTGGTCTTGCAGGGTGCCGTGCCGGTTTCAACGACATTTTCGCGGTTCTCGCGCCAGTTTTCGTTCCAGTGCTCCTTTGTCCATAGCTTATCGTCCGGCGACTCCGAACGGCTTATCTTCAGAGGCTCGGTCGAGCACAGCTTTTGCCCCAGACGCAGAGCGTTCATCTGACAGTTTTCAACGCACTGACCGCAGGCAACGCATTTTTCCTTATCCACCTGCGCACGGTAGTTGGACTTCATTATCGTCGAGGTATTGAACAGCCTGCCTCCGCGCAGCGACAGGCAGGAGCATTCGCAGCAGTTGCATATACCGCCGACCTGACCGGTACCGTCGGTGTTCGAAAGCTCATGGATAAGGCCGTTATCCTCAGCGCGTTTGAGTATCTCATACGCCTCCTCCTTGGTGATCTCACGTCCGTGTCCGGTTTTGACGTGGAAGTCGGCGGCCTTGTTGAGCATGATGCACATGTCCTCCTCAAGGTGTCCGCAGCCCTCGCCCATGATCCTGCGCGTACGGCGGCAGGAGCAGTCGGTGACGGCGATCTTCCATGCGCCTTCTATGTATTTGCTCAGCTGATCGGAGCTTACGGCGTGACGGTTGAGGTCTATAGACTGCTGCACGGGGATAACGCGCATAACGCCCATGCCGCGAGGCAGATTCGGGGTCATGAGCTTCATGTTTTTGAGCGTGTATTCGTCAAAGCAGCGTGCGATCTCGGGATGAGCCTCGACCTGCTCCTTGTTGCCGACCATCATCTCCATGATGCCCGGCACCCAGCAGGGCATGGAGTAGTACTCAACGCCGTCATCGGGACTCGTGTATACGACCACAACGCCCTCGTCTCCGAGCTCCCACAGAAGCTTCCGTGTCAGCTCAGGACTCTTTCCGCATTTTTTCGAGATCTCCTCAAGCGTCAGACTGTGCCGCACCTTACAGGCGAGTGCGACCTCCGCCTGCTCGTCTGTTACCACCTCGGCCAGTATGCGGTACTCGGGATCGGACGGCACGTTTGGTATGCCGGTGTGCGCTTCAAGCGTGATCTTGTTTGCAAGCGCAAGTATTTTGGGTCTGAATGCCATGATATAGCTCCTTCCTGTACTTTATTCGCTTCACGTATGAACACTTCTGCGTCAAGAATATCACATTTTAAGAATTTGTCAATATAGGCGCGGCGGCACTCACGGAAATTATATAATTTGTACAAGCAAGAGAGCAATATAATGTCCGGAGGTGATACTATGCTTGGAATGTCGCTTGCCATGCTGTTCGGCGGCGTACTGCTTATGCTCAGACTTTCGCCCGGCGGCTCGTTTCCGAGTCCCTTATCGGCGGAGGATGAACGAAGGAACCTGCTGCTCTGGCAGGAGGGAGACATAGCGGCGAGAAATGTGCTCGTCGAGCACAATCTCCGCCTTGTCGCACACATTATCAAGAAATATTATACGCAGACAAACGATATCGAAGACCTTATATCCATAGGCACGATCGGGCTGATCAAGGGCATAAACAGCTATAATCCCGACCGCGGCATCCGCCTTGCAACCTACGCTTC
>CAVDFD010000178.1:0-3218 GCA_963608145.1 Bacteroidaceae bacterium | reverse complement strand
CCGGTCGGGATACCGCAATAAATGTATAGGTACAGCCTAAATGCGCCTCTAAAAAAACAGCTCGGATGTTTAAGTCCGAGCTGTTTTTTGCTGTCTTATATCACGATTGCAGCAGCTTATCAAACGAGCCGATTATATCGTCGCTGATGCTGCCGGTGAGGGCGTTGTTATAGTTGCAGATGAATGTGCCCGCGATGAGGATCATCATGCCCTCGGCCTCGCGTGCGCCGACCTCATCGCCGTAAATGCGTTTTAGGCACAGCTCCATTATCCGCCGCCACTCGGCAAACTCCTCCCGTATGAGCTCGGCTACGCGCTCATTATAGTGCGCGAGAACATAGGTCTGCGTCGTGGCGTTCGGGCGGCGCTCGCCTACCCTGCCGCGTGCAACATAGCTCATGAAGGCGTTCATGTAATCGGCGTTCGAGCCGTAATCGGCGCGATCGTGCGCCTTGAACCATTCGACGCATTTTTCACTCATGAAGTCGCGTGTGTAGCGCACATAGCTTATGATAAGCTCATCCTTGCTGTCAAAGTAGTTCAGGAGCTTTGAGTGGCTCATATCCGCCTCGGCAGCTATGTCGCGCAGCGAAACGTTCGTGAGCGGCTTGCGGTCAATGCAGCGCTGAAACGCCATCAGTATGTCCATTCGGACGGCTTCTTTATCAACGATCAGGGGCATGTTGTCTCCTTTTCCCTTTACAATACAGTACATTTGTGATAGTATTTTACCATCTGGTAAATAAAAAGTCCATAGGGGGACAGAAAAAATGGCAGATGAGAGATCACATATCAGGATACATGTTCTTCATTGCGGAAGCATGCTGGTGTCAAAGGCCGTGCCGTACGGCGGCGGCGTGAACCTTAAAAATGCGCGGCGCGGCGTGTTCGACAGGCTCTCCGAGCGCGTGGAGCTGCCGGTTTCGGCCTACCTTATTGAGCATCCCAAGGGGAAGGTGCTCGTGGACACGGGCTGGAGCCGCGAGATAAGTCCGGACGGCGTGTATGACGCTAAGGCGGCCAAAAGCCAGCTGCCGGACTACCTCGCTGCATTTTACCACCCTTGGGTCGAAAAAGGCAAGACCGTTTTTGAGCAGCTTGCGGCGATGGGCATAGCGCCCGAGGAGCTTGATGCCGTCGTGCTCACGCATCTGGATGCCGACCACGTCAGCGGCCTGCGCTCGGTAAGCGGCGCAAAGCGCATCCTGCTTCCCGAGGAGGAGGGCTGGTGGACGATACGCACGGTGTATAAGCTGCGCCAGCCGGCGAAGCTGTACGAGGGCATACCCATCGAGCATTTCTGGTTCAAGGGCACGATGGACGGGCCGCTGTGGTGGTCGTACGACCTCTTCGGCGACGAGACGGTAACGCTCGTGTGCCTGCCCGGACACACGGACGGACAGATCGGCTTGAAGATAAAAAACGGCAATAAATTTGTCGTTCTGACCTCGGATGCCGCGTTTTCCGAGCGCTCGTGGCGCGAGAGGATACTGCCGGGCTACGGCTTCAACGAAAAGGCCATGCTCAAGTCCTTTGACTGGATAGCTGAGCAGGCAGCCGACCCGAGCTGCGTCGCCGTCATCGCAAACCATGACCCCGACGTGCAGCCGCAGGTGATAGAGCTATAGGCCGGTTATTGACGTAACGACATGCTGACACAGGAGAAGCCCTGCGCTTGCCGGTACCCACACCAGCGAGCCTGGCACGCTCCTGCGTCCCGGGGGCGGAGCTTCAAACTGCTGCGGCTCCATTGCCTCCTCGGGCGAGAAAACAACGTCGTGATGCTCTATGCCAAGCTTGCGCAGCTCCCTGCGCACGACCCTTGCCAGCGGACAGCCGCTGGTCTTTTTTATATCGCATAGCATGAGCCGCTGTGCGTCGCGCTTGTTGCCCGTGCCGAGAGCCGACACGATGGGAACTCCGCGCTCCTTGGCCGTGCGTATGAGATCGACCTTGCACGACACAAGGTCGATGCAGTCAACGATATAGTCGTAGTCGCCGAAAAATTGCTCTCGGCTTTCCGCCTCATAGCGCCCGACGATGCAATTAACGTCGATATCGGGGTTTATATCCCCGATGCGGCGGCGCAGCACCTCGGCCTTGGGCATATCCACGGTCGAGCTGAGGGCGCACAGCTGCCGGTTTATATTGCTCAGACCAACGGTGTCCTGATCTATAAGCGTCAGCTGCCCCACGCCGCTTCGCGCAAGCGCCTCGGCGCACCACGAGCCAACTCCGCCGAGACCGAACACCGCGACATGTGCGCACCCGAGCTTTTCCATCGCCTCAGCTCCGAGAAGCATTTCGGCGCGTATCGTTCTTTCGTTCATAGTATTTCTCCATAAGAAAAGGCCGTTCCGGAGGAACGGCCTTTAAGCTCAATTAATCAGATGCCGACGTAGCGTGCAGAGCCGGTGTAGGAGGCCGTGTAGACCTCGGTGATGGCGCTGAATACATGCTCGTTCCACTCGCTGAGCACTTCCTGATTGAGCAGGTTCTCGGCGATGTAATCGCAGTAGTTCTGATCGCCGCTCTCCTCGGTGGGAGCCTGATTGTTGTCGCGCTTGGTGAACACGACGACATAGCTGCCGGTGCTCGTGTCGATAACGGTCGTATCGCCCGCGACGCGGTCAGCGCTCTTTATCCACTCGGAGAGGTCGGACTCGACGGAGGAGCCGCTCAGATCGGTCTGCTCGGTGGCGGTGGCATCGGTGACGGCTGCCGAAACAGCGTCTGCGAGGGAAGTGCCGCCGTTTACGCTTTCAAGGATGCTCTCAGCGGTGGCCTTGGCTGCTGCCAGAGCCTCGTCGGTCGGCGTATGTGCATCCTCGTCCTCATCGTCGGAGTGCTCGTGCTCGGGCAGCTCAGCTGCTACAAGATAGTAGCTGTAGGTGAACTTATCGTAGCTGTCCTTGACGGTCTCATACTCGGCCGCGAGTTCCTCGGCGGTGTATTCCTCGGCATCGGTGATGCTGGTCTGCACCTTGGAGGCGAGAGACTGAAGCTCAAGAATGCTGCGCGCAACGCTTTCGTTGCTGCCGCGGCCATAGTTTGCGGCAAGGAACTTGCTGACGCTGCCGTAGTTGTTTTCCTTTGCGGTATCGGCGATGGTGTCGATGGTCTCGTCTATCTCCTTGAGATCGTCGTCATCGAGCGCGATGTCATTCTGCTCGGCATAGGCCTCGAATGCCGCAAGCTGGGTGAGCGTGGTCTCGGTC
>CAVDFD010000177.1:0-3245 GCA_963608145.1 Bacteroidaceae bacterium | reverse complement strand
AATTTAATCTTGATTTACCTACCGGATTGGTTGTATAATGGTCTCAGAGGTGAAACACATGATATCAACAAAAGGCCGCTATGCAATACGCATACTGCTCGACCTTGCCGAGCATGATAACGGCAGCTACATTCCCATGAAGGAGGTCGCTGCGCGTCAGGAGATATCGCTCAAATACATTGAAAAAATAATGCCCTCGCTCAGAGGCGCGGGTCTTATCGACAGCGTTCACGGCATCGGCGGGGGCTACAGGCTCACAAGGCCGCCGGAGCGCTACAGCCTGTGGGAAATACTCAAGCTTGCCGAGGGCGATCTCGCGCCGGTATCCTGCCTGCAGGATAATGCCCCTCCCTGCCATCGCGCCGCCGAGTGCCGCACGCTGTCCGTGTGGGAGGGCTACTATGAGCTCACTAAGAATTACTTTTCCGGCATAACGCTTGCCGACCTTATGGATGCGCCCAGCGGCGGAGATTACGTTATCTGACCTCCGCCGAGCACCGTGTCGCCGTCGTACAGCACCGCTGACTGGCCTGGTGTTACGGCGCGCTGCGGCGCGTCAAAGCATATGACAGCTTCATTTTCGCCGAGCGGAGTGACCGTTGCCGCCTGCTCCGGCTGGCGGTAGCGTATCCTCGCCGTGCATCTTATGGGCTTTTCCGGCGCTTTGCCGCTTATCCAGTTGAAGCCGCAGACGTGTACCCTGCTCGAATAAAGCTCATCGCTTCCCCCGAGCGTCACGGTGTTATTCTCCGCGTCGATGCGGCAGACATAGCGTTTCTCGGGGAGAGAGAGACCCAAGCCGCGGTGCTGCCCTATCGTATAATGCGTGATGCCGCGGTGAGTGCCTATAACGCTGCCGACCATGTCCACGAAATTGCCCTGCGAGGCTTTCAGTCCCGTCAGGCGCTCTATAGCCGCGGCGTAGTCGCCGTCGGGGACGAAGCATATATCCTGACTGTCGGGCTTATGAGCGCTTGCAAGGCCGCCTGCCGCAGCAATGGCGCGGGTTTGACTCTTGCTGAGCTCACCGAGCGGGAACAGACAGCGCCCCAGCTGCTCCTGCGTGAGCATGTACAGCACATAGCTCTGATCCTTCGTCTCGTCCAGCGCCTTTTTGAGCTTGTACCTTTCGCCGTCAAACTCTATCCGTGCGTAGTGCCCCGTCGCTATTTTATCGCAGCCGAGTATTTCCGCACGCTCGAAAAGCTTGTCGAACTTCATATACCGATTGCAGTCGATGCACGGATTCGGCGTTTGCCCCGCAAGATATGCGGAGGCAAATTTTTTTATCACCTTTTCGCGGAACGCATCCTTGAAATTGAACACATAGTAGCGCATACCGAGTGAGAACGCAGCGCTGCGGGCATCCTCAACGTCGTCAAGGCTGCAGCAGGTTTTTGACCGCGAAAGACCGGCATCGCAGTTGTCAAAAAGCTTCATCGTGCAGCCGACACATTCGTGCCCCATATCGCACAACAGCTTTGCGGCGACGCTGGAATCAACGCCGCCGCTCATTGCAACTAAAATTTTCATTCTTCCGTCCATGTCGCCGCAGGAGTCGCACGCATTGCAAGTATCGTGCGGCTTATGAGATCCTCGAGGCTCCAGCCTAACATATCTGCGCCGCGCTCTATGACCTCACGCGAACAGCCCGCCGCGAAATTCGCGCTTTTGTATTTCTTTTTTACGGACTTGAGCTCAAGATCCTGAACGCTCTTCGACGGGCGCATTATCGCCACAGCGCCTATCAGTCCCGTGAGCTCGTCCGTTGCATACAGGACCTTTTCCATCAGATGCTCGGGCTCAATATCGACGGTTATCGCGTAGCCGTGGCTCGCCGTCGCATGAATGAGCCGTTCATCCAGACCCTCCTCGCGCATGAGCTCCTGACTTTTGATGCAGTGCTGCTCGGGATACAGCTCAAAATCAAGGTCGTGCAGCAGGCCGACAACGCTCCAGAAGTCGGCCTCGTCCCCGTAGCCGAGCTCGTTTGCGAAGTATTCCATAACGCCGGAGACAATAAGTCCGTGCTTTATATGGAAGGGATCGGAGTTGTACTTTTTCAAAAGCTCAAGCGCCTGTTCTTTGTTCGGGATCATGGGAAAACCTCCTGTGAGTAAGCTGGTAAAATGTCAGTCCGCAAACAGCGGAGTGGAGAGGTAGCGGTCGCCGGTGTCGGGCAGAAGGACGACTATATTCTTGCCCTCGTTCTCGGGGCGCTTTGCAAGCTCTATCGCCGCCCACACAGCTGCGCCCGAGGATATGCCGACCAGCACACCCTCGCTCTTGCCTATGAGCTTGCCGGTTGCGAATGCGTCGTCGTTTTCAACGGGGATTATCTCATCATAGACCTTGGTGTCAAGCACGTCGGGGACAAAGCCCGCGCCGATGCCCTGTATCTTGTGCGAGCCCGCAACGCCGGTGGAGAGCACTGCCGAGCTCTTGGGCTCGACCGCAACGACCTTGACCTCGGGCTTTTTGCTCTTGAGGTACTGCCCTACGCCCGTGACCGTGCCGCCCGTGCCGACACCCGCGACGAAGATATCGACCTCGCCGTCGGTGTCCTCAAAAATTTCGGGGCCTGTAGTCTCAAAGTGGGCCTTCGGGTTTGCGGCATTGACGAACTGGCCCGGGATAAAGCTGTTGGGGGTTTCCTTTGCAAGCTCGTCGGCCTTGGCGATAGCGCCCTTCATGCCCTTCGCGCCCTCGGTGAGCACGAGCTCGGCTCCGTACGCCTTCATAAGCTGGCGGCGCTCAACACTCATGGTCTCGGGCATCACAATTATGATGCGGTAGCCTCTTGCGGCTGCGACGGACGCAAGGCCGATGCCGGTGTTGCCGCTGGTCGGCTCAATAATGACTGAGTCTGCGTTCAGAAGTCCCTTGGCCTCCGCGTCGTCGATCATCGCCTTGGCTATTCTGTCCTTGACCGAGCCGGCGGGGTTAAAATACTCAAGCTTTGCAAGGATCTTTGCCTTGAGGCCGAATTTCTTTTCAATGTGAGAGAGCTCAAGCAGCGGAGTTGAGCCGATAAGCTGATCTGCGGAAGTGTATATTTTAGACATGATATTATCTCCTTTTAATATAATTTGAATTGCAGTTTATGGCTTGACGTTCGTGAAATTCTCAGTCCCGACATCGGAAGACAATATATGCAGGCATGATGATTACCTCGGCTTGATATTAAATACTACTTACTTAGTAGGTTGGTAGTATTATAGCTCCGTCTTTCGTCTTTGTCAATA
>CAVDFD010000176.1:0-3264 GCA_963608145.1 Bacteroidaceae bacterium | reverse complement strand
AAAAAATGGCAGAGCTAACACCGATGAAAATGCAATATCAGCAGATAAAGTCGCAGTACAGCGACTGCCTGCTGTTTTTCCGTCTGGGCGATTTCTATGAGATGTTCGACGAGGACGCACGGGTGGCCTCACGCGAGCTCGACCTTGCGCTGACGACGCGTGACCGCTCGGTCTCCGACCCCGAGCAGCGCACACCCATGTGCGGAGTGCCGTACCACAGCAGCCAGACCTATATCGCACGGCTCATCGCAAAGGGCTACAAGGTCGCCATCTGCGAGCAGATAGAGGACCCCGCGACAGCCAAGGGACTTGTAAAGCGCGACGTTATAAGGATCATAACCCCCGGCACGGTGACGGATGCCTCGATGCTCGAGGAGGGCAGGAGCAACTACCTCGGCGCGGTGTACTGCGAGGCCGGAAAGTGCGCGGCGGCGTTCTGCGATATCTCGACGGGCGAGTTCTGCGCCGCGGCCTTCACGGGCGACGGGATAAGCCACGTTCTCAACGAGCTCGGCAGATTTGCGCCGCGTGAGCTCATCATGAACAAGGGCGCTGCGGAAACGCAGACCATACCCGACTTTGCGCGGAAAAAGCTCGGCTGCCTGCTGGAAATGGGCGGCGACGACTACGAATACATGGCCTGCGCAGCGCGGGTGTGCGAGCAGTTCGGACTGTCCTCGGTGGACGAGGCGGGGCTCGGCGACACGCCGGAGGCGGTGTCGGCTGCGGGAGCGCTGCTGCGCTACATAAGCGAAACGCAGAAGACCGACATGGCGCACATACGGCGCATAGACCTGTTCACGGGCGGCAAATACATGGAGCTCGACTGGGCGACGCGCCGCTCGCTGGAGCTGACGGAATCCCTGCGCACGGGCGAAAAGCGCGGCTCGCTGCTGTGGGTGCTCGACAAGACGAAAACGCCCATGGGCGGGCGGGAGCTGCGCGCATGGATAGAGCGGCCTCTCCTGAGCCCCATTGCGATAAAGCGCAGGCTTTCCGCCGTTGACGAGCTTTACAGGGACAACGTCGCACGCGGCGAGCTCATCGACACGCTGCGCGGCATGGGCGATATGCAGCGGCTCATAGGCAGGGTCGTCTACGGCACGGCAAACGGACGCGACCTTCTGGTCCTGCGCGACTGCGCCGCGGCGCTGCCGAGGATAGTTGAGCTTTTAAAGCCCTTCAAAAGCGCACTGCTGCGCTCTATAGCGGAGCTTGACACCCTCGACGAGATACACATGCGCATAAACTGGGCGATCTGCGACGATCCTCCGTTTTCCGTGCGCGAGGGCGGCATTTTAAAGCCCGGCTACTCCGATCAGGTCGATCAGCTCCGTAAGATGCGCGACAACGGCGCGGAGGCCGTGGCCGAGCTCGAGACCAAGGAGCGCATCCGCACCGGCATCAAGAAGCTCAAGATCGGCTACAACAAGGTCTTCGGCTACTTCATCGACGTGCCGAAATCCGCCGGCGAGGGAAAGATCCCCGACAACTACATAAGAAAGCAAACGCTTGTTTCAAACGAGCGCTACTTCACGCCCGAGCTCAAGGAGCTGGAGACCTCGCTCCTGACGGCCTCGGACAAGATAAAGCAGCTTGAATACGATTTTTTCATGGACCTGTGCAGCACGATAGCCGAGCAGGTCGAGAAGGTGCAGGCGACAGCTGCGGCGATAGCGCAGCTTGACGTGCTGTGCGCCTTTGCCGAGGTCGCCGTGAGAAACGACTACTGCATGCCGGAGGTCGATGCGTCCGGCGAGCTCCTCATCCGCGAGGGACGGCACCCCGTCGTCGAGCAGACGCTCAGCGATGTCGCCTTCGTCCCGAACGATACGCTCCTCAACTGCGAGGGCAGCCGCGTCGCCATCGTCACAGGGCCGAACATGGCCGGTAAGAGCACCTATATGCGGCAGACCGCGCTCATAGCGCTCATGGCGCAGATAGGCTCCTTCGTTCCGGCAAAAAGCGCCGTCATCGGCGTTGTTGACCGCGTTTTCACCCGCATCGGCGCGTCCGACGACCTTGCCTCGGGGCAATCGACCTTCATGCTCGAAATGAGCGAGGTCGCAAACATCCTCAGCCACGCGACAAACCAGAGCCTGCTTATCCTCGACGAGATCGGCAGGGGGACCTCGACCTACGACGGCATGGCGATAGCCCGTGCGGTGCTCGAATACTGCGCGGACAGGAAAAGGCTCGGCGCAAAGACGATGTTCGCAACGCATTATCACGAGCTGAGTGCGCTCGAGGGCAGCGTCGAGGGCGTACACAACTACTCCATCAGCGCGAAAAAGCAGGGCGACAGCCTTGTGTTCCTGCGCAAGATAGTGCCCGGCGCTGCCGACGACAGCTACGGCATCGAGGTCGCAAAGCTCGCCGGAGTGCCCGACAAGGTCATAGCGAAGGCCAAGACCTATCTTAAACAGCTCGAGACCGAGGCCGCAGCGCCCAAGCTCGAAAAGCCGGAGGCCAGCGACCAGATAAGCCTCGTCGATGCGGGAACGGACGAGGTCGGCCGCATACTGCGTGCGACCGATATCAATTCGCTCACGCCGCTCGAGGCGCTGAACCTGCTCAGCGAGCTTCAGCAGAAAGCGAGGGGCTGATGAAGGACAGGCTCAAAGCCTCCGAGTTCTGGAGCGCAATGCTGCTGCTCGTGCTGCACACGGCGGTGTTTCCGATAGCGCTGAGCCTGCTGGCGCAGGCCGTGCCGGACGCGCTGAGCGCGGCGCAGCTCAATTTTGTCTACTACGCGGCCTCGCTGCTGCTCGTGGCGCTGCTGCTGGGCAGGTATCTGCGCCGCAGCTTCGACGGGCTCATCGACGCGCCGCTGCACTGCCTGTCGTCCTTTGCGCTCGGCTGGCTCATGTATTTTGCGCTGAGCCTGCTGGCCGCATATCTGATGCAGGCGCTCAATGTGACCGGCGATAACCTCAACGAGGAAACGGTCAACACCATGCTCTCGTCCGAGCGCGGCACTATCGTCGCCATGACCGTTTTCATGGCTCCCCTCGTCGAGGAGCCGATCTTCCGCGGCGGCCTGTTCTGCGGCCTGTATCCGCGCAGCCGCGCAGCCGCCTACCTCGTGTCGATGGCGCTGTTCTGCCTGTACCACGTCTGGCAGTACGCCGTGCTGCTGCACGATGTCAGCTACCTGCTGCTTGCGATACAGTACATCCCCGCAGCCTTCGTGCTGTGCTTTGTCTACAGGCGCTCCGGCTCGATCTGGACGGGCATCTTCTTCCACATGTCAGTCAATGCCCT
>CAVDFD010000175.1:0-3265 GCA_963608145.1 Bacteroidaceae bacterium | reverse complement strand
CGGAGCTTGAGGGGAAGGTGTCGTCAAATTGCGGCGTTAGCCGCTTACATTATTACTTGTAGGGAACAGGCTTGCCTGTTCCGCATGGTCTTCACTAAATCTAATATCAGACGCAAAACGAGAGCACAGACTTCAAAATCTGTGCTCTCTTTTTTCTGTTGACTAAACAGTTGCGTTTCAGATAAATTGGTGTTTGCCTGACGGCAAAGGATTTGATGACACCTCATCCGTCAGCCTTGCGGCTGACACCTTCCCCTCAAGCTCCGCAAGGGGAAGGCAAGGTGCGCCGATTTCGGTGCTGACCAAAACCGCTGCAAACGGAACAGGCAAGCCTGTTCCCTACAGGGTGCTGACAAAATTTCCGCCGTACTTGCGTTACGCGAAACGAACTTATTTATTCCATTGTCTCGACACCGTGCACCCGCAAGCTCCGTATAGGTACAGCCTCAATGCGCCACTAAAAAAGATTGAAATAATATACGGAGTATGGTATTGTATCTGTGAATGCGCATTATGGGAGAGAATTGATGAATTATGTGTTTATTGCGGCGTTTGCCGCGTTTTCGGCAGTGCATCTGTACGCAAGCTGGCGCTGCGACAAGCTGCTGCGCGCCATAACGAAGGTGTTCCTGCTGCCGCTGCTTCTGGGCTGGTACCTGACGACGGCGCAGGCACCGCTTGAGATCGTCGCTGCGGCGCTTGCAAGCAGCTGGCTGGGTGATGTGCTGCTGATATTCGGGCCTGTGGGCTTTGCGCTGGGCGGCACGAGCTTTTTTATCTCGCACCTGTGCTTTGCGGCGGCCTACTGCATGCACGTTGACTTTGCGCTCGTGCCGGTCTGGCTTATCGTTCTGGCTGCGCTGGCGTACATGACGGCGGTGGTGCTCGTGTTCCGCGGTCTCGTCGGGTATGTAAAGCCCAAAACGCTGTACGTCGGCATGTCCGGCTACCTCGTCGTAAACGGCGCGATGAACTGCTTTGCGCTGTTCCAGCTCGTGACGCTGCCCTGCCTGGCAACAGCGGTCATGTATGCCGGTGCGCTGAGCTTTTTCGTGTCGGATTCAATACTGTTCTATGTGCGCTTCCGCAGGGGAAAGCCCTTCAAAACGCATTTCGGCGTTATGCTGACCTATCTGCTGGCTGAGCTGCTCATCGTCACCGGCTTCATACTGCTCTGACTTAAACGCATCAGTGCGCGGCTGAAAGCTTGCCTCGGCGCTGTCTCCGTAGCTCGTGACGATGAACGCGGCAGCCGCTGCGACGAGCAGCGCGAATACGGCGATGAGCGCCGCCTTGACCTTCTTCGAGCGCAGGAGTCTGAGCTTCGGCTCACGCGCCTGCGCGTTTTTTTCGCTTTCCGCGGGCTCCGGCTGTGCGGAGGAAGCCTTCGCGGGCTGCTCCTCGGGCAGCGCCGTCCTTGCGCGGAGCGTCAGGCTGTCCATCCGGCTCTCGATCGCACGCCGGCGCTCGATGAGCTTCTTGCCGGTCAGCGCATCGCGGTTGAACGGCTCCTCGGCCAGTATCTCGTCAAACAGAGCCTCGGCCTCGCCGCACATCCCCTCGGTGAGCAGGTGGTAGGCCTTGTCCATCTTGCGCTTATGCTGCCGCTCATCCGGCGCACGCTCAAGCAGCTCCTCGAGGATAGTCTTGTCCTCCATCGCCGTCAGCTCCTTTCGTGTATCAGATATTAGACAATTATTTTATCATTGTCCGGCGCGGCGGTCAATGACTATGACAAAGAAACTTGAAATTTTTATACCGCTGTATTAAAATCAAGGCGGAGGAAAGACTATGAAAAAGCTTGCAATATTTGATCTTGACGGCACCCTGCTGTATACGCTTGAGGATCTGCACGCCTCAACGAATTTTGCCCTCGACAGCGAGGGACTGCCTCTGCGCAGTCTCGACGAGGTGCGGCGCTTTGTCGGCAACGGCATTCGGAAGCTCATCGAGCGTGCCGTACCGCCCGATACGCCGCCCGAGCAGCTCGAGCGCGTGTTCGAGACCTTCAAGCGTCACTATTCGGCAAACTGCATGGTTCTGACGCGCCCGTATCCCGGCATACCCGAGGCATTGACTGCGCTCAAGGCGCGGGGCTTCAGGCTCGGCGTTGTGTCGAACAAGGCCGACGCACCGGCCAAGGCGCTCATCGCGCACTATTTTCCCGACACCTTTGACAGCGTCGTCGGCGAGCGCGAGTCCGTGCGCAAAAAGCCCGCGCCCGACAGCGTTTTGGAAACGCTGCGCAGTCTCGGCTGCACGGCGGAGGACGCGGTGTACATCGGCGATTCGGACGTGGACGGCCAGACCGCCGCAAACTCCGGCTGCGACTGCGTGCTCGTATCGTGGGGCTTCCGCAGCCGCGATGTGCTCGAAGCCTTCGACTGCCCGATAGCCGACGATACCGCCGAGCTTCTCAGACTGTTGACGGAGGCGGAGAAATGAAGATAAACAGGCCGCTTTCCGCCGCGCTTGCGGCTGCCGGTCTGGGCTATGCGATCGGCAACATAAACCCCGCCTACGTCATGGGTCTGCGCAGGGGCTACGACATACGGAAAAAGGGCTCGCGCAACGCCGGAGCAACTAATCTGATGATACTCGAGGGCAAGAAGGCCGGAGCCTTTGTCATGTGCTTCGATATCAGCAAGGCCGCGGTGAGCGTGGGCCTTGCACGCAAGCTGTTTGCGCACAGCAGCCTCGCGGGTGAGGCTGCCGGAGCCGCCTGCATCCTCGGGCATATGTACCCCGCGCTGATGCATTTTCGCGGTGGCAAGGGTCTGGCCTGTCTCGGCGGCGTGATCCTCGCGTTCGGCGTGAATGATTTTCTCGCAACGCTGTTTCTGGAATCGCTCCTGCTCATGGCCACGCGCTATCTCTGCCTCGTGCCGATCACCGGCGCGGTATTTTACCCCGTCTACCACGGCCTCGAGCGCGGCGACTGGCGCGCTGCCGCCATCCTCGGACTCGTTACCCTGCCCATGCTCTCCAAGCATATCGAGAACCTCAAGCGCATAAAAGAGGGCAGAGAGCTCAGGCTCGATTTCCTCTGGGATCGCGACGGCGAGCTCGACCGCATCGGTTTTTCAGAGGCGGATTGACGCAGCTGCGGATACGCATATTGCGGTGGCACGGTATCGAAACTCTGGAATAAACTACGGCGTTTCGCGTCCCGCGAGTGCGAGGCAGATTTCTTTAAAAATTTCCTCTGCACCCTGTAGGGAACAGGCTTGCCTGTTCCGCTTGTTATGGTTTTTGACGCAGCTGC
>CAVDFD010000174.1:0-3348 GCA_963608145.1 Bacteroidaceae bacterium | reverse complement strand
ACACTTATGTCAAAAACCTCCGTGTAGGCGCTTCTGTTTTGCGCCGTCACGGAGGATTTTTGTAGTTAAAACCGTTTCATGAGCTTACTTATAAGCAGTCCTCGCCTTCGTCGAATTCACTGACAACCTCAAACTCATATTTTCCGTTGACCAGCTCACCCTCGACAATATGATACTGCTCTTTGTGTTCCGGATCTTCGATCCACGGATGGAATTCCTCTGTTTCATAGTAGAACTTTCCGTTCTGAACTTCGCATACGGTTTTAGAATCTACATCTATGGCACTATCCGCATACTCAGCCTTAAAGACAAACTCCAGCTTCGGATTAGCCGTGACAATTTCCTCACACATGTCGTAGTATCCGCCCATGTAAGCAAAGCATTCATTATTAATAGTCGGAAATGCAGTGATTTTTTTACCATCCACACGCCATTTTATATCTTGCTCAGCTCGCATTTTCGAGAAATAATCCGAAAACTTTTTCTGTTCCTCCGCTATAAGCGTTCCGTTGTAATAACGAAGAACCTCGTCTTTGTCGGCATCCAAATCATCCGCAAACTCTAAACCATACAGTAGAGCTCCCCGCGATGCATATATCAGCATTTCTGTAGCCCAGCGCAGCTGATCTTCCGACTCCACTTCCATTGAAAGCATACGATACCTGCCCATAATCCATCCTCCTGATATTTATTATTTCGTTTTATTTGCCGCGGCCTTATGACGGCATAGCGTGCATCATGTTTCGCCGCAGCTTGATAGAACAAATTATATATATATATTATGTCAAGATATCTGAGCAAAAAGGCACAGCGCAGCATGAATTTGTGAGTAAAGCAGCGCTGCCGTTAAAGTTTCTTGCTATTATTAAAAAATACGATATAATTAGATATAAATCACAAAATCCGACTGATGACAGATGCCTAAATTGCTATTGCTGCACAGAATTATAAGCGGGAGAATTTAACATGTCGATGAGTATTGAAAATGTTGAGAAGGCGGACAAGCTGGCGCAGGACATACTGCGCCTGTCGCGCAATACGCTTCTTGTCAATCTTCGATTTTTGGATATGGCGCTCAGCAGCCTTGAATACAGACCTGGCAGTGACTCCGTCGCCGTGAACGGCAGGTGCATTTTTTATAATCCGATGTGGGTGCTCAGACGATACAAGGGCGAGAAAAACGCCGTCGTGCGCGACTATCTGCATATGGTGTGCCACTGCATCTTCCACCACGCATTTGTGAGTACGCTCGTTGATACCGACGCATGGGACTTGGCATGCGATATTGCCGCCGAAAACGCGATAAGCGAACTTAACATTGCCTGCGTCAAGTGCAAAAGAGAAGCTGCGCAGACGGTATTTATAAGCAAGCTACGACAGAATGTGAAGCAGATAACGGCGGAAAAAATATATCACTACCTGCGGGAAAAGTGCTATGACAAGGAGCAGCTGCGCGAGCTTCGGGAAAACTTCTGTGCTGATGACCATGGGATTTGGTATGCTCCTGAGGCATTTTCCTCTGCTTTCGCCATAACAGAATCCGACGACGATAGCAGCAAAAGCAAAGGATACAGTTACCAAGCACTATCAAAAGAGGCGCTCATGCAGGAATGGGAGGATATTGCAAAGCGGATACAGACAGATATAGAGACCTTCTCTAACGGACGCGACGGAGTTTCAAGGGGGCTGACCCAAAATTTGCAGGCGGTCACGCGCGAAAAGTATGATTATTCCGCTTTCCTTCGCCGTTTTGCCGTCATGGGCGAGGCAATGAAGCTTAACGATGATGAATTTGACTATATTTTCTACACCTACGGCATGAAGCTTTATGAAAAAATGCCGCTTATCGAGCCGCTCGAATACAAGGATGTGAAACGAATAAAGGAATTCGTGCTTGCGATAGACACATCCGGCTCAGTCACGGGAGATTTGGTTCAGCTGTTCGTGCAGAAGACATATAACGTTATGAAAAGCACGGAGAGTTTCTTTTCAAAAATTAATTTACATATTATTCAGTGCGATGATAAAATTCAGGAGGACAAGAAAATCACTTCACAGGATGAATTCGACGAGTATATGAAAACAATGAAGCTGCGCGGCTTCGGCGGAAACAACGAAGTCCAGCTGTTTTCATATGTTGATGATCTGATTCGCAAGGGAGCGTTCCAAAATCTAAAAGGTATGATTTATTTTACAGACGGATATGGGATATTCCCCGAGAAAAAGCCTGACTACGAGGTTGCTTTCGTGTTCGTTGAAAATGATCGATGGCCAATCCCCGAAGACATCCCCCCCTGGGTGATCAAACTCGTTTTGCAGAAAGACGAGATTTAAACAACAGCAGGCGGCATATAGCGGAAATTTAAAAGTATAAGGAGAAATATCATGAGCTTTGAAATTAAAAACGGAGTTTTAAAAAAATACATAGCCGAGCCCGGCGAAACCGAGGTCGTTATTCCTGATGGCGTGAAGAAAATCGGAAGCTCGGCTTTCGCCGATTGCAAAAACCTCAAGAGCATCATCATCCCTGACGGTGTGACGAGCATCGGAGATCTGGCTTTCCGGGGCTGCGCCTGTCTTACCGCCGTAACCATACCCGACACGGTAAAGAGTATCGGGAAAGTGGCTTTCACCTTCTGCGGCGATCTTATGAATATAAATGTTGCGGAAGGCAATTCCGCATACAGCTCCGAAAATGGAATTTTGCTCAGCAAAGACAGAACGACGGTCATTAGATATCCGGAAGGGAAAGTCGATACTTCATACGCTGTTCCTAATGGCGTAACAAGTATCGGATACGCGGCGTTTGAGTGGTGTACCGGTCTTGCGAGCATAACTATACCCGACAGTGTGACGAGCATTGGGGACGGTGCTTTCAGCTTCTGCAGCAAATTGACAAGCATAGCCATTCCCGGCGGCGTCGTGAGTATCGGGCACGCGGCGTTTCAGCAGTGCCACAGCCTTACAAGTATAGCTATTCCCGACGGTGTGACGAGTATCGGAGACCGTGTTTTCTATACCTGCGTCAGACTTACAGACATAACTATACCCAACGGCGTAACGAGTATTGGAGATCGGGCCTTCGATGATTGCAACAGTCTGACAAGCATAGCCATTCCCGACGGTGTAACGAGTATCGGCGAAAGCGCTTTCTCCGGCTGCAGCAGCCTTACAAACATAGTTATACCCGACAGCATAACGAGTATCGGCGAAAGCGCTTTCTCCGGCTGCAGCAGCCTTACAAGCATAACTATTCCGGACATCGTGACAAGAATCGGAACCGGTGTTTTCAGGGGCTGCAGTAACCTTACAAAAATAGTGGCAAATCTAAACGCATTTTCGGATTGC
>CAVDFD010000173.1:0-3364 GCA_963608145.1 Bacteroidaceae bacterium | reverse complement strand
TGTCTCGATACCGTGTTCACGCAATCAACGTATAAGCACAGCCTCAATGCGCCTCTAAAATCACTTGGAGCGGCTGAGGTACTCGCCGGTACGGGTGTCGATCTGAATCTTCTCGCCGGGCTCGATGAAGAGGGGGACCTTTACCTCCGCGCCGGTCTCGAGGGTCGCGGGCTTGGTCGCGTTGGTAGCGGTGTTGCCTGCAAAGCCGGGGTCGGTGTCGGTGACGACGAGATCGACGAAGAAGGGCGGCTCGACGTTGTAGACCTTGCCCTTGTAGGAGTAGATGGTGCACTCCATATTCTCTTTTACGAACTTGAAGCTGTCGCCGAGGTTGGACTCGTCAACGGGCTCGAGCTCATAGGTCTCGGGATCCATGAAGTAATAGAGGCTGCCGTCGTTGTAGCTGTATTCCATGGTCTTGCGCTCGACCGTAGCGCTCTCGAACTTTGCGGTGGGGTTAAAGGAAGTCTCGGTGACTGCGCCGGTGATGACGTTCTTCATCTTGGTGCGGACAAAGGCCGCGCCCTTGCCGGGCTTGACGTGCTGGAAGGAGACGACCTGCATGACCTGGCCGTCCATCTCAAAAGTAACACCGTTTCTGAAATCACCTGCTGTAATAGGCATAATGGAAATCCTCCTATGTGAAGTCTTGAATTAAATTAGTCTATAGCCTTAATAGTCTACATTAAAATGTGCCATATTGCAAGATTATTTTAGTCTTTTGCTCTTATTTTCCTTTGCCGGAGCGTCATTTTCGCGTTTTCCGGTGCGTTTTTCGAACGCGATCTGGAACATATACACTATCATTGCCAGAACTCCGATTATGTACAGTATGTTCCGCAGCCCCGCCGGAAAGTTCGGAATGAAGCTTTGCAGCAGCGCCGTTGCGCACACGACGATGAAGCCGATGTACAGAAACGGTGTCATCGACAGGTCAAATTTCTTACCCTTTTTCTTGTTGCCCTTTGCCATTGTCTCTCTCCCTCTATAAAATTATCAGTTCCTTGTCCGCCTTTGTAATGTCCTCGCAGCCGCCCTCGTGCAGGATGAGCACATCCTCGATCCTCACGCCGAACTTTTCGGGCAGATATATGCCGGGCTCGGCTGATATCACCGCGCCGTCCGGCATCGGCGTATTCACCGACGGTGCAGCCGCCGGACTTTCGTGGATATAAAGCCCCAGCGAGTGCCCGAAGCTGTGCCCGAAATACTCGCCGTAGCCCGCGTCGGCAATGACCCTGCGCGCAGCGCCGTCTATCTCCGCGCCCGTGACTCCGGCGGCGGCTCTGGCGATGCCCGCAAGCTGGGCGCGCAGCACGGTGCCGTAGACGTTTTTCATCTCGTCGGTAGCATAGCCGACCGCGACGGTGCGCGTCATGTCCGAGCAGTAGCCGTCCTTTTTGCAGCCGAAGTCCATGGTCACAAAATCGCCCTCGCGCACAAGTGCGTCCGAGGGCACGCCGTGCGGCATGCTGGAGTTTGCTCCCGTGACGGCGATGGGGTCAAAGCTGTTGCCCTCGCCGCCGTGCTTTAAGAGCCTGTAGGTGATCTCGGCGGCAATATCGCGCTCGGATACGCCGGGGCGTATGATGCGCAGAACGTCGTCGAGCGCCTTTTCCGCGATCGCCTGAGCACGGCGCATGCTGCGCTTTTCGCTCTCGTCCTTCGAGGCGCGCAGCGTGTTGAACAGGCTCTGACACGGGTGCAGCTGCACTCCCAGCGCCCTCTGCCAGCCCAGATACGCCCCGTGCGAGAGGGAAAACTCCTCCGCGCCGAGCGTTGTCACTCCGCACTCGGTCATCGCCTCGCGCACGAGCTCCGTAAGGCGCTTGCCCGCGCCGAACATGCGCAGCGTGATATCGTGCGAAACGCTCTTCTCCGCGGCCTCGATATAGCGCGAGTCGGTGATCAGAAACGCCCTGTCGAGCGTCACGAGCACAGCGCCGTCCGTGAAGGCGAAGCCCGTCGCGTAGCGCTGGTTGAGCTCGTCCGTTATCAGCACCGCGTCGAGCCCGAGGTCAATGAGCCCGCCGCGGATTTTCGCAAGTCTTTCCATTGTCCGCTCCTCAGAAGTTCCTGACCTCGTCGCCCTCGACCGGCCAGAGCTTTGCAAAGCCCTCCTCAATGTCCGAGGTCTGGAGATCAACGAGCAGTATCGAGCCGTCCTTGCCGCTCTGGTATATGCCGCGGACGACCTCCGTGCCGTCTGCAAGCTCATAGCGCACGGCGATATTCGGCATAACGTCGGGGATGTAGCTTATGACCTCCACGCCCTCGCCGCTGGTGAGGTAGTTGCGCTGCCACAGCGTGCGGCTTTCGGTGTAGACCCTTACGTTGTACACCGTCTCCTCGGCTGAGAGCACGACGCTCTGCCCCTCGGCATCGACCGTCACCGTGTCGAGTATCTTGAGGCTGTCACGATCCACGGTGAAGCCGTTGTCGGCGAGGATCATGCCGTTTTCGCCCTCATAATCGACCGGCGCAAGCTCCACGCTCAGAAACTCCTCGAGCGCGGAATAGGGTATCTCAAACAGCAGCACGCCGCTGCTGTAGGGCGCGATGTCGTAGGGATTGGCATAGAAGACAAGCCCCTCGTCGTTGAGGTACCAGTTGCTGCCCGCATCGACGAGCTCGCCGATGGTGGTCTCGAAATCGTCAAAGAGTATGCTCTCGCCGTTTTCCTTGTACTCGTCTCCGGCGGCAAGGCCGATGACGTAGTTCTTGATGAAGGTCTTGAGCTGCTCCTCGTTCTTTGCGATATCCGCAAGGCTCAGCAGTGTGCCGCTGTCGGCATCATAGCTGCGGCTTATGCGCGTGAAGTCGGCGTGCAGGCCGCCGATATCCTGCGAAACGTCGAACACGACGCTCAGCGCCCGCGTATCGCAGCGCGTGACGCTCGGCGTGCAGCGGTAGCTCAGCTCGATGATCTCGCCCTCGGTCTGATCCTCGGCAACGCGCTGCGTGTACTCGGCATCGGCCTTGAACTTTACATAGAGCTCGGCAAGCGATGCGTTTATGCGCTCGGCTGCGTGCTCGTCCTTCGAGCTGATCTGCGCCGTGCCGAGGCTCTGCCTGTAATACGGAACGCCGTCGGCGTTCGTGAGCTCTTTATCGGTGAAGCTGTAGCTTGCCGTCACGTCAAAACGCGGCACGGGCGTGCGCTTTTCGAGGTCTATAACGTGCTGGCAGGCGCACAATGTTCCCAGCATTGCGCAGCAAAGCAGCACGGAAATTATCCTTTTCATTGTCTTCACCCTCTCAATTTGTAACAATTCGTTAACAGAACATGAACAAAAGCCTTAAAATACAATGGTTTTGCACACTTTCAACAAAGTTATCAACACATTATGTAAATCGGAGGCTT
>CAVDFD010000172.1:0-3369 GCA_963608145.1 Bacteroidaceae bacterium | reverse complement strand
TTATGGGTCATCACATACTAAAACCGCCCGTGAGAAAAGCTCACGGGCGGTTTTTACTGTATTTTATTATGTCTCACGACAGCAGTACGGCATCGGTTTCTTCCTGAACGCCGGCCTTTTCTGCAAAGCGTTCGAGGAGGTCGGCCTTGGTCAGGCGGCTTTTCTCCTCTCCGGATATGTCGAGGACGATGCGGCCTCTGTCCATCATGATAAGGCGGTTGCCGTGACGGATCGCATCGGTCATGTTGTGCGTTATCATGAGCGCGGTGAGCTTGTTTTCGCTGATGATCGTATCGGAAAGCTCAAGCACCTTTTTGGCAGTGCCGGGGTCGAGGGCTGCGGTGTGCTCGTCCAGAAGCAGCAGCTTCGGAGTCTGGAGCGAGGCCATGAGCAGCGTCAGCGCCTGACGCTGGCCGCCGGAGAGCAGGCCGACCTTGGCGGTGAGCCTGTCCTCAAGGCCGAGGCCGAGGGTCGCAAGTTTTGCGCGGTATGCCTCTCGTTCGGCGCTCGTCACTCCCCATTTCAGACCGCGCTTTTTTCCGCGGCGCATGGCCAGCGCAAGGTTTTCCTCGATCTGCATGTTGGGCGCTGTGCCCATCATGGGATCCTGAAACACCCTGCCGATGTACTTTGCGCGCTTGTACTCGGGCATGCCGGTAACATCCTCGCCGTCGATGAGTATCGCGCCGGAATCGACCGGCCACACACCCGCGACGGCGTTTAAAAGCGTCGATTTGCCCGCGCCGTTGCCGCCGATCACGGTGACGAAATCACCGTCGTTGAGGCTGAGGCTCAGGTTTGACAGCGCATGCTTTTCGTTTATGGTTCCAGGATTAAAGGTCTTCGAAACGTTTTTTATCTCCAGCATTATGCCTCGCTCCTTTCGCTTGCCGCTCTTTTGCCTGAACGTGAAAACGAGCTTTTTGACCGCGCCTTGAGCTGCGGTATCGCAAGGAATATCGCAACGATGATGGCGGTGAACAGCTTCAGATCGTTCGGGTCGAGCTTGAGCCACAGAATGACTACCATGACGGCGTAGTAGATGATGCCGCCGAAGATGATGAAGCAGAGCTTCACGGCAAAGTTGCAGCCCTTGCTGAATATCGCGTCGCACAGTATCTCGCCGATAACGATGGCCGCAAGGCCGATGACGATGGCGCCGCGTCCCATGCTGACATCAGCAGTACCCTGAAACTGGGTCATAAGTCCGCCCGCGAGGGCTACGATGCCGTTGGAGATGCCGAGTCCGATGACCTTCATGGTTTCGATGTGTATGCCCTGTGCGCGGCTCATGGCGGGGTTATTGCCCGTTGCGCGCAGTGCGCTTCCCTGCTCGGTGCCGAAGTACCAGTAGGAAAGGGCGACTATAATGGCTGCAATGACAAGTCCGACCAGAATTGCCTGCGGGATGTGCAGCGAGGACACGAGGAAGCCGTTGCCGTTTTCCCAGATCATGCCGAACTTCTGCACGCTGGCCGTCTGGTTTGCCCGCGTCATAATGCGCAGGTTGATCGAATACAGCGCAAACTGCGTCAGAATACCGGCGAGAATGGCCGGAATGCCGAGCTTTGTGTGCAGAAAGCCGGTGCACAGGCCAGTCACTACGCCGACGACTATCGCTATCAGCAGCGCCGCCCACGCGGGCATACCGGCCAGCAGGAGCATTACCGTAACCGCTCCGCCTGTTGCAAACGAGCCGTCAACGGTCATGTCGGGGATATCGAGCAGGCGGAAGGTTATGAACACACCCAGCGCCATAAGACCCCAGATCACGCCCTGCGCCACGGCAGCCGGCATTCTTCCTATAAGGTTTGTCACGCTCAGAGCGGACAGGTAAACGGACATTGTCATTTTCAGACCTCATTTCCAGACCGACGGGTCAGCATAAGCTGCCCGTCGGAGTTTTTGTGATTTATCAGCCGATAGCGGTGTAATCGGAGGGAACGGTGATGCCGAGCTGCTCGCAGATATCGGCGTTGTACTTCTTGACGGGGTTCTGGTAGTACTCGATGGGCATGGTGGAGATATCGCTCTCACCGGTGAGGATCTTTGCAGCCATCTTGCCGGTGGTAACGCCGAGCTGGTAGTAGTCGATCGACAGGGTCGCAATGCCGCAGCCGGTTGCGATGCCTTCCTCGCCTGCGATGATGGGGGTCTTTGCGGGCAGAGCCACGTTGTTTATTGCCTCTGCGCAGGAGGCGGCGGTGTTATCGGTGGGGATGTACAGTGCGTCGCACTCGTCGCATGCGGTTGCGGTGACGGTTGCAACATCGTTGGAGTCTGCGAAGGTGTAGACCTTGACGGTCAGGCCGTCCTTTTCAAGAGCTGCCTTGACTACCTCTGCCTGATATACGGAGTTTGCCTCAGCCGAGCAGTAGAGGATGCCGATGGTCTTTGCCTCGGGCAGGAGTTCGGAGAACATTGCCGCCTGCTGATCGAGCGGTGCGAGGTCGGAGGTGCCGGAGACGTTGCCGCCGACGGTGCCGCTGAAGTTATCAATATCAAGCGCAACGCCGTACTCGGTGACGGCAGTGCCGAGGATGGGGATAGTCTGGGTCGCCGCAACAGCCGCCTGAAGCGCCGGAGTAGCGTTTGCAAGGATGAGGTCAACACCGTCGGAAACGAAGCCATTGCAGATGGTTCCGCAGGTTGCGATATCGTTGGATGCATTCTGCTCAACGAACTCGACCTTGTCGCCGAGCTCCTCGGTCAGAGCGTCCTTGAAGCCCTGAGTCGCAGCGTCGAGAGCCTGATGCTGCACCAGCTGGCATATGCCGACAACATAGCTGTCCTTTGCAGCGGCATCGCTGCCGTTATCGCTGCTGTCGCTTCCGCAGGCCGCGAAGCTCAGACACATTGCAGCTGCCATGACCAAAGCCGTGATCTTCTTTTTCATCTTGTTTTTCTCCTTTACTGATTTAAATTGAAAAAATGACCTTAATAAAAAAACAGGGCACCGCCGGATGGCAGCACCCTGATCTTTCCGTAATCAGAAAACACATTCGGGGCGTTCACACCGGTCGGACAATTTTAGAGCAGCAAAATATCGGTCTGCAAAGCAGACCGCTCTAAAGGAGTAATAGGAGATCGCAGACACGTCGCGTCTGCCGGTATTCATCATTGCGTTTGCCGTGCGGATGTTCATTGCCGTATCTCCTTTCGTCAATTGTCCGGTGGAGGCCACCGTGTTTTTCATGTCGAAATAATAGCGCTTTAAACGGTAAAAGTCAACTGTCAATTACAACAAAAGATATTGCCGATTATACGAAAAAAACTACATCCGGCACAAAACGTGCCGGATGTATGAGAAAAAGTATTACTTGCTTGCGCGGTAGATAAAGGTGACAGCCTGGCCACGAGTGCAGGTAG
>CAVDFD010000171.1:0-3402 GCA_963608145.1 Bacteroidaceae bacterium | reverse complement strand
TATCAGCATGCTGATGGCAGTTCTCATGATCGCTTCCCTGCTGCCTGCAAGCGCTCTGGCCGCAGGCGCAGATGTCTGTCCGGCAGATCCGGAGGGCGGCGATCATAAGTACACCACAGTCAGCATCAAGAAGGACGCTGATGCCAAGACCCCCGGCGTAAGCGTAAAGGTATGCAAAAACTGCGGCGAGATCGACGAAAGCTCGATCTCCATCAAGGCATTTGCACTGCTCTGGGATCAGTGCAGAACCTGCAAAGAAGGCAAGACCATGACCGTCATTACGGCAAGCTGCCGTAACCCCGGCCTCGTCGTAAGCTACTGCGCAGAGTGCGGCAAGGCATTTGCCGCAAAGGACTTCGGCAACAAGGCATACAAGGTCGAGGATGCGCTTAAGCACGTCTATTCCGACTTCAAGGTCATTCAGGAGCCGACCTGCACCGAGTCCGGCTACGGCTACGCTATCTGCAAGCTCTGCGGCGACCCTGTCGCGTTCGATAACGAGACCGAGGCAACCGATCTGCTGAAGCTTTCCGATTTCAGCAGCGCCACCGCATATGCAAACCGTGTTCGTGAGGTTTACAACATGTTTGCGCCCACCAACCCCAAGCACGAGGATGAAAGCCAGCTCGTAGCGGTCACGAAAGAGACTACAACCGTCGATAAAAACGGTGCTACCGTAACTCTCGAGCCTGCAAAGGCAGCTTCTCACATCTCGACCGTCGGCGGCGTGCAGTATAAGCTCAACGTAGAGACCGGCGAGTATGAAAAAGTAGAAGGAACTGCTGATTTTGAAGCCGGATACACCGGCGACAAGGTCTGCCCCGACTGCGGCATGGGCTTCAAGGTCGGCGATGAGATAACGCACAAGGTTACTAACGCAAATGACGGCGAATTCCCCTCCTACAACGAAACGACCAAGAAGTGGGACAATGGTAAGGCCGACACCATCAAGTGCGATGATTGCAGATACGTCGGCGGCGCTTCCATCAAGCACCTCACCCAGTGGTACGGCGACGACGCGGAAGACCCCACCTGCACCGAAGCAGGCCATGCAGCGACCCTTTACTGGATCGACAAGAACGGCGAGGTCCAGCACAAGGACGGTGCTGAGAAGAAGGCACTCGGCCACAACTATGTCCTCGTCGAGGGTCAGGCAGCTACCTGCCTTGAGGACGGCTTTGAGTATGTAAACTACAAGAAGTGCACCCGCTGCGGCGATCCCACCGGCGACGAGACCAAGACCATCAAGCTCACCGCCCCCGGCAAGCACGATTACCAGCTCGTGTCCATCGTTGACGCGACCTGCGAGCATCAGGGTCTGAGCTATAAGCAGTGCAAGGTCTGCGGCGAGAAGCTTTACAAAGACGGCACTCTGTACACCGAGCTCACCGCCATGGTAGCGCACACCGCTGCCGACAAGCTTGCAAACGTCAAGGAAGCCACCTGCACCGAGGTCGGCTACACCGGCGACAAGGTCTGCAAGTTCTGCGGCACCGTCATGGAAGAGGGCAAGGAAGTTCCCATGCTCGAGCACGTTCCCGTTGACGTTGCGGCAAAGGCTCCCACCTGCACCGAGGCAGGCATCACCAAGGGCACCATCTGCTCTGTCTGCAAGACCGTTCTGACCGCTCAGGAGACTGTTCCCGCGCTCGGCCACAAGACCGAGGTTCAGAACGCCAAGGAAGCGACCTGCACCGAGGCAGGCTACACCGGCGACACCGTCTGCACCGTCTGCAAGGAGACCGTCAAGAAGGGCGAGGTCATCAATGCTCTCGGCCACAGCTACATCAAGGGTGTCTGCACCCGCTGCGACGCAAAGCAGCACGGCTACAATCCGTTCAGCGACGTTAAGGCAGGTCCTTACTACAACGCTATCCTCTGGGCATATGAAAACGGCGTGACCGAAGGCAAGACCGACGGCACCTTCGGCGTAAACGACAAGTGCACCCGCGCTCAGATCGTCACCTTCCTGTACCGCGCAGCAGGCTCGCCCGAGGTCGCGGCTACCGTGAAGAATCCGTTCACCGACGTTTCGTCCAAGAGCCCGTACTACAACGCTATCCTCTGGGCTGTTTCCAAGGGCATCACCACCGGCACGACCGCAACCACCTTCAGCCCGAACGCAGCCTGCACCCGCGCTCAGATCGTCACCTTCCTGTGGCGCTATGAGGGTCAGCCCATCGTGAGCACTCTGAACAGCTTCAGCGACGTAAGCTCCTCCAGCGTGTACTACAACGCCATCATGTGGGCAGTCGATAAGGGCATCACTCAGGGCATCACCAAGACCAGCTTCGAGCCCGGCACCGCATGCACCCGCGCTCAGGCAGTCACCTTCATTTACCGCGACTTCTCGTCCAAGTAATTTCAATAATTTCAGCAGCTCCGCGTCTCAGGCGCGGAGCTGTTTTTTACAATCAGGAGTGAGCATATGAAAAAGCGAGCACTCGGCGCGTTTTTGGCGCTGCTTTTGCTGTGTACCGCCCTGCCGCTGTCCGCGCTGGCCGACGGCAGCTGCGGCGAGAATGTAAGCTGGTCGCTGTCTGACAGCGGCGTGCTGAGCATATCCGGCACGGGGGACATGGCCGACTTCGAGCTTGGCGACGCTCCGTGGTATTCCCGCCGCGGCGAGGTTAGACGGCTCATCGTCGCAGACGGCGTGACGGCTATCGGCAGCGCCGCATTCTCCGGCTGCGGCCTTATCGCGGAGCTTGAGCTGCCGCTGACGCTGCACCGCATCGGTGACAGCGCATTTGACGACGTGTACGGCCTCAAAAGCGTTTACTACGCAGGCTCGATCGCGCAGTGGAAGGCGATCGATATCGGCCTCGGCAACAGCTTCGGCACAGCGCAGCTCGTGTGCGCCGACGCAAGCGAGCCGTTTTCGGATATCGCCGGCTGGTGCCGCGACTATATCGTCACCTGCTACATGGCCGATATCGTCGGCGGCTTTCCCGACGGCACGTTCCGCCCCAACATGAACGTCACCCGCGCCCAGTTTATCATGATGCTCTATAACATGGGCGGTCGTCCGCCCGCGCCGGATGTGCAGCTCGGCTTTTCCGACTGCGGGAGCATCGCGGAGGTCTATACCGCGGCGGTGAAATGGGGCACGAGAGCCGGCATCATCATGGGCTTTGCCGACAACAGCTTCCGCCCGAACGCCAGCATAAGCCGTGCGCAGATGGCGGCGTTTGCCTACCGCTTCCTGAGCCTCGGCGTGAGCGGCGCTGTGCTTGACGGGTGCCGTGCGCCGAACGCCTTCCGTGACTACGGCAGCATCTCCGAAAGCTACCGCGAGGCCGTGGACGTGATGGCGAACATCGGCGTTATCCAGGGCTACCCCGACGGCAGCTATGCGCCCAACGGCATCGCAACACGCGGCCAGTCCGCCGCAGTCATGGC
>CAVDFD010000170.1:0-3404 GCA_963608145.1 Bacteroidaceae bacterium | reverse complement strand
AGAGCTATCTGATTTCAGATGAAGTCAGGTAGCTCTTTTCTTAATCAAATTCGGGGAATTGAATCACATGGTGGAACTGCTTGTTTTCTGCGTCGTAATACATGGCCGCGACCCCGTGGTATTTTGCCACTACTCTGCTTATGCTTCGCAGGCCGATTCCATGCGGTATGCGGCCTGACTTCTTCGTGAAATATCCGCCGCAGCCGTCGGAGATAGGGGCGGCATCACAGGAGTTAACGACGGAAACAACGACAGACTGCGCCTCGTTTTTCGTAACGGACAATTCGATTTGTTTTGCAGCCGAGGCTTCTGCCGCTTCCAACGCATTGGAAAGCAGATTGCCGTATAAAGCCGTGATGCTCGGGGCATCCGAAAAGGCGACGGCATTCTCGCGGACATCACAGTGGAACTGAACTCCGCGCCCGCTGCACTCATCCCGAAACCGTATCAGAAGCAGATTCAAAATCGGGTCGCTGCAGAGCTTTGCCTGTTTAAACGGCTCAAATGTTGTTTCCAGACCCGAAATATAATTTTCGATCTCCGTTGATGCGCTCTGCTTTGCCAGAGCATCAATAGTGCCCAGATGTTTTTTGATATCATGTATCAAAATTCGCTGGTTTTCAAGCTGTTTCTGAAGCACATCGTAATAAGCGGCATCGGCCTGCTCCTTTTGCAGGCTCAGCTGCAGCTGAAGCTTTTCCTCATTTGCACTCTGCAGATAGTTGAAAAGGAAAAGAAAAATCAGATTGGCGATCAACAATGTTACGACCGTTATGATCGTCATAAGCCCGCTGTTTCCCGTCATTCCGTCTTTCAGACCGAAATACACCGTGGTCACGGCGACAAAAGAGGACAGCAGCGGAAGAACACAGAACATCAGCATCAGGCGAGGCTCCCTGTCTGCGCCCTTTTGCGGCGCAAATATTCGTGAACCGATTATCGAGAACAGAAGATAGAGCAGCTTGCTGAGAACGGCAAACACGAGCATGATATGAAAATCGTAGGTATAGGCGGCAAAGGAGTATCCGAACAGGCCGATAATAAGGTCAATAATCAGCTCGGCTCCGACCATGATAAAGCATAAAAACGCGGTGTGCAGCAGTGCCATTTTGACATTGCAGCGATAGTTGTACCTTATCAAGATGAAATTAACTGCGCAGAATGAGACAGCATTGAGCGTAGTGTTGCTCAAAAAAGAGCAGGCAAATAACGCGATATACCCAGCTGCAAATGTGCATATCAAGTGCAGCCGCTGCTGTTTCCGACTCAACAGATATTCGCAATACAGCCATGTGATGAGCGCTTCGGCGACAAACACCGCCGCAAAGCACAGTCTTTCCTCAATCATTTTGTGCTCTCCATATACATCAGGTATGTATCCTTGAAGCCGGCATATTTCCTTCTGGATAAAAACGCCGTTATCTGCTCAGCTCCGTTTCTGAGCAGCACTGCATCCTTTTCAATGCGGTTAACAAAGCGCATGTTGATAAGATAGCTGCGATGCGTCAGATAAAAGCAGGGCAATGAGAGAGTTTCGCACCAATACTCCATGTTTTTGCCGCTTATAAAATCACCGTCGGTCGTGTGGACGACCGTTTTTCTGTTTGATGTTTCCACGCAGATGATCTCCTCGGCTCTACGCACGAAAACGCCGTCGCTTGTTACGATAGGAAACTCGTGCGTCTCGATGTTATATGCATAGACTGCGTCCTTCAGGTTGCGAAACAGCCTTGTCTTATCTATGGGCTTGGACAGATAGCGAAAAACCTGAAAGCGCATGGCCTCATCCAGATAGTCCGGATATGCCGTCACAATGAATATCTTTATCCTCGGATTTTTCTCCTTGAGCTTGATTCCGGCGTGTATCCCGCTGGTTCCCGGCATCTCCACATCAAGAAACGCGATATCAAATTTGTCGGCCTGACTGATCAGCGCATCCCCCGAGCAAAAGGATACATACTCCGGCTTCGGGCCGCCTAAACCGTCAAAAAATTCTTCCACATAGCCTTGAAGCTGACGCAGGATGAAAGCATCATCATCGCAAAAAACAATTCGCATAAGCGGCCTCCCTCCCTTTATGAGGGATTATAGCACACTTATGCGAAGTTGTCATTCTCTGTGCTCTGCGCTGCGCAAAATAATGAAATTGCGGCATTCATGTCGTATGGTGCGAATTTTTCAAAATTATTCGTGTAATTTAGTGTGAAATTTAGAGAATTTATCGTTGATTTTTACACGAATGTTGATTATACTATATACGTCAAGGTCAAGGAGGGCTGAACATGTATAGAAAAATTATAAGCTTTTTGGAAGCATGGAAAGAAAGTGAACACCGCAAGCCCCTTATTTTGCAGGGAGCAAGACAGGTCGGAAAGACATATTCCGTTCTGGAGTTCGGGCGCACCCACTACGAAAATGTGGCGTATTTTAATTTCGAGACCAATCCAAAGCTGAACGAGACCTTTGAGGAAAGCATCAGTCCTGATTACCTGATCCCGATTTTGTCACATATCGCAGGACAGACCATTATAAGGGAAAGGACACTGATAGTCTTTGATGAGGTGCAGCTCTGCGAAAGGGCGCTGACTTCGCTTAAATACTTTTGCGAGGAGGCTCCAGAGTATCATATCATAGTTGCCGGCAGTCTGCTCGGCGTTGCGGTGAGCAGGGCTAAATTCTCCTTCCCTGTCGGAAAAGCCGATATGAAAACGCTTTATCCCATGGATATGGAGGAATTCATGCTGGCGCTCGGCGAGGCCGATTTAGTTGCGCAGATAAAAGAATGCTTCCAAACCGACACACCGCTGCCGTCTGCCCTGCATGACGCCGCAATGCAGCTTTACCGTCAGTATCTCGTGGTCGGCGGCATGCCGGAGTGCGTGATGCAATTCGCCGAAACTAAGGATTATATCCTTGTGCGCCACACGCAGGACACGATACTTGCAAGCTATCTCAACGACATGAGCAAATATAACAACTTGAATGAAATCAAAAAGACCAGACTTGCCTATGACAATATAACCGTTCAGCTTTCAAAAAGGAATACCCGTTTCCAATACAAGCTTATCAAAAAAGGCGGACGGGCTTCCGAGTTTGAAAATGCGATCGAATGGCTTTGCCTGTCCGGTATCGTGTCACAGGTTTACAAGGTCGAGCAAATCAAAAAGCCCTTGGAAAACTACCGTGATATTGATGCGTTCAAGATTTATGTATCCGACTTGGGACTGCTTTGCGCCAAGAAGGATTTGGCCGCCAATGACATTCTCTATATGGTCGAAGAATTAAACGATTTCAAGGGTGGTATGGCCGAAAATTATGTCAATGTGCAGCTGAGTATCAACGGATACCGCACCTACTACTGGGAGTCCGACCGTGGGGCGGAAATTGATTTTATCATTCAGCGT
>CAVDFD010000169.1:0-3435 GCA_963608145.1 Bacteroidaceae bacterium | reverse complement strand
GGGGACAAGCTCCGCCTGACGACCGTCTCGGCGGATGAGGCCGCCGCGGTGCAGCGGCAGGAGATCGAGCTTGAAAAGCCGCGTGCGGACGCGCAGGCCGTCGAAAAACTGCGGCGGAACCTTGCTTTTTCGTATCCGCACGAGGCGGCGGCGCAGCTGCCCTCAAAGCTCACGGCGACGGAGCTCAAGCACTTAGAGGAGCTCGACGGGGAGGCTGCGAGCCTTGCGCCCGGACCCAAGCCGAGCTTCCGCACGCCGAAGCTCGGACGGGAGCAGAGCCTCAGCCCCACGCAGCGCGGCTCGGCGGCGCATGCGCTGCTGCAATACATCGACTACGGCAAAACAGGCTCCGAGGAGGAGATACGAAGCGAGCTCCGTCGGCTCGTATCGGAGCGCTTTCTGAGCGCCCGTCAGGCCGAGGCCGTCGATACGCAGTGCATCCTGAGGCTTTTCGCCTCGCCGCTCGGACAGCGCATATTGGCCGCCGATGAGCTGCGGCGCGAGTTCAAATTTTCGCTGCTGTGTCCGGCGGAGAGCTTCTTTTCCGGCGGTGAGGGCGAGAGCGTGCTTCTGCAGGGCGTTATCGACTGCATGATAGTCGAGCACGGCGAGATAACGATCATCGACTATAAGACCGACCGCGTCAGCGGCGAGGAGACGCTCGAGCGTGCAAAAAGCTACGAAAGCCAGCTCAGAGCCTACGCATGGGCAGCCGAGCGCATGACAGGCAAGCCCGTGCGCGAGTGCGTGCTGTACTTCCTGCACTCGGGGGAATGCGTTAAAATGTAAAAAAACTATTGCAATCGGAAAATGCCTGTGCTACAATAACGTTTGCGTCTTGTAACCACGCCCTGCGTGCTCAAGATAGCCTATGACGAGGAGATATGAACAATGAAGGCAGGAATCCATCCTAACTATCAGCCCACCGTTATAAAGTGCGCCTGCGGCGCAACTATCGAGACCGGCTCGACCCGCCCCAACATCAGCGTCGAGATCTGCTCGAAGTGCCACCCCTTCTACACCGGCAAGCAGAAGCTGGTCGATACCAGTGGCCGCGTTGATAAGTTCAACAAGAAGTACGGCCTGAAGTAATTTATAATTACAAAGTTTAAGCCCGCGTCGTCTGACGCGGGCTTTTTCTATTCATCTATTCAACGGGTATGCTTATCTGTGTTACGAACTGCTCGGGGTCGCTCGTCATGCCGTAGTCTATCATCGTGACCTCGCGTGAAAAGCCGGCGGGGCTGAGCCCGTGACGGCGCATATAGGCCGCAAGCTTTTCATACTGCGCGGCGGCCTCGCGGTGGCTTCCGCAGTAGCGGAGCGTGACGCAGCGCGCCTCCGGCAGCTCCTGCACCCCGTCTCCGGCCTCGTCCTCGTCGAGGATGATGAAAACGCAGTCGTATTTATCGTATTTCCCGTCCAGCAGGTTTTCCCTCGATATGCCTACGCCGACCTTGCCGAGAAAAACAGCGGTGTCGCGGCGGCTGCCGTCGAGCCTGCGTATGGGCAGCTCCATGTTGAGCGCGTCGTCAAGCTCCAGCGGTCTTTCTATCCGCAGGATGCGGCAGGACGGCAGCGTTTTTTCCTCGATGCGGTCGAGCGGCGCACTTCTTGCGTCGGCGAGCATGCTCAGGCGCTTATCTATCCTGCGCCCTATGATCTCAAGCTCGCGCTGCTTTTTCTCGATCTCGGCCTTCTGGTGCAGAAGCTTCTGCTCGATGCTGCCGACATCGCGGTTTTTGAGAAAGCCGCCTATCTCGGACAGCGGCATATCCAGCATGCGCAGGTATCTGACGGTGTTCAGCGGCTCAAACTGCCGCACGCTGTAATAGCGATACCCCGTGTCGGGATCGACGTACTCGGGGCTCACAAGTCCTATAGCCTCGTAGTGGCGCAGCGTGCCGACGCTCAGGCCGAACATACGCGCCGTCTCGCCGATGGAAAAAAGCTCGTCCTTATCCAAGCGCCCGCACCTCCCTGCGGCGTATTATCCTGTAGGCAGCGATGCAGATCACGACCTGCAGAACAGAGCCCGCCGCCGTTGCAAGTCCCATGGGCAGCAGCGTTGCGGGGAACATTTTCGACATGAGGTACGCACCCGGAACGCGCACGAGCGCAACGCCGGATATGTTGTGGATAAACGAGATCATCGACCTGCCGCAGGCACAGAAATAGCCGCTGAAGCAGAAGTGGATCCCTGCAAAGAGGCAGTCGAAGATATAGCCGCGCAGATACGGGCCTCCGGCTGTGATGACGGCCTCGTCTCGCGTGAACAGGCCGACTACCGGCTCGGCAATGAACTGGATAAGTACGCTCACGAGCATGCCGAAGCCGGCTGCAACGGCAATGGAATACCACAGCGTCTGCCTTGCCCGCTCGGGCTTTCCCGCGCCGAGGTTCTGCGCTCCGAGCGCCGACACCGTCGAGAGCATCGACGAGGGCACGAGGAACACGAAGCTTATGAACTTTTCGACTATGCCGACCGCGGCGGCATCGGTGAGGCCGCGCCGGTTTGCAATGACGGTTATGAGGATGAAGGCGACCTGAATAAGTCCGTCCTGAAGCGCAACGGGCACGCCGATGGAAAGTATCTGGCTCATAACGCCGCTGCGCGGGCGCAGGTCGCTTTTTGAAAGCGTGATGCTCCTGCTGCGGCGGATCGCGATAAGCGCGACCGCGACGCTCACCGCCTGTGCAAGCGTTGTGCCGAGCGCGGCTCCCGCAGGGCCGAGACCCATCGCGCCCATGAACAGATAGTCGAGCGCTATGTTCACCGCACAGGCCACGGCGATGAAATACATGGGGCTTTTGCTGTCGCCCATGCCGCGGAAGATGCTGCTTATGATGTTGTAGGCCGTGATGAGCGGGATACCGGCAAAGCAGATGACAAGGTAGCTCACCGTGCCCTCCACCGCCTCAGACGGCGTTGACATGACGGAAACTATCGGGCGCACGAGCAGTATGAGCGCCGCCGTCAGCACGAGCGACACGAGCATGAACAGCGTCACGGTGTTGCCCACGCAGGCCGAGACGCGCTTTTTATCGCCCGCTCCGACCGCACGGCCTATCGACACCGTCGTGCCCATTGCAAGGCCGACTATCATAACGGTCAGCATGTGCATGACCTGACTGCCCACGGACACCGCCGTCGTCGATGCCACGCCCTCGTACTGGCCGATTATGAAGAGGTCTGCCAGACCGTAGAGCGTTTGCAGAAAATATGATAAAAAATACGGCAGCGAGAAAATGACGATGTTTTTAAATACGCTGCCGGTAGTCAGATTGCGTTCCATGGTATCACTCCTTACAGGCAGTTATATTAAACTCTACAACTACTATAGAGTCAACATATTTTTTACCCCCGACGTGCAAAAGCTGTCGGGGGTAAGCATTCTTCTCTATTTTTCCGTGAGCTTCATTTGCCCAGCAGGT
>CAVDFD010000168.1:0-3438 GCA_963608145.1 Bacteroidaceae bacterium | reverse complement strand
ATGAGCCATGTGTTGGCGAAAATGCCGGTCAGCGTTCCGATGTACTCCTCGCCGAAGCTCTGGCGGGTACTGAAATATGCCTCAATATTGGTGAAAAGAGGAACGAAGTTTCCGAAAACAGCGATGTTGAAGACACCGCAGCCCAGGATATCCTTCTTGCTGCTCTTGTAATTTCCGGACTTCGCAATGAGGTCTGTAAGCACGCCGAAAACGACGCCGAAGATCGTCGGCCAATAGCCCATTCCGGTGACCCAGAGGAAAAGCCCGACAATAGTGGAAAAGATGCTGATCATTCCGAATTTATCTACCTTGGTCAGAAACAGCATGTACGGGATACCGCCGAGTATGGGTACAAAAACGCAGAGCATCGGCAGCATGATCGGTATAAAGCCGAGCATGGCGATGGCTGTTACGATGACGCAGAATATCGCTGCGTAAATTCCGATGTTGATAAGATCCTTTCCCTTGAGCGTCTGCTTTGTATTCATGTTAATGCTCCTTTATTTAGAATTATATTACAGCTTCCAGCTGACGGCCTGCGTTCTGGTATCGACAAAGCGCCTGTAAATGCCGTCCTGTGCCATGAGCTGCTCGTGCGTTCCGAGCTGCGCGATGCGGCCCTTGTCCACGACCACGATCTGATCCGCGTGCCGCACGGTTTTCAGGCGGTGGGCGATCATGATGATCGTTTTCTCCTTTGTGAGTGCTTCCACTGCATCCACCAGTTCTTTTTCGTTCTCAGGGTCTACATTGGCGGTCGCCTCGTCGAGGATGATGATGGGCGCGTCCTTCATAATGGCTCTGGCAATGGATATGCGCTGCTTCTCGCCGCCCGAGAGACTTGCGCCGCCCTCGCCGATGACGGTATCGTAGCCGTCGGGCAGCTTCATGATAAAATCATGGCAGCAGGCCTTCTTTGCCGCCTCGACGACCTCATCGTGTGTTGCGTCCTGACGGCCAAACTTGATGTTGTTTTCGATCGTATCGGCAAAAAGATAGACCGTCTGGAACACGAACGCGAAGTTCTCCATGAGGCTGTTCATGCTGTAGTCCTTCACATTCGCTCCGCCGAGCGTGATCTCGCCGGAGTCAACGTCCCAGAACCTTGCGATCAGATTGCAGAGAGTGGACTTGCCGCCGCCGGAGGGACCGACGATTGCCGTGGCCGTCTTCTGCGGAACGGAGAGAGAAACATCGTCAATGATCTTTCGCTTGTCATAGGAGAAGGAAACGTGCCTGAGCTCGATATCATGATTTTCGGGCTTGATCTGCTTCCCGTCGATATCCATCGTATCCAGTGCCAGAATGGTGTTTGCCTTGTCCACGCACACGCTGACGGTATGCAGAAGGGAGGAATAGCTCCCCGCGCTTTCAAGACTTGCATACAGCATGAATGCTGCGATAGTCATACCGACGGCGTAAACTGCGCTCATTGTGCCGCTTATGAAGAAATACGCGCTGCACGCTACGATGACGGCACCGGTGATTTTGGTGACTGCCGTCTGGAAGAAGTGATAGGGTATAAAGGTGAGCTCCATCTTTGTGTTGACCTCGGCACAGGCCTTGTTTGCGTCGTTGAGCTTCTTCGCCTGCGCACCGAGGAGGTTATAGGACTTCACCTCCGCAATGCCCTGAATGTACTCCATGATCTGGTTGACGAGCTCCGTGTCACAGGCGACCTTATTCTCGGAAATGCTCTTGCCCGCCTTCTGCATCCTGGAGTTTATCAGTAAGAAAACAAGCACGCCGGCGGCGGAGATCAAGCCTATCCGCCAGTCAAAGCAGAGTATCATAAGAACGATCATGGAGGTCTCCAGTATCCCCTGAGTCGTCAGCATGACCACGCGGGTCGCAACGTCGCCGAGTGCCTCCATGGTATTGGTCGTGACAGAGGATATCTCGCCGATGCTGCTCCCGTTAAAATAGCCCATGGGCAGATAGCGCAGATGCTCTGCGATCTTGATCCTCGCAAAGGCGGCGGCATTGTATCCGCCCTCCGTCTGAAGCACCGTTGAAAATCTCTTGCACAGCACACCGACCACAACGGCGGCAGCCATGATTACAAGAGAACCGCAGATATATTTTTTCATTGGCTCTCCGCTCATGAGCCCGATCAGAATATACATGACGGCGGGTATCTTCATTGCCGAAGCAAGCGCTTCTATAAGCCCTATCACCATGGATAGCTTGAATTTATTGCCGTTCTCTCTTCCGCAGAAGCGGAAAAACTTTGCCAGTATCTCAAACATTTTCCTCAGCCTCCTTTACGGTGTCCTTTGCGGAGATATGCGCCTGCCACATTTCACGGTAAAGCGGGCAGGAGGAGAGAAGCTGCTCATGCGTTCCGCAGTTTTCGATTTGCCCGTCGTTGACCACAAAGATGCAGTCGCTGTCTTTTACGGTGGAAAGCCTGTGTGCAATGACGATGAGCGTCTTTCCCGCGACGAGCCTTGCAATTGAGCTTTGAAGGATCGCCTCATTTTCGGGGTCTGTATAGGCCGTCGCCTCGTCGAGGATAACGATGGGCGCGTCCTTGAGCATGGCACGCGCAATGGATATCCTCTGCCGCTCACCGCCGGAGAGATGACCTCCCGCGCCGCCGACAACGGTATCAAAGCCGTTTTCCAGCTGCATGATAAATTCATAGCAGCCGCTTTTCTTAGTGACTTCAACGACCTCTTCATCCGTGGCATCGGGTTTGCCGTGGCGGATGTTTTCCATGACGGTTTCGTTGAACAGATAGTTATCCTGCGCAACATAGGCGATCTTTTCGTTGTATCCCTCTAAGGACAGCTGCCGGATATCAGTGCTGCCGATCTTGATGCTGCCGGAGGACACATCCCAGAAGGAGGCAATGAGCTTTGCAATGGTCGATTTGCCGCTGCCGGAGGGACCGACGATGGCGTTCACGCTGCCGGACGGCAGCTCCATGCTGACACCGTGCAGGACCTCCTTGTCGTGATAGGCAAAGCGCACGTTTTCGAGCACGACGGAATTGTCCGTCGGAGCAGCGGCGCTCTCCTGCGGGCGATCAAGCTCCGGCTGCCCGAGTATATCGGCTACCTCGCCGACGATCACGTCTATCTTGCCAAGGTCATCCGTATATGAGCCCACGGTGATCAGGGGGCCGACGATGCCGAGAGACAAAATGACGCAGACGATAAAATCCGAAAGCGGAAGAGTCCCGTTCGAGACATACAGCGCGCCAAACGGCAGCACCGTCAGCAGTGTGTACGGCGTTACGGTCATCATCAGTCCGTGGAAGATCGAGCAGCGCCGCATCCAGCTTATGAACGAATTGGCATATTCCTTTGCCGCCTCCGTAAACTTGGCGTAAGAGCTCTCCGTCCTGCCGAAAGCCTTTATGACCTCAATGCCGTCAATATATTCGACCGCCGCATCGTTGAGCTCCTTTGTGGCTTTTACGGTTCTTTCAAA
>CAVDFD010000167.1:0-3486 GCA_963608145.1 Bacteroidaceae bacterium | reverse complement strand
AGTCTGACATTTCTTCTTTGGTTCCTGCCCTGCGTTCTGACGGTATATTTCATCGCTCCGAAAAAAGCAAAAAATGCTATACTCTTTGCGTTCAGCCTGCTGTTTTACGCATGGGGCGAGCCAATTTATGTCGGACTGATGATCTTATCCACCGTTCTGGACTATTGCTGCGGCAGGGCGGTGGACAAGTACCGCGGTACGCCGAGGGCAAAGGCAGGACTTATCGTGTCCGTTATAGTGAACCTCAGCGTCCTGTGCCTGTTCAAGTATGCCGATTTCCTCATCGGCACGGTAAACGGCATTTTCGGGAGCTCCATACCGCTTCTTGAGCTGCCGCTGCCGATAGGCATATCCTTTTATACCTTCCAGACCATGAGCTACACCATCGACGTGTACAGGGGCGACGCGAAGGTGCAGAACAACATCATATCCTTCGGCGCATATGTCGCGCTGTTCCCGCAGCTCATCGCAGGCCCAATCGTCCGCTACCAGACCATAGCCGACCAGATAGACGAGCGTGAGCATTCCTTCGATAAATTCGGCGAGGGTGTAAAGCGCTTTGTCTGCGGCCTCGGCAAGAAGGTGCTGCTTGCAAATAATATCGGCCTTTTGTGGAGCACGGTATCGGCATCGGCTGAGCTGACCGTCGTGTCAGCATGGCTCGGGATAGTCGCCTTTGCCTTCCAGATATACTTCGATTTCTCCGGCTACTCGGACATGGCCATCGGCCTCGGCAAAATGCTGGGCTTCGACTTTCTTGAGAACTTCGACTATCCGTACATTTCAAAAAGCGTAACGGAGTTCTGGCGGCGCTGGCACATATCCATGGGAACATGGTTCAGGGACTATGTCTATATCCCTCTGGGCGGCAATAAAAAGGGACTTGCCGTGCAGCTGAGAAATATCGGCATCGTGTGGCTGCTCACCGGCTTCTGGCACGGAGCGAGCTGGAACTATGTGCTCTGGGGCGTGTATTTCGGCATTATCCTGATCGTCGAAAAGTTTTTCCTGCTCGATAAGCTCAAAAAAGCTCCCGCCGCGCTGGGGCATGTGTATACGCTCCTGTGTGTCACCGTGAGCTGGGTGCTGTTCTCCTTTGAGAACATCGGCAAGGGCTGGGACTTCTTCAAGGTCATGCTCGGCGGCGCTGCCTTTTGCAGCAGCGGCACGGTTTATCAGCTCCTGTCATACCTTCCGCTGCTTATCGTATGCGCCATAGCCGCAACGCCGCTCGGGAGCAGGCTCTACCGCAGCTTCAACGAAAAATGCGGCGCGGGATTTATGACGGCGGCAGACCTTGGCGGCATTGCTGCGATATCCGCGCTTTCGATGGCCTTTCTCATAAGCGGTTCGTACAATCCGTTCTTGTATTTCAGGTTTTAAGGAGCGTAAAAATGCGAAACAAGCTCATAACATCGGTCTTCTGTCTGCTTTTAGCCGCCGGTATCCTTTCTGGCATTTTAACGCCGGACAGGTACTATTCCGAAAGCGAAAAGCGCACGCTTACGCAGAAGGACGCGATCTCCATTGCCGATTTTCCCAGCGGCAAAATGGGAACTCAGGTCGAAAAATACCTTGCCGACCAGTTTCCCCTGCGCGATAAGTGGATAACGGTAAAAACGCTTGCCGAGCGAATAAGCGGCAAAACCGAGATATCCGATGTCTACTTCGGCAAGGACGGATACCTCATAGATGCCTTCACAAGCTATGATAAAAAGCAGTATAAGGCAAACCTTGAAGCGCTCAAGAGCTTTTCGGATAAAGTCGGCATCCCCGTGCAGCTCATGCTCGTTCCCACGGCGGCGCAGATACTCTCCGACAAGCTGCCGGCCTACGCGCCGAACCTCGATCAGAGGGCGCTTTATAATCAGGCAAAAGCGCTGGGGCTGGATACCGTCAACGTGTTCGACATCCTCTCCGAGCACAGCGACGAGTATATCTACTACAAAACAGATCACCACTACACCAGCCTCGGCGCTTATTATTGCTATGCCGCGTGGATGCGCTCTCAGGGCAAAGCTCCCGAGCCCGTATCCGCGTGGCAGACCCAGACGCTGTGCGATAACTTCCGCGGCACGAGCTACAACAAGGTAAACTCGCCCTTTGCAGCTTACGATACCATCACCGCCTATTATAAAACTCTCTCTCACACCGTCAGCTACAACGGCGGCAGCTATGTGACCGACAGCATCTACGAGCGCAAGTACCTCAGCGGCAAGGATCAGTACGCGGCGTTTCTTAACTCGAACCAGTCGAGTACCGTCGTCAGCGGGGAAGGCGAGGGGAAGCTTCTCATAATAAAGGACTCCTACGCCAACTGCTTTGCCCAGTTCGTCGTTGACGATTACGCCGAAACACATCTTATCGACCTGCGCTTTTTCAAGGATTCGGTTTCGGATTACATAGCGGAAAACGGCATCACGCAGGTGCTCGTGCTGTATAATATCCCGAACCTCGCCTCTGATACGGCGATAGCGCAGACGCTCAGATAGAAAAAATCACCCTCCGGCAACGCCGGAGGGTGCCGAGAAGCAGAGAACAGATTGTTAACAAACATTGCTTGACAAAAGTTTTTCGGAATAGTATATTGTTTGCGCAGCGCATCGGACACGATGTGCCGTAAAATGACAGAGTTCAGACCGCAGGGAGGTGGTATGATGACAAACAGAAGAACGATAGCGCTTCTCATCGTGGCGGCGTTCGTGGTCGTCATGCTCTTTTCAACGGTTTATGTCGCGGCGGAAGCTGACCATGACTGTCTGGGCGGCGACTGTCAGATATGCTGCCAGCTCAGTATATGCCAGAGCATACTTAAAAGCATCGTGCTTATCGTGTGCGCAGGATTTTTCGCTGCCGTACTCATCTGCTTGCTGTGCATTTTCGTATCGCGTTTTGCTGAAGAAACCGTATTTTTCACGCTCGTTTCTCTCAAGGTCAAGCTTTCGGATTAAAAAATAAGAACTTTTTACAAGGGTGTAGTCTATCTATTTTCGGATAGGCTTTTGCGGTGTTGCCGTTACCCTTGTATTTTTGCGCCCATTTTTAAGTTCTTATAATAATCTGGAGGTAAATACAACCTATGAAAAAGATAACTGCAATGCTGCTTGCCCTCTTTATGCTGATTGGCGTTCTTGCCGGCTGCGGGAAGCAGAGTGATGATAAGACGGATAAGACCGACAAAACTGATAAGCTGAGCATTGTCACCACTATTTTCCCCGAATACGATTGGGTCAAAGAAATTCTCGGTGACAAGGCTGACAACGCCGAAATCACAATGCTGCTTGACAACGGTGTTGACCTGCACAGCTATCAGCCCACTGCTGATGATATTGTCAAGATTTCCGATTGCGACCTGTTTATCTATGTCGGCGGTGAGTCCGACGGCTGGGTCGATGACGCTTTGGAAAATGCGGCCAACAAAGATATGAAGGTCATCAACCTGCTGGAAGTGCTTGGCGACTCCGTAAAAGAGGAAGAAACCGTTGA
>CAVDFD010000166.1:0-3526 GCA_963608145.1 Bacteroidaceae bacterium | reverse complement strand
TCGCGGATGAATTTGCGGGCCTGATCGACGATGCGGGAGCTGGAGCGCAGGCGGAGGCTGACACGCGGCGTGCTGCCGGCCTCGACCTTGAGTGCGCCCTTGTACTCGGGGCGGGCGTAGAGCGCGGAGATGCGCTCCATATCGAAGTCGCGCAGAGCGAAGATAAGCCTGCCGGAGCGCTGCGAAATGTCGCTTATGCCGGCTCTCCCCGCCTCGCCGCGCAGCAGCGCAACGTTAATGAGCGCGCTCACGCCCGAGGGCAGATCGCCGAAGCGGTCGATGAGCTCGTCGATGAGGTCGTCGGCCTCCTCCTCGGTGCGCAGCAGGGCAATGCGGCGGTAGATATCCATGCGCTGCCCCTCGGCGGGGATGTAGCTTTCGGGTATATTCGCCGCGACCGCGAGGTCTGCCGAGCACTCGGCACGGCGCTCGACCTTCACGCCGCGCTCCTCGAGCACGGCCTCGCTCAATAGCTTCATGTACATATCGTAGCCCACGTCCGTCATATGCCCCGACTGCTCCGCGCCGAGGAGACTGCCCGCGCCGCGTATCTCAAGATCGCGCATGGCTATCTTGAAGCCCGAGCCGAACTCGGCAAACTCGCGTATGGCCTCCAGGCGCTTTTCCGCCACCTCGGTGAGCACCTTGTCCTGACGGAAGGTGAGGTAGGCCGAGGCACGGCGCGTGCTGCGTCCGACGCGGCCTCTTATCTGGTGCAGCTGGGCAAGACCCATCTTGTCGGCATCCTCGATGATGAGGGTGTTGACGTTCGGGATATCAATGCCCGTTTCGATTATCGTCGTGCACACGAGCACCTGTATCTTGCCCTCGGTCACGTCCTCCATGACGGAGGCGAGCATATCCTTATCCATCTGCCCGTGCGCAACGCCGACCGTTACCTCGTTATCGAGCATCTCGCGCAGCTTTATCGCGGTGCGCTCAATGTTATCGACGCGGTTGTGCAGGTAATACACCTGCCCGCCGCGCTGTATCTCGCGGCGTATCGCGTCGCAGATCACGCCCCAGTCGTGCTCCATGACGAAGGTCTGCACCGGCAGTCTGTCCTGCGGCGGCTCGTCTATCGAGGACATGTCGCGTATGCCCGACAGCGCCATGTTCAGCGTGCGCGGTATGGGCGTTGCCGACAGCGTGAGTACGTCAACGCCGCGGCTCATGTCCTTTATATGCTCCTTGTGCCCCACGCCGAAGCGCTGCTCCTCATCGACGATGAGAAGGCCGAGGCTTTTGAATTTGACATCCTTCTGCAGCAGCCGGTGAGTGCCGACGACGAGGTCGCACTTGCCGGTTTTCAGGTCCTCGAGCGTTTCCTGTATCTGTGCCGGAGTGCGGAAGCGGCTCAATACCTCCACGGTGATAGGGAAGCCGAAAAAGCGCTGCACTGCGGTCTGGTAATGCTGCTGGGCGAGCACCGTCGTGGGGACGAGTATCGCCGCCTGACGGTTATCGAGTATGCACTTCATCGCCGCCCTGAGCGCGACCTCTGTCTTGCCGTAGCCCACGTCGCCGCACAGCAGTCTGTCCATCGGCGTTTCCGACTCCATGTCGGCCTTTATCTCGGCAATGCTGCGCAGCTGATCGTCTGTCTCGGTGTAGCCGAAGTTATCCTCAAACTCGCGCTGCCAGGGCGAGTCGGGCGCGAAGGCGTGACCCGGGACGCGGACACGCTCGGCGTAGAGCTTTATGAGCTCCACCGCCAGCTTCTTCGTCGCGGCCTTTGCGCGTGTGCGCGCCTTCGTCCACTCCGTGCCGCCCATCTTCGAGAGCCTTACGTTCTGATCCTCGGCTGCTCCGAGGTATTTCGTCACCATGTCCAGCGCCGTCGCGGGAACGTAGAGCGTATCCGTTCCGGCGTAGCGGATCACGATATAGTCCTTTTCAAAGCCGTCCACCTTCATCTTCTTGATCCCGGCAAAGCGGCCTATGCCGTGCACCTCGTGCACAACGAGATCTCCGGGCCGGAGGTCTGCGTAGGAGCTTATGCGCTGCCTGTCAGACGGCGCTTTTTTCGATGCCTTATGCTTGTGCTCGCGCACGCGCAGCAGCTGCATATCGCTTATGACGGCAAGCCTTATGCCCGGGTACTCCATGCCCGCGGACATGCCGCCGACTGAGATGGTGCAATAGCCCTCCTCCGGCAGCCTTTCGAGCGTTTCCTGAACGTAGGCTATAATGCCGCTGTCCTTTAGAAAGCTCTGCAGAAGCTCCGCTCTGCGCATATCACCGGCGAGCACCACGACGCGGTAGCCCTGCCTGAGATAGGCCGAAACATCCTCGGCGGCGGTCTTGACAGAGCCGGCATACGACGGCAGCTGCTTTGCCGGAATGCTCACGAGCGTTTTCGGCTCGACGGGATAGCGTCCGACGGTGAAGGCATCGGCCATGTACACCGCGTGCTCGGAAAGGGTCTGCGTAAGCTCCTCCCAGCCTATGCGGAACGACTGCGCCTCGGTCGCCAGCATGCCCCTTTTGACAAGCTCCGACACGTCCTCGCCCAGCTGCTTTGCATAGCCCTTTGCCCTGTCCGCGCATCTGGGCGGCTGGTCGATGAAAACGACGGCCTCCTCGGGGATATAGTCAGCGCCCGTGGCCTTATCGTACAAAAACGGCAGGTAGCGGTCGGCGTACTCCAGCTTTACGCTCTGCCCGAGCCTTTCAATATCCGTGCGCAGGGTCTGCTCCAGCTGCTGAAGCTGCGGCGAGCTCTTTCTCCGTGCGCACTTATCCGCCGCTGCCGACAATGCCTGAGTAAGCGCAGCTATCCCGCCCTCGGCGAGAGTTGCAAGGCTCTCCGCCGCGGGGAGTATTCGACAAAATTCGACACTTTCGGTCCTGCGCTGGCTGCGGATGTCGAAAAAGCCCATGCTGTCGATATCGTCGCCCCAGAACTCTATGCGCACGGGCTCGGAGTATGCCGGCGAGAAGAAGTCCACGATGCCGCCGCGCCGCGAGAACTGCCCCGCGCCCTCGACCTGCTCGCATTTGCTGTAGCCGCAGCGCAGAAGCGCCGCCTCCAGCTCCTCCGGCGGGCAGGGCTCGTCAAGCTTTACCGTAAAAGCGGCTCTGCCGAGCGTATGAGGCGGTATCGTCCGCTGCATGAGCGCGGATACCGTTGCGACCGTGAGCGGGCTTTCGCCGCATCTGACGGCGTTTAAGGCGTAAATGCGCTTCTGCTCGGCCTCACGGGATGCCGCCATCGACGGGTAGAAGGTGAAGTCACGCGAGTACAGGGTGTTGACCCGCTGCCCCGTCATGGATTCGAGGTCGCGTGCAAAGCTCTCCGCCGAGCTGTCGTCGGGACATACGATAAACACCGGCAGCTCCAGCCGCTCGTACAGCGCCGCCGCGAGGTTTACCCTGTGTATGCCGGAAAGCCCCGAAACGAGCGCGGGAAGCCCTCCGCTCTCCATCAGACCCGGGAGGGCGGCGGCTTCTCTGTTTTCAAATATCTGCTGATTGAGTATTTTCATAATTACCGTATTATATGCTTTTTTATTTGCAATTGCAA
>CAVDFD010000165.1:0-3712 GCA_963608145.1 Bacteroidaceae bacterium | reverse complement strand
GCCAATATATCGGCGCGGTCAATTTCTCAAAATAGCTTTTCCCCACAGTGGATCAGGCCGTAGTGGTAAACCAATTCGTCTTTCGACTCAAACAGATAGCCCTCAGCGATGCCGGACTTGCGGCAAATCAGGTGACGAAAACGAAAACCAAGCTCAAGCTCGACGACGGAGTTTGGTACTATGACGTTGAGTTCCGCACGATAGCGCTCGAGTACGAATACGAGATCGAGGCCTATACCGGCGCGATACTGGAAAAAGACATTGACGATTAAAAATACCGAGGTCACTTCTGAAGTGATCTCGGTATTTTTTTATATAAATTGAGCAAATATGCTCGCTCCTATCACAGTCAGAAGTCCTGAAACGGCGATCGCCAGTCCGCTCATCGCGCCCTCGATCTCTCCCATTTGCAGTGCTCTGGCCGTCCCAATGGCGTGAGCTGAGGTACCGATAGCAATGCCTATGGCTATCGGATCGCTTATCCTGAAAATCCGGCATACTGCCGGAGCGCATATGTTGCCGACAAGCCCAGTTATTATGATGACTGCGACTGTGAGTGTGATATGACCGCCAAGCTCCTCTGAAATACCCATGCCGATGGCTGTTGTCACGGATTTGGGCAGCAGCGTCACATAATCGCTGTGCGGCAGCCTGAAGATCACCGCGATCGCAAGCACACACAGCAGTGTGGTCACAACACCGGAGGCTATGCCAAGAATAATAGCTTTTTTGTTTTCCCTGAGCATGTCCAGCTTTTCATACAGCGGAACGGCAAGGCATACCGTCGCAGGAGTTAGGAAATAACTCAGATATTTAGCGCCGGAATAATAGCTGTCGTAGTCTATATCGAAAGTGAGCAGGAGCAGTATGGTCAGCACTATGGATATCAGCAGGGGGTTGCACAGCGCAGTCCTGAATCTTTTTTGCAGGATGCTTCCGGCACCGTAGGCTATAAGACTGACGGCAACGCCGAAGTAGACCGAGGTCTGGATAAAGCCCGTCATTTCTTTTCCTCCGCATTTTTTCGATTCAGCACGAGCTGCGTGACCGCACCGCTTATTATCATAACAACGAGCGTTGAGACAACCGCGGTCACTGCATAGGCGATAAAATTGTTTTTCAGGACATCCGTCGCGCTTATAAGCCCTGCTGCAGCCGGTATGAACATTATCGGCATCGCTTCGAGCAGAAAGCCTGATGTCTCCTTCACGTCCGAAACCTCTATTATTTTGAAGCACAGGCACAAGAGCATTATCAGCATACCGTATATGCTTGCCGGTATCGGCAGCGGTATTAGCCGGCGGAACACCTCGCCGAGAAGCGTTATAAAAAGTATTATTCCGAATTGTTTAACTATTTTCATTTTGCCCGCCGCCTGTTCAGAGCAGCCCTTCCTTTCGTTTGCGCCAAAGCGTAGTTCTGCTTATTCCGAGGTATTCCGCCGCCTTGGTGCAGTTTCCTCCCGCCTCCTCCAACGCTCTCTTTATGCGCTCGTTTTCCGAAAACAGCTCAGATGGCGCAATGCCTTTTACAAGCTCCGGTACCTTTTCTATCGGCTTGTTTCCGATGCGTATATTGCGCCGGTTCAGTTCCTTGGCTATCATCTCAAGCTGTGCATGAGCCGGATCTCCGGCGGATACAGTCACTGAGATCATTTTTGCAAAATTTTCAAGCTCTCTCGCGTTTCCAGGCCAGGTATATATGCACAGGAGCTCTTCTATATGAGACTGTATCCTGCCTAAAGAAAGGGCAAGATCCGGATCCTGCTTTGTTATGAAGCTCATAAAAAGCGGGAGTATATCCTCCTTGCGCTCGCGGAGATTTGGAAGGTTCAGCTCAAGTACGGCAAGCCTGTAATAGAGATCCTCTCGGAACTGATTGTCGCACACCATCTGCCACAGATTGCGATTCGTCGCGGCAATAACTCTTGCGTCGAAGGTTATGACCTTATTGCCGCCGACATGGATTATCTGCTTTTCCTGAATAGCGCGCAGCAGCTTTGTCTGCATGGGCATTGTCAGCTCGCCTATTTCATCCAAAAATATACTGCCGCCGTGGGCAAGCTCAAAATAACCGGGCTTGCCTCCTTTTTTTGCACCCGTAAAAGCACCTTCATCGTAGCCGAACAGTTCGCTTTCCAGCAGCGTCTCGGTTATTGCGGAGCAGTTGACGGCAACGAAGGCATTATCGGCACGCGAGGAATGGTTATGTATCGACTGCGCAAGAACCTCCTTGCCGCTGCCCGTGCCGCCTGTTATGAGTATGTTATCGCTGTGCAGAGAAAACTTTTTGGCCGTCTGTACCATTGTATTGAACTCATCATTGCGGGAAACCATATCGGCAAAGCTGTAGCTGGCCACAAAGCCCTTGCTGCTGAGCTTTTTTCGTATATAGCGCTCCTTGTTCTGTATGGACTCGACGCTGTCTATGGTGAGCATGACATTTGATACGGCACTGTGCAGGTATATGGGATAGCCGGAGATAATAAACGCATTCTCTCCTATTTCTACAAGATGCCGCTTTATGGGTATGCTGTCCTTATACAGTATGCTGAGCTCGTTTTCATTAATTATATCAAGAATGTTCCGACCGACGAGCGGCTGCTGCACATCGCTGCCGAAAAGTGAGCGTGCAGCCTGATTGCAGACAAGTATTTTGCCGAGCTCATCGGTGAATAGCATGCCGCTGTGCGTGTTGTCTATGGCAAGAGACATGAACTTGTTTTCCAGCGTCTTCTTTCTGAGCGCGAGAGCAGTGTCATACGCAAGCTGGATGTATTCGCGCAGGGATTCGCTCGGATATACGAAAACGCCGCGCATGCCCATGCGTTCGGCCTCGTCGAATACAAGGCCGCTGCCTATGAAGCAGTTATGCCCCTCGGCCTTGTAGCGTGCGATGATTCCGTCGAGCTGCGCAACATCGCTGTAGTAATCGGAAATTATCGAAACAGACAGTATGTTGCTTATGCGGTCGAACATCTCGGTGTATTGCTTAAGAGGGAACACAACGACCGGTCTTTCATCGAGCTCTATCGCCTTACTGTAAGCTGTCAGAATATCATACAGACTTGGCTCGATAGTGACGATGGGCTTCGTCGTTATTTGTTTGAGAAGCCTTGCGTTGTACCCGCTCGATATGATAACATCCGCGTCTCCAAGAGATGCCGGAAGCTCCATTCCTTCATACAGCAGTGTTTCTGAAAAAGCAAAGTCTGCATCGAGCTTCAGAAAGTTGACCTCCTGAATAAGTGCCTTGCAGAGCGTTCCTATGCTCAAAACTCCTATTTTGCAGCGCATACGGTAACCTCCCGTTTCTTGAAACAGCAATCGTTGAAACGAATATAACACTCTTTGTTTCAACTTGCAACACTGTTCTGCACACGTTCGTATACAGCGTCAGAATACTCGTTTTTACACATCGTGCAATTTGCACAGTTTTGCGATGTGGGTTTTGTCGAATTGTTTCAATACACCATGATTTGCGTTGTTTAATATGTTCAAAAAATGACGATATCATCTATCTATTTTACACAAAATTTTTTAATTAAATTTTTTTGTCTTGAGTTTGGTCTGCTTTTTGCTTGATAATTATTAGCGAAATGGCTTCTGCCGCTTCAAAAGTTAATACAGGGGACAACCCCAAATAATATTAAAGCGAGGTATTTGAAAAATGGAAAAGTCTCTGTCCCAGCAGGTAGCTGAAATCGGCGCAG
>CAVDFD010000164.1:0-3728 GCA_963608145.1 Bacteroidaceae bacterium | reverse complement strand
AGCGTGACGCGGAAAATTATACTTTTTCCGTCCGGCGTTTCGGCGCTTATGCTGCCGCCGAGCGCCTGAGCTGTGGCCTTTGCAATGGCAAGGCCGATGCCCGTGCCGCCGTCGTAGCGGCGCGATTTGTCCGCACGGTAGAAGCGGTCAAAGAAGCGGTCTATATCGCCGAGCGAGTCCGGCGGACAGGTGTTGAAGACCTCGATGATGTTGTTCTTATGCTGAGCGTACACCGAAAGGCGTATCTCGCCGCCGTCATCCGAGTATTTGAAGGCATTGTCGAGCAGAATGGATATCAGCTGCTGCACGGCGGCCATGTCGCCGGTCATTTTAAGCTCGGGGCTTATGCTCTGACTGTAGCTTTTGCCCTGCGCCCTTGCGCGCATCTCAAAGGGCTCGGCTGCCTCCCACACCGCGTCCGAGAGCGAAAACTCGCTTCTGTCCGGCAGGGGCATGCCCTCGTCAAGTCGGGAGAGCGTAACAAGATTTTTCACAAGGCGCGACATGCGCACGGTCTGCTTCTGTATATTATCGACCCATTCGTTCTCACCGCTTTCCATCTTGAGCACCTCCGCGCTCGTTGAGATGGAGGTCAGCGGCGTTTTGAGCTCGTGCCCCGCGTCGGTGATAAACTGCTTTTGCAGCTCCATATTGCGCACATAGGGGGCAATGGCTCTTTTTGAAAAGGCCGTCACCAGTATAAAGCCCAGAAGCAGGCTCGCCGCCGCAACGATGAGCGAGACTGTAAGCAGGGTTTTCATGGACTGCTGCTCGAGCGAGGAGTTTAAAAACACTATCGCGCTGCCGGCGGAGCCCTCCTTCACACAGTAGCGGTAATCGCCGTAATAGCCCTGCTCATGTCCTTCGTCAAGAGCGTCGGAGGCATAGTACAGCGCCTCCTGCGCGGACACCGTTGCGATATAGTCGCTGTAAACACGCAGCGCATCGCCGTCGGAATCGTATACGACGGCAAAGTAGCGCGTCATGTACTTCGTCTCCGGCGAGTCGCTTGAGAATATATCCGGCAGAGTGAAGCTTGACGAGCCGGAGTAGGAGCCCTGCCCCGTGGTCAGAAGCGCGTCTATCGTCTCGTCGAGCTTGTTTGTCGTTATCGTATAGTTCCACAGGTTCACCGCGAGCAGCAGCACGAGCGTGACCGCGCCCATGGCCGCCATTGCCGAGGCGATGAATCTGCGCCGCATTTTAACGAGCATCACTTTTCCTCCAGCGCGTAGCCCGCGCCGCGAATGGTCTTTATCTCAACGCCGGCATCAAGGCCGCGCAGCTTTTTGCGCAGGAAGCCTATATATGTCCACACAACGTCGGTCTCCGACTCCGTGTCGAGATCCCAGACCTTCTGCATCAGCGCGTCTGTTGAGAAAACGTGGCCGCGGTTTCGCATGAACAGCTCCATGAGCTGAAACTCCTTGTTGTTAAGGCGCACGCTCTGCCCGTTTGCCGCGAGCGTGTACGAGCTCAGATCGAGACTCGTATCCCCGACCCTGATAACGTCGGGCGCATAGTTTCCGCTGCGGCGCGTCAGTGCGCGCACACGCGAGATAAATTCGCCCATGGCAAAGGGCTTGGGCAGATAGTCGTCCGCGCCCGCGTCGAGTCCGGCAATGCGGTCCTCGACCTCGGCCTTGGCCGTGAGAAACAGCACCGGCGTGCCGATGCCCTTTTCACGCGCACGCTTTAACACCTCAAGCCCGTCGAGCCCCGGCATCATTATATCCAGAACTACCGCATCATAGCTTACCGACAGCATATATTCAAGCGCGTCCAGTCCGTTATGCACCATATCCACGGCAAAACGGTTTTTTTCGAGAACGAGCTTTAATGCCTTTGCAATGCCGACCTCGTCCTCGGCTATAAGAATACGCATGGTATCACCTCTGTCATACATACTAATATACATAGCTGAAACGAACCTGAAACCATTTTAACAGCAGCGCGGAAAAAGTCAAAGCAAGTTCATAAATTTATAACAAATCTTTTTCAGCTCATTTCAGGTAAGGGGGGTATCCTCAACACAGTTCCACGAAATACACGGGTCACTGCCCACCGCGTGAAGAGGCTTCACCAAAGAGGCAGACCAACAGCAAGCGCCGAGCCTGAAAGTCCCGGCGATGAGATAAATTAAGGAGGCAATATCATGGATAACATGGAAAACAAAAACGACGAGCTTCAGGAACAGGAGCAGCAGAGCACTCCCGTTGACGGTGAGTACAGCTTCTTCTACGGCCACAATAGGGAGAACGCGCAGGCCGAAGCTCAGCCGGAGACTGCCGCGGCTAAGCCCGAGGCTCCCAAGGCGGAGAAAAAGCCGTTCTGGAAAAAGCCCGGCGCTATGATAGCAGGCGTTCTCGTCGCGGCTATGATAGCGGGCTTCGGCGGCTCGGCGATAGGCAACGCGGTGTTCGGCTCATCGTCCGGCGGCACGACCGTTTACGAGGGCAAGCGCCCGACCTCGGTCATAAACACCGCAAATATAGACACGAGCAAGCAGATGACCGCCGCTGAGGTATATGCGGCAAACGTAAACTCCACCGTCGGCATAACCACTCAGGTCACCACCAACTTCTGGGGCTACACCACGCAGTCGGCGGCCTCCGGCTCGGGCTTTATATACACCTCCGACGGCTATATCCTCACAAACTACCACGTTATCGAGTCTGCAAGCTCGATAAAGGTCACGCTTTATGACGGCACGAGCTACGACGCGCAGCTTATCGGCTACGACGAGAGCAACGACGTTGCCGTTTTGAAGATAGACGCGACGGGGCTCACTCCCGTGACGGTCGGCGACTCTGACAACCTCAACGTCGGCGATTCCGTCGTCGCTATCGGCAATCCTCTGGGCGAGCTCACATTTTCTCTTACCTCCGGCGCTGTCAGCGCACTTGACCGCGAGGTCACATTGTCCAGCAACGTCACCATGAAGCTCATCCAGACCGACTGCGCGATAAACTCCGGCAACTCGGGCGGTGCGCTGTTTAACCTCTACGGCGAGGTCATCGGCATAACCAACGCCAAGTATTCCGGCTCCTCGAGCTCCGGCGCGTCAATTGATAACATAGGCTTTGCCATCCCCATCAACACCGTGCGCAGCATCGTTGACAGCATCATCGAAAAGGGCTACATCGCAAAGCCCTACATCGGGGTCATGGTCTCCGACGTGAGCGACGAGGCGATAAACTACGGCACTCCCGCGGGCGCTGCGGTAGCCTCCGTCACCGAGGGAGGCCCCGCGGAGAAGGCAGGACTTCAGGCAAACGACATCATCACCGCCGTTGACGGCGAGGCGATAAGCGGCAAGAGCGACCTCAGCTCCATCATATCCGAGCACGAAGCCGGAGATAAGCTCACCCTCACTGTCTACCGTCAGGGTCAGACCCTCACCGTGACGGTCGAGATCGGCGAGCAGACCACCTCCGCCATCGCGGAGGAGCAGAACAGCAGCCAGCAGAGCAGCTCACAGTCCCAGCAGCAACAGCAGATGCCCGGCTTCTTCGGCTACGGCGGCTGATAAAAAATGAACCGCTCCCCGTCGGGAAGACAGCAAAAAGCATAGAATTTCCAAGGTCAGCAGCCAGCCGCTGCTGACCTTTTTTAGTGGCGCATTGACGCACCTACGGATACGTATATTGCGGCGGCACGGTATCGAAGCATTGGAATAAACTACGGCGTTTCGCGTCCCGCGAGTGCACCGCAGTGCCTGTGCAGCA
>CAVDFD010000163.1:0-3844 GCA_963608145.1 Bacteroidaceae bacterium | reverse complement strand
CTGATATTAAGGATAAGGAGATATTGCAATGAACTATTGGAGCACTGCCCGCAGGGGCGTTCTCGGACTCGGCGCGGCATCGATCGCCTATGCCATCTGGAAGAAGAATCCCGTCGTGCCTCTGGCACTGTACGGCATGCATCTTGCAGAGTACTTCCTCGTCGCAAAAAAGGCCGGCAAGAAGGTCTGGTATGACGATACGCGCTGCTTTATAAACACCGTGCTTTACGGCTTCACCTTCTGGCTTCCCATGAAGCTTGAGATCGAGTGAGATAAGCAGAAAAATTTCCGGCTCACGCAGCCGGAAATTTTTATATAGGAGGGTAATGATGCTCAATACAACGCTGTGCTATATAAGCCGCGGCAGCGAATATCTCATGCTGCACCGCGTAAAAAAGAAAAACGATATAAATCACGATAAATGGATCGGCATCGGCGGAAAGTTCGAGACCGACGAAAGCCCCGACGAGTGCCTCCTGCGCGAGGCAAGGGAGGAGACGGGGCTCACGCTCAGCTCATGGCGCTGCCGCGGCATAGTCACGTTTGTGAATACTCAGTGCGAGTCGGAATACATGCACCTGTTCACCGCCGACGGCTTCGAGGGAGAGCTTCGCACCTGCGATGAGGGCGAGCTTGAGTGGATAGACCGCCGAAAGCTCTATGAGCTCACGCTCTGGGAGGGCGATAAAATATTTCTGCGCCTGCTGGAAAACGACTCTGAGCCCTTTTTCCTCTTAAAGCTCTGCTACGACGGCGATGAGCTCGTAAGCGCCGTCTTAAACGGCGAGAGAATACGATAAAATACGATGAAAACAGGCCGGAGCAAGCGCTCCGGCCTGAAATATTATATTTTATGCTATCAGTACGCTACGCCCCAGTAGATCATGTGCTTTGCCTTTTTGCCGCAGATGGGGCAGGTATCGCCGAGGTCTTCCTGCTCGAAGGGAATGCAGCGCGAGGACATGCCCGCCTGCTCCTTCATCTTCATCTCGCACTCGAGCTCGCCGCACCACATGGTCTTTATGAAGCCGCCCTTTTCCTCCTGAAGCTGCTTTGCCTCCTCAAGGGAGTGCGCCTCGAAAATGTGCTCGTCGAGGTTCTTTTTGGCCTTGTCGAACAGACCCTGCTGCACGGCATCGAGAAGCTCGGGAACCTTCTCGGTGAGCTCCGAGAGCGCAACGGAGGTCTTTTCACCGTTATCGCGCCGTACGGCCATGCACACGCCGTTTTCAATATCACGCGGGCCGATCTCGATGCGCAGGGGAACGCCCTTCATCTCATACTGCGCGCACTTCCAGCCGAGGCTGTTGTCGCTGAGGTCTATCTTGACGCGGATGCCTGCCGCCTTGAGCGCGGCGTACAGCTCGTTTGCCTTTTCGGTGACACCCTCCTTGTGCTGCGCGACGGGTACGACGATGACCTGCACGGGCGCGATGCGCGGAGGCAGAACGAGACCGTTGTTGTCGCCGTGGGTCATGATAATGCCGCCGATGACGCGGGTAGACAGACCCCATGAGGTCTGATGCGGATGCTGCTGCTTGTTCTCCCTGTCAGTGAAGGTGATATTGAACTGCTCGGCAAAGCCCGTGCCGAAGTAGTGGCTCGTGCCGGACTGGAGCGCCTTGTGGTCGTGCATCATGCATTCAATGGTGTAGGTGTTCACGGCTCCGGCGAACTTTTCCTTCTCTGTCTTGTTGCCGCGGATAACGGGCATGGCCAGATAGTTTTCGCACAGGTCTGCGTAGACCTCAAGCTGATGCAGCGTTTCCTCGCGTGCCTCGGCCTCGGTCTCGTGCAGGGTGTGACCCTCCTGCCAGAGAAACTCTCTGCCGCGCAGGAAGGGACGGGTCGTTTTCTCCCAGCGGAGCACGGAGCACCACTGGTTGTACAGCATCGGAAGATCGCGCCAGGAATGCACCGTGTGGCTCCAGTGGTCGCAGAAAAGCGTCTCGGAGGTCGGACGGATGCACAGTCTCTCCGGCAGCTCCTCCGAGCCGCCGACCGTTACCCATGCGCACTCGGGCGCGAAGCCCTCAACGTGATCCTTTTCCTTCTGAAGCAGACTCTCGGGGATGAGCAGGGGCATGGATACGTTTTCGTGTCCGCCCTCCTTGAACATCCTGTCGAGCTCCTTCTGTATATTTTCCCAAATGGCATAGCCGTACGGACGCAGGATGAAAAGCCCCTTAACGCCGGAGTAATCGACAAGCTCCGCCTTTGTGCATACGTCGGTGAACCACTGGGCGAAATCCTGCTCCATATCGGTTATCTGTTCAACTTTTTTGTCCTTTGCCATTATATTTTCTCCTTATTATTAATAATAACCAAGCTACAATAACTAAACTATTTTATCGAACAAGGCAGAGCTTGTCAATACTATAAAAATTCTTGACCTGCGTGAACTTTTTGACTATAATAGTATAGATTTAGAGGACTTGTTTTTCAGAAACCCTTCGGAGGTGACGCATATCAACAGGCAGAGATACATGGCAGAGCTTTCAAAGCTTCTGGCGTTCATGTTCAAGGAGGATAGGGAAGATATCCTTGAGCAGTACAATAAGCTGCTTGACGAGGCCGAGGATGAGCAGGCGCTGCTTGAAAGCTTCGGCTCGCCGACAAAGCTTGCAGTTACGATCTCCAGAACCTATAAGCGCTCCGAGCGCAAGCTCGCGGTCGAGGCCGATTCCAAGGCCGATAAGCCCGCAGCCGAGCATCTGATCGTAACTCCCGTTAAAGTCAAAAAGGAAAAGGAAAAACCGCAGATCGTCGATACTAATCTTTCGTATGCGGATATAATCGAGGAGATCCGCCGCGAGAAGGCAGCCGAGGAGGGCGTGGAGTACAAGCCCATGTTCTTCAACGAGCCGGAAGCTCCCGCCGCAGCCGAGGAGACCCCCGAGCCGGAAACGGCAGAGGAGGAAACGGCAGCGGAAGCTGCCCCCGCTGAGGAGAGCTCTGAACCCGAACAGGCAGAGGAAGCCCCTGCGGAGGAAGCCGAAGCGCCCGAGACTGCCGAGGTTGATGAGCCGGAGACTGAGGAGCAGACCGAGACAGAGGAAGAACCCGCCGAGGAAGCGGAGGAGAGCTCTGCCGATGAGGAGACTGTGGTCGAGGAAGCCGCCGAGGAGGAAACCGAAGCTGAACAGGCCGAGGAAGCTCCCGTACAGGACGAGAAGCCCGCGGAGGACGAAGCGAATGAGCCGGATGAAGCGGAAGAGCCGGAGGCCGAGGCGGAGATATTTTTCGAAGAGCCGGAGAGCGCGGAGCTTCCCGCCGAAGCGACGCGGTATAAAACAAATGTCGCGCTGCTCATACTGTATCTGATCTTTGCGATACCCATCGGACTTGTGCTGCTGGCTCTGTCGATCGTGCTCACGCTCACGCTGCTGGGACTTGGCGTTCTGGTGATAGCGGCCGGCGCGAAGCTCATGGCGTTTGCGTTCTCATCGCTTGTTATATTTGCCGATATCATGCTGTGCGCCGGTGCGGTGCTCATCGCCTTTGCCGCAGCTCTCATCCTGCTGTGGCTGGGCATACTCATGCTCGTGCGCGGCATAAGCGGAACGGTCGGCGCTGTTGTATCGCTAGGAAGAAGGCTTTGCGTTAAGGAGGTGCCGGTCAATGGATAAGGCATGGAAGGTCGTATCGCTTGTTGCGCTCATAGCGCTGATACTGGGAGCACTCTGCATACTTGCGGGCTTTGTGACCGGCGGCGAAATGCAGAGGATAAAGGACATCTTTTTCGCGTCCTACGATATCGAAAACAAAATAAATGCGTTAAGGTCGGCGCTTGACATCATGCCGCTTAACTGAAAACAGCAAGGACAGCTCAGGTTGTCCTTGT
>CAVDFD010000162.1:0-3888 GCA_963608145.1 Bacteroidaceae bacterium | reverse complement strand
AGGAGGAAAAAGGGGACAAAATTTTTTACTTTTTCTCAATACCTGCGGCGACCTTTAGCAGTTCGTCGGCATCAATAGAGCCAAAGACGGTGAAGAAGCAGCCGTCTCGCTCAAAGCATATATAGCTCACATTATTTCTCGTGAAGAAGTAGCCCGTCACCCCGTCTTTGTCGATCTTCTCGATTTTTGTATCTTCGGTGTCGAGATAAACTCGATTGGCTGATTGACAGATCATAATGTGCAGATCCGCTTTTTCGACGACGGTATATTCGTAGACGATAGACTCCGGTTGTTTTTTCGTTTCCTTCAAAACCGCACCGTCCGGCAGATAGGTGGCGTGATAAGCGTTCAAGTCCTGCCTCTCGCCACCGTGCAGCTCAAAGATACTGTATTCTTCAAAGGTTTCGATTACCCATGAAATGACCCTCTCACGGAACTGCGCATTTGCTACCATGCAGGTCGAGAAGAGCAAGGCTGCGGTGACAGCCGCAATTGCAATGGTTTTCCAAACCTTTCTCAGTGCCTTATGTTTCCGGCTGTTCCCTGTAGATTTATTCTCCGCTTCAAGCTCGTTGTGCAAATAATTTTTCAAGGCAATATGACAGGCTTTCCCGAAAGCGTCATCGGAGATCATGCAGCCCGTCTCCATGCCCATGCTCAAAGACAGCAGTTCTTTATAAAAGCGAAAGTGTCCCTTGGCATTTTCCAAATGAAAAAACATTTCCGCTTCATCCGGCGACAGGCGGAAGCAATATCGGCTCAACAGCAGAGTGAACCCTTGATCGGGCAGCGATAATATCTTCTCACTCAGCTCATGGAGCTGTGACTGCTGCAAGTCAACGCAAGCGCGACCGTCGTCCTCGGCGGCGAGGATATCTGCGGTCTTTTCAAAGCTTGCCGCCGCAGCTTCTTGAAGCAAAGTCTGCCAACTCATATCCATAGCCTTACCCTCACTCATACAGTTTACGGAGCTTCCTGACGAGACGCTGCCCGCGCTTTTTGGCGGCATCCTCAGAAATGTTCAGCAGCTGCCCGATCTCCTTGTAGCCCATTTGCTCGGCGTAGCGAAGATAGACCAAGCGCCGCTCATCGGCATCGAGCTGATCGATCAGCTCTGCCAGCCTATCCACATCTGCGTTGCGGATACACTCGTCTGCAATATCGTCCGTGTCCTCGTCCGAAATGCTGTCCCAGTGATCAATATGAACTATTTTCTGTGATCGACGCTGCACATCAAAAGAAGTGTTTTTCACTATAGTAACGCAGAAGGCGGTCATTTGGGGACAAGGAAGATCAGAAATTTTTTCGATATTGTCCATGATTTTTACAAATGCGGTGGACACAACATCCTCTGCGGTTTCCTCTGACTTCACAATATTATACGAAATGCGTTGAAAACGGACTCGATATTCGCGGAATATCCGCTCGACCAGCGCACGCTGTTCATCGTTCAAAACAGCAAACAGGAGCATCATCATAATATTTCCCTCGTGGGTATTTCTTTGGCGGCAGTAATCGACTGTCTATTTCAATTTATACCACAAGAGGGGCTGAAAGGAAAGCGGTAATCTGCTGACAATGTGTGAATTAAAAAAATTTTTAAAAAAGTTTGTCCCCTTTTTCGCTCCCGAGCGTTATAAGGGCAGGAAGGCAAAACAGGAGGTAAAAAAGCATGCCACTAAAAAGAATAATTTCAATCATACTCTGCGCGGCTTTGGCGCTCATATTATGCTCGGCCTGCGGGCAGACGGAGGTCAACAGCGATCGCCTTTCGGGAAGAAATGATAACGACTCCGGCGGAGGTCCGACTATTGACGACTTTGAAAATGTCGGGGCGGACGGCATATTTCAGAAAAACTTCGGCGGCTTTGGGCTGGTAAATTTCCACATAAACGAAATTAAAATGGCAGGCAGTCTTGCCGAAGCCGGAATAACCGAGGATGACTATAATAAATCCGGAAGCGATACATACGACCACTATCTCACTGTCTCCATAACGGTTGAAAACATTGATCTTACGGCAGTTGACGAGGAGAGCGAAGAGGAGATAAATTCCGCGCTTATCAATGAATTCGTACTGTACAGCAAAGACAGCGCGGAAGAGAGCCCCATAGCACCAAGGTATTTTAATCTGGGAGGGGTGCAGAATCCGGATGTAAAACGGTATTTTGAATATAAGCTGCCGAACGCTGGAGAGACACTGGATGTGCTGCTTGCTTTCGGCCTTTCGGATAGAGATATTTCTACCCTGAAAAAAGATGGCGGAGCGCTCTATCTGGTGAACGAAATAGCGATGGAAAAGATGAAGATAGAAGGTGTAGTATGAAGCAGCTGCTGAAGCTGGAGCTTAAAAAGGCATTTTGCAGCCGCTGGTTTATAGCAGCCCTGCTGATCGGCATGGTTCTGGCCGGTATCTGCGCCTGTACCACTGCGGTTTCCTTTTACGGAGAAGGCGGAACGGCTGAATATATAAAAGAATGCATTGCCAATAATGTCGTACCTCAAGACGGTCTGGACAGCGATACTTTATACAACAGCTGGCTGGGCGCAAAGATAGGTACAAGCTCGGTCGTATTCTTCTATCTTGTGCCGCTGATCGCAGTCCTGCCCTGCGGCTGGAGCTGCTCGGAGGAGATAAACAACGGTTATCTGAAGCTCATCGTTCCCCGCGTCGGCAGGAGAAGATACTTTTCGGCAAAGCTTATCGCCGCTTTTGCATCCGGCGGCGCTGCGGTGGCGCTCACGCTGCTGCTCAGTCTGATGATAACGGCAGCCATCGTACCCGCCGTTGAACCGCATCCCTATAACAGCATGTATTACAGTGTTTTGCACGGAGATATGCTTTCTTCAATGGCGTATTCACATCCGCTTTTGTATGCGCTGGTGTATATCGGCATTGATTTTCTGCTCGCAGGGTGCTTTGCCTGCCTGCCCATTGTCGTATCTCTTTACAGCGAAAAGCGCGTTGCAGCTCTCATCATTCCGTATATTGCGGTGATATTGTGCGACGCAGCACGCAATTGTCTGAACTATATTTGCTATATCGAGATATCTCCGCTTAATCTTATGCACTCCGTGCCGCCCAACAATGCGGCAAAATCCTATGTTCTGATTGCGTGGCTTGCGATTTTTGCCGCCGTGGCTCTTGTTTTCGGGCTGAGGAAAGGAGAAAAGCGTGAAATTGTTTAAGGCCATAAGATATGACTTGAGGTTCGGCATCCTTGAGTCAATGAAGAAGTATTTGTTTGCCGTGCTGCTGGCTGCGTTTATATTCGCAGGGCTTATCATTGATGCCGTTACCCTGTCGGTAGCTCTGACCGAAACTGTGGACAATGTCTTTAAGCTTCCGATCTCCTTCGCCGATGTCATTCTCATCGAGCTTGGAGCGGATCTGCCGGCAGCTCAGGAATCGGCGGGCATTGTCGGCTTTACCTTCCCCACGATGTGGTTTTTGCTCAATATCATTCCCTGCTATCTGACCCTGAGCTACGCCACTCAGGATCTGAGCAGCGGCGGAATACAGGTCATCACCAGACTTCACAGCAAAAGCCGCTGGTGGATATCCAAGTGCGTTCTGAGTATCGCAGCCGTGTGTATATATTATATTGTCATATATGCTGTTCTTGCACTTCTTTGCCTTGCATTCGGCTTTGATATGTCCTTAATACCCGACGAGACCATATTTGCAACGGAATTCAAGGCAACATTTATATCAGCGGAGGTCACGAGCCTTCAGATGCTTTCCGCGCTGTGCCTTATGCCGTGCGTCATAAGCGCCGTGCTCTGCCTTGTGCAGATGACGCTGACCCTGTTTATGAAGCCGGTGTTTGCTTATATGATCATCTGCGCGTACCTTGTCGCCGCGGTGCTGTGCGTATCTCCGCTGTT
>CAVDFD010000161.1:0-3901 GCA_963608145.1 Bacteroidaceae bacterium | reverse complement strand
CGGTCGGGCACCTGCAATCAACGTATAGGTGCAGACTTAATGCGCCTCTAAAAAAACGATGCCGCAGTCGCGGACGTATTCATCGAACTTATCGGTGATATATACCTGCGCGTCGAGGCCGCGTCCGGCTTTTATGAGCCGGACTATGTGCTCGCTCTGCTCTATGAGCCCCTCGAGCCCCCAGTGTCCGGCGCAGTGCCGCCAGAGGCTCTGCGATATCTCGGCAAAGGAGTTCATCAGCAGGATAAATACCTCGTTGCCGCTGAGCCGGCAGATAAGATAGTGAAAATCCTTGGTCATCGTGCCGAGCTCGTCGGCGCTGAGCCCCTGACCGCGCACGGCCCTGAAGCGCTCTATATACTCCTCAAGAACGCGGATATCCTCGTCCGTGTGCTCCCTTGCAAGGCGGATGAGCGCCCCGCCCTCGACGGCGTTGCGCGTCTCGACCAGCGCGACTACTCGCTCACGGGTCATGTGCCGCTCGCCCGAGCGCAGCAGCTCGTGCAGTGTTTCATAGTTGCCGCTTGCGATGTAGTCGGCAACATAGGTCCCGTGGCGCGGAACTATGTCGAGAAAGCCCGTGCGCTCGAGATCCTTTATCGCAAGGTGGATCGCCGACTGATTTATCCCCGTGCGCTCGGCAAGCTCACGCTCCGACGGCAGCTTCTGCCCGGGGCTCAGCTCCCCTGTGAGTATCTTCGATTTTATGTTCTCGAAAAAGCATTCCTTCGCCGAGGGTATGCTTATCTTTTCAAATGCCATTTTAATTACCGCCCGTGCATACTTGTGATTGATTAATCACCATCACAGAAATATTATGCAGGATATCCGCGGCGTTGTCAAGATTTTATGCAATCAGTGCACTGCTTCTTTATTGACATAAAAATGTCCATGTGATAATATTTCATCGTGATTATTCACGAGGCTTCAAGACCCGTAAAACATAAAGAGGATACGAGGAGGATACTATGAAAGATCTAAAGCACCTCATCTACTTTGAAAACCTGCTGTCCGACGCGAACAACGAGCTGGTAAAGCAGGCTTCCGAGGAGGGAAAGCTGGCGCTGGGCTACACCTGCTATTTCGTCCCCGAGGTACTGCTCAACCTCGGCGGCTGCTTCTCCGTGCGCCTGCGCGCCCCGGGAACGACCAACACCGATATCGGTACCTATTACATGACCAACAAGACCTGCCCCTTCACGCGCAGCGTGCTCGAGCGCAGCATGGAGGGCGGCTACAACTTCCTGTCGGCCATGTTCTCGTCCGAGACCTGCCAGATGATGCACCGTGCGCACGAGTACTTTGACATCATGGGGCTTGTCAGGGAGCAGAACCCGAAGTTCTTCATGAGCATGATGGACGTTCCCTTTGTCACAACAAAGGCCGCCTATGAGCACTATGAAAATCAGCTCAGAAAGTACATTCTCGAGCCTCTGGCCGAGGTCTACGGCGTTGATATCTCCGACGAGGCGATACGCAGAGCCATAGAGGAGCACAACGAGGTCTGCCGCGTCATAACGGAGCTCGGCGACCTGCGCAAGCTGCCCAACCCGCCGATAACGAGCTATGAGTTTCACGTTTTGCAGCTCGTTTCCGAGTGCTGCCCGCAGTATCTGATCCTCGAAAAGCTAGAGGAGACACTCAAGGAAGTGAGAAAGCGCAAGGTCGATCCCAAGCCCAATTACCGCGCACGCATCGTCGTGACGGGCTCGGAGGTGGACGATCCGGCGTTCACGAGGCTTTTAGAGGACTGCGGCGCATACGTCGTTGCCGACCGCTACTGCTACGGCTCGCTGCCCGGCAGGGAGCAGATAGAGATAAGAGACGGCGAGAGCGCGCTCACAGCCGTTGCACGCCACTATCTTTCCACCAGCGAGTGCCCGCGCTTCATGAACAAGGAAAAGCAGCTTCAGCGCCGCAGCTATCTAAAGCAGCTCGTGCGCGACTACGATGCCGACGGCATACTGTATCTCCAGATGAAATTCTGCGAGTTCTGGAGCTACGAGCGCGTCATGGGCGTTCACGACATGAACGAGGTCGAGGGCATACCCTGCATCGGCGTTGAGAAGGAATACACCATGGCTTCGGCAGGCCAGCTGCGCACGCGCTTTCAGGCCTTTGTCGAGAGCATAGAGATAAAGAAGATACAGGGAGGTAAAAAGTGATGGCAAACGAGGCAAAACGCTTTTACAAGGGCAGCGGCATCGCAAAGCACCGCGAGTGGCGCGGCCTGAAGGACACCTTCTATGATTACACCCAGTGGGTCGTAAACCTCGGCATACTGGTGCAGTTCGCGGCCAAGTCGCCGGTGCGCATCGTCAAGGGTCTGTTCGAGTACCGCTGGTTCGGCGGCTATATAGGTGCGCTGCACATGGTCGATAAGTGCACCGCCGGTATGCGCGGCCCCGCGCTGCGCGTTTCGCACACGCAGATGCACGCCATCATGAAGGGCACGACCGGTATGCTCGCCGACAGCATGAAGGGCGACCGCCGCTTCGGCGACACCGAGTACGCGAATAAATTCGTCATGCTCGAGCAGACCATGTGCCCCGAGATAGTCGCGGGCTTCCCCAAGCTCAAGGCGCTGCCGCTTGAGGTCCTGCAGGGACTGCTGGGCACATACATGGATCAGAACCTCGCTCCGTTTTACATGGACATCATGGAAAACGTCGGCCTGCCCGCCGACTCCTGCCGCCTGAGCGCAAACGCCGCCGGCGTTGCGATAAACGACGACTATCCGCAGATCGGCGCATGCCTTATAACCAACAATATGCCCTGCGATTCCTCGACCATGAACAGCCAGCTCATCGAGCGCCGCATAACCATCCCCACCACCGTTGCGGGCATACCCATGCGCTGGGAGGATGAGGCGACCGATAAGTACGCCCTTGCGCAGATGAAGGAGACCATAAAATTTATTGAGGACACGACCGGCGAGAAGTTCGACGAGGCTGCGTTCTTCAAGATCATAAAGCAGCACAACAAGGAGGTGCGCAGCGAGTTCGAGGTCTGGGACTACGCCAAGACTCCGTACTCGGCCTTCGGCCACGTCATCTCCCCCCTGTTCCACGCCTTCTACTTCACCTTCTCCGGCGGCAGCATACCATATATCGACAAGACCGCGAAGAAGGCGCTGAAGATCGCGGAAAAGGCGTACAGAAACAAGGTCGTCAGCTTCGACAAGGCGCGTCACCGCATGATAACCTGGGGCGGCCCCGGCTGCTACTATGTAGACTTCAACACTTGGGCATACAACTGCTGGGGCGTTCTCGTCGCCGCGCAGATGGATATGTTCTCCGGCAACGTCATCATCCCCGAGGACGATCTCGACGCGGCGCTCATCGGCATCGCGCACAACTACGAGCGCGGAGTCATGCGCCGTCACCTCACCGGCGGATATCAGCATCTGCTCGAGGTCTGGGACGAGGCCGAGAAGTTCAACTGCGATATCGTCCTCGTGTACGACGATATCACCTGCAAGGGCGCGATGGGTCTGGCCGGTGTCGTCAACGATCAGGCCAAGGACAAGAACAAGCACCTCGTCTGGGTGCAGAACGATATGTTCGACCACCGCACCGTTAGCCGCAACGAGATGCGCCGGCAGTTCTCCGAGTACATGACCGCCGTCATGCAGGAGCAGCCCCTCGACGCGAGCCTCGTGGATTTTGACGATTACGAAGGATGGTAATAACATGAAAAAGAAACTGCTTATCGGCACGCTTAGCATCATCCCCCTGAGTATGCTCATCTACTGGTTCAACCTCGACAACAAGCTGCTGTACTACGGCGTTCGTCCCCTGCTCAACAAGGTCTACAGCTCCCAGCAGCGCAACGTCAAACTTTAGTTTTTAGAGGCGCACGGGGGCAGTCACGGATACGCAGATTGCGGTATCCCGACCGG
>CAVDFD010000160.1:0-3906 GCA_963608145.1 Bacteroidaceae bacterium | reverse complement strand
GTCGTCTGCTGGTGTGGCTCAATGGCAGAGCATCTCACTCGTAATGAGAAGGTTGTGAGTTCGATTCTCACCACCAGCTCCAGACAGAAAAAACCACTGCTCATTGGGGCAGTGGTTTTTACTTTATGTCTTAATTTCAAATTCGATCTCGATGCCGTTCACACAGAGCTTTGCCGTGCCGCTTTTGCCGCAGGTCTTCACATAGCAGCCGCCCGAGCCTCCCTTGAGCGATATGATCTCGGGGCCTATGAGCTCGACGGGACCTGAGCACTTTAACACAACGGGCTCCTGCCAATAGGGGGCGAGATTTCCGTACTCATCGACGGCGCGGATGCGCACGGCGGCGGCATCGTAGGTGTTGCCCTCGTGCAGCTGTGTTCTGCTGACGCTGACTTCAAGATGAGCTTTCTGACCCGGCGAGCGCGTCACGGAGCATACGGTTTTGCCGCCCTTCACCGCGTCAAAGCGCCATTTCGTCGCCTCGCCGCCCCAGTTGCCGACGTACTTGCTGTAAAGCTCAACGCCGTCGGAGAACTTGAAGCCCTTGAGAAGCATGAGACGGGCAAACTTGGCGAGTATTTTCGGCGGCAGGGCGCTCGGGCCGGACTTGGCAACGGCAAGCAGACATTCCTTAACGGTCTGCGCGGTCTTGTCGTCAAAGCCCTCCTGCGTTATCAGGAGCTCGCCGATGAAGTCGTCAATGATAACCGGCGGATGGGGGAGAGCGGGGTACTCGTCCCGAGCAGGAAGAAACTCGCGCACGAATACGCCGTCCTTATACAGCCTCACGCAGTCGGCGTTTGTAAACACATACACCCTGCCTATATCACCGGCGGGGTGCTCGCCTATATCCATGGATGAGGACACGGCGCAGCAGGGCTTATCGTCGCTCTGGCTTGCGTATACCGCAGCCGCGAGCTTGGGATTGCGGAACATGTCCATAACGCCGTGGTAGCAAATACCGTCGCCGCTGCCGAAATCCTGATGGGTGTTGTAGTCGAACATGCACCATGGGAATATGCCGCAGATATCGCCGTCTGCGTACATTGCGTCGAGCACCTTAGCGTGCCGCAGCGCGTGGCTGAGCCTGTGCCGCTCATCGTCAAAGGGCTTTGTCGGGAACATGTGTCCGTTGCACTCGGAGACGAGGTAGCCGTTATGCTTTTTTGTCGTTACTGATTTTTTCGCCCTGAGTCCGGCATTGTCGCCGCTGTGCGAAAAATCGTTGTATGCGTAGACATCCTCAAGCAGATGGCTTTTTTCGATATATCTCACGCCGCTGGTCTGGCGGCCTGAGTCGAGCGTGTGAGCCACGGCGTTCGTTTTTCTGTAAAGCTCGTCGCAGTCCTGCGATTCGTTTATCCTCACGCCCCAGAGCATGATCGACGGATGATGCATATACTGCCGCACCATCTCGTCGGTATTCATGACGGCCTGCCGCTTCCACTCGTCGTCGCCGATATGCTGCCAGCCGGGAATTTCCGTGAACACCAGAAGCCCCAGCTCATCGCAGCGCGATATGAAGTGCTGCGACTGCGGATAGTGCGAGGTGCGCACGGCGTTCACTCCGAGCTCGTGCTTTAATATCTCCGCGTCGAGCTCCTGCACAGACCTCGGCATCGCGTAGCCGACATAGGCATAGGACTGGTGGCGGTTCAGACCGCGAAGCTTCAGCTTTTTGCCGTTCAGGTAAAAGCCGTCGCTCTGAAATTTGACCGTCCTGAAGCCGAAGCGCAGGCATTTTTCGTCAAGGCACTCGCCGCCCCGCAGTGCGCGAACCCGTGCGGTGTACAGAACAGGGGAGTCTACGGACCACAGCTCCGCCTCGGGAACGTTCAGCTCAAAGGCCTTGCCGACGGCTGAGGAGATAACTTCGCCGTCCTTATCGACGATATCGGTGACGGTATTATCGCAGGCGCTGTCTATCCTTACGCGAATTTCGCGCAGCGCCGTGTTTTCTATGAGCACCTCTTTGATGTAATCAGGGTCCATGACCTTGAGCGTCACCTCGCGGTACAGGCCGCCGTAGCACAGATAGTCGATAACAAAGCCGAAGGGCGGAACATTCAGGCTCTCGCGGGTGTCGAGCCGCACGTCGATGACGTTCTCGCCGCCGAGACTGACAAGCTCGGTGATATCAACGTCAAAGGCCGTGTAGCCGCAGGCGTGACAGCCGGCCTTTTCTCCGTTGCAGAACACTGTTGCCTCGTGCGCTGCGCCCTCAAAGTGCACGATGATCCGCTTGCCCTGCCATTCGGCGGGAGCGGTGAATACCTTTCTGTAGCCGCAGACCATCTGATAGTCGCGGCAGTCGATGTAGTTATAGGGTATCTCCTTTGCCGTGTGCGGAAGGCGCACGGTGACGGCACTGTCAAAGCCGGAATCATAATCCTCGGTGAACAGCCAGCCGTTATTGAAAGCAATGTCCATATTAAAGCTCCTCGGAGTTTGGATTTTGTTTAATTGTATCATATTCGCACGGCAATTCAAGATGTTGTTGCTTTTAGGCGCTCAAAACTATATAATAACCCTAACATTTCAAGAACGGAGTATGAGAATGGATAAGCTTCTTAACACAAAACTGTTTCTTCTGGATATGGACGGCACGCTCTACCTCGGCGACGAGGTGTTTGACGGAGCCGTGGACTTTATAAACACGATCAAAAGCAGCGGCAGGGAATATATATACCTGACCAATAACTCCTCACGCGCCGGCGTTGACTATATAACGCGCCTTAGAAAGCTCGGCTTTCCCTGCGAGGCGGAGAATGTGTTCACCTCCGGCATGGCGACGGCGATGTATCTCAACAGCCGCTACTCCGGCAAGCTCGTCTATCCCGTCGGAACTCCGGCCTTTCTTGGCGAGCTTGAAAGCTACGGCGTACCTCTCGGCGACAGCGAGGAGGTCGGTGTCGTGTGCGTCGGCTTTGACACGACGCTTACCTATGAAAAGCTCGACAAGGCCGTGCACTATCTGCGCCGCGGCGCAGCCTTTGTCGCCGCAAATCCCGACTGGGTATGCCCCATGCCGGCAGACGAGGTGCTGCCCGACTGCGGCAGCATATGCGCACTGCTGACCGCCGCGAGCGGAGTTGAACCCCTGTTTATCGGCAAGCCAAACCGCAACATGGTTGACATAATATCTGAGCAGACCGGCGTTCCCAACGAAAATATCTGCTGTGTGGGCGACAGGCTTTATACGGATATTGCCGTTGCGCAGAACGCGGGCGCGGTGTCCGTGTGCGTCCTGTCCGGCGAGAGCAGCCTTGAGGATATCGAAAAGGCCGAGCGCAAGCCGGATTATGTCCTGAAAAATGTTGCGGAGATCGCCGATATTCTCAAAGCTAATATGTGATTTACAAATTGTTATTTAATTTTTGCACAGTGCGTGCTATAATATGTTGACGGTCGGGAGGTGAGCGAATGCCGAAGCAGACCGGAACAAAGCAGATAGCGTCAAACCGCAAGGCTTTCCATGATTATTTCGTGCTTGACCGTTTTGAAGCCGGCATAGAGCTTGCCGGAACGGAGGTCAAATCGCTCAGAGCGGGCACCGTGAATATGAAGGACTGCTACTGTACGATAAAAAACGGCGAGCTTTTCGTGAGGTCGCTGCATATAAGCCCCTATGAAAAGGGCAATATTTTCAACAAAGACCCCGTGCGCCCGAGAAGACTTCTCATGCATAAGCGCGAGATAGTCAAGCTCAACGCACGCGTCATGCAGGAGGGCGTAGCGCTTATTCCGCTGTCACTGTATTTCAAGGACAGCAGGGTGAAGGTCGAGCTCGGCCTGTGCAAGGGCAAAAAGCTGTATGATAAACGAAATGACGACGCAAAGCGTGAAGCAGTGCGCGACATTGAAAGAACATTGAAGGAGAGACACTGATGAGCAATCCCATAGTGA
>CAVDFD010000159.1:0-3929 GCA_963608145.1 Bacteroidaceae bacterium | reverse complement strand
CACTGCCGTTCTCAAAAGAGAGCGGCAGTTTTTTGCTGCTATAATAACGGAGCAAGGACGCGCAGGATGCGGTCAAGAAGCTCGCCGAAGAAGCTCGTATGGCAGTCGCAGAGCTCTATTTTCCGGCATTTTTCGATCGTCGCAAGGTCGTCGTTTCTGAGGTCTATGACGGCGGGGCTGTCATACATGAGCGTTCCGCATTCAAAGTGCAGATACAGGCTGCGGTAGTCCATGTTTATCGTGCCGACAACGCCGAGCTTATCGTCGGAGACAAAGCTTTTTGCGTGGACAAAGCCGGGCGTGTACTCGTATATCTTAACGCCCGCACGGATGAGTGAGGCATAATACGATCTCGTCAGGCGGTATACCATCTTCTTATCAGGTATTCCCGGCGTTATGAGGCGCACGTCAACGCCGCGCTTTGCCGCCATGCACAGCGCGTTTTGCAGGCTGCTGTCAATGGCGAGGTAGGGCGTTGTTATATAAACGTAGTCGTTTGCGCTGTAGAGTATATCGGTGTAGACATTTTCGCTCGTATTCTCGTCATCGAGCGGACTGTCGGAAAAGCTGAGGACATAGCCGTCGCTCGCGCTGCCGCGCTCTATGTACTGCTCTGGCACATAATCGCTGTAGCAGCCCTCGCTTTCATTGAAGGCGTTCCACATTTCAAGGAACATGAGCGTGAGGTTTTCAACTCCCGCGCCCTTGAACATGAGGCCGGTGTCCTTCCAGTGGCCGAAGCGCTCTTTTTTGTTTATATACTCGTCGCTTATGTTTATGCCGCCGATGAAGCCGACCTTGCCGTCGATAACGGTTATCTTGCGGTGATCTCGGTTATTCATGACTATGCTGACCAGCGGCACGAATTTATTGAAGGCCACAGCCTTGATGCCGCAGCTGCGCAGGGTCTGATAGTAATTTGCCGGCAGGTAGTCGGCGCAGCCCACATCGTCATATATGACGCGCACATCCACGCCCTGCGCGACCTTTGTCCGCAGTATCTCAAGCACCGAGTCCCACATCTGTCCCTGATTTATTATGAAATACTCAAGGAAAATGAATTTTTCCGCCTTTTCAAGCTCAGGCAGCAGGCTTGCGTACATGGCCTCGCCGACGGGGAAATACTCCGTTTTCGTATCGCGGCAGGCTCTGTAGCCGCTGTAGGACTCGAGATACTTAAAAAGCCCCCGCACTCCGTCGTCGTCGATCTCTTCGGCGACCGAGGGACGCAGGCTGTAGTAGCGCTGCGTGTCCTCAAGCTGGATGTTCAGCCGCTCGCGTGCAAATTTTGTAGGGCGCTTATTGCCGAACAGAACGTACATAAGTCCGCCGAACAGCGGCAAAAGAGATATAAACAGCACCCAGCTGACCTTGTACGACGGGTCCATGTCGTTTTTTATAACGTGCAGGATGGCGACAAGGCTCAGTATGCGCAGTATATAGTTGAGCACCGGCATCGCGTCGCCCAGACGCAGGAGCAGCGCCGCTATCCACGCTATCTGCACGATTATCAGCAGCGCAGTGATCGCGGTTCGTGAAAGCAGTTTTTTCAGCACTCGCATGCTCTCCTTTCTTGAAACATCTTTAATTTATTGTATTATCTCATGTTTGACTGCGTTTTGCAACCACGGCATGACATTATTGAGAAAAACAGCGGCAAAAGCTCGGAAAAGCATTGACATTTCAGGGCTGAGGTGGTATGCTATTCGAGCCGCATTGAATGGGTCGGAAGTCCGGCTTTTGTCCGGCACCCATGAGAGCGAGACCTGAAGAAAGGATCGTTAATTTATGAAGCATGCTATCATCATGACCGGCGGCAAGCAGTACCGCGTGGCAGAGGGCGACGTTATCTTCGTTGAGAAGCTTGACGTTGAAGCCGGCGAGACCGTTAAGTTTGACAAGGTTCTCGCAGTCATCGACGGCGACAGCACCGTTTTCGGCGCTCCCGTTATCGACGGCGCTACCGTTTCCGCAAACGTCGTCAAGAACGGCAAGGGCAAGAAGGTCCGCGTTTACAAGATGAAGCCCAAAAAGGGTTATCGCAGAACGCAGGGTCACAGACAGCCTTATACCAAGGTTCAGATCGAAACCATCAACGCATAATTTTCCCCGCTACTACTGATAATGGAGGTGTAACCTTAATGGCACATAAAAAAGGTATGGGTTCTACCAAGAACGGCCGCGACAGTGAGTCCAAGCGTCTTGGTGTTAAAAGAGCAGACGGTCAGTTCGTCCTGGCCGGCAATATCCTCGTCAGACAGCGCGGAACTAAGATCCATCCCGGCACCAACGTTGGTAAGGGTAAGGACGACACCCTGTTCGCTCTTGTAGACGGCAAGGTAAAGTTCGAGCGCAAGGATAAGGATCGCAAGCAGGTTTCTGTTTACGAAGAGATCGCTCAGTAAATTAACATGACGATGCCGGACGAATATCCCGTCCGGCATTTATTATAGGTTTCTGTCATGCATGGCAGAACCTGAGCAAAAAGATAATAACGATAATTAGTGAGGTGAAATATGGCTACCTCTTTTGTTGATAAGGCACGAATAACGATAAAGGCCGGAAACGGCGGCAACGGCGCAGTCGCGTTCCACCGCGAGAAGTATGTAGCGGCGGGCGGACCCGACGGCGGCGACGGCGGCAGGGGCGGCGATATCGTTTTCGTCGTTGACGATAATATGTCCACTCTGATGGACTTCAGATACAAGCGCAAGTACGTCGCCGGTACGGGTGCGGACGGTCAGGGCAAGCGCTGCTCGGGTAAGGACGGCGAGAGCCTGTATATCCGCGTTCCCCGCGGCACGCTCGTGCGCGATACCGAAACCGGAGCTATCATGCACGATATGTCCGACGGAAAGGACTATATTGCAGCCCGCGGCGGCAAGGGCGGCTGGGGCAACAAGCATTTTGCCACGCCCACGAGACAGGTCCCCCGCTTTGCAAAGCCCGGTCTGCCCGGCGAGGCGCACGATATAACGCTCGAGCTCAAGCTTCTTGCCGATGTGGGGCTCGTCGGATTTCCGAACGTGGGCAAGTCTACCCTGCTCTCGGTCGTCAGCAAGGCGCACCCCAAGATCGCAAACTACCACTTTACAACGCTGTTTCCCAATCTCGGCGTTGTGTATGTAGACGAGGGGCGCTCCTTTGTCATGGCCGATATCCCAGGCATAATAGAAGGTGCGTCCGAGGGTGCCGGTCTCGGCCACGATTTTCTGCGGCACATCGACCGCTGCCGCCTGCTTATACATCTCGTTGACGTTTCCGGCTCGGAGGGGCGCGACCCCGTCGAGGACTTTGACGCTATAAACGCCGAGCTCAGGGAGTATTCCTCCGAGCTTGCAGGGCGCAGGCAGATAGTCGCGGCGAATAAGTGCGACCTGTGCGGAGATGACCGCGAGAATATCGAGCGGCTCAAGGCGCATGTCGAGGCTCTCGGCTATGAGTTTTTCGAGATGAGCGCCGCAACTCACAGCGGGACCCGCGAGCTTGTGAACATGGCCGCCGAGCAGCTGCGTGAGCTGCCGCCGGTGATACACTTTGAGGCAGACTACGTTCCGCCCGAGCCCGTCATCGACACCTCCGAGGCTCTGACGATCGAAAAGTACGACGATGTCTGGGTCGTCGAGGGCGGCTGGCTGCAAAGGCTCATGGCCTCGGTCAACTTCTCTGACAATGAGAGCATGATGTACTTTGACCGCGTCCTGCGCGACAACGGCGTGTATAAGCGCATGGAGGATATGGGCATTCAGGACGGCGATACGGTGAGCATCTATAATCTTGAGTTTGAGTACAGAGATTGATGCATTTAATTTTATTTTCAACATTATAATATAATGTAAGAAACGATGCCTGAAAAAGCAGGCATCGTTTTCATTATCTTTGCGAAGGATCACTTCAGGCCGTTCTCGTATGCCTGGATCATCTTCTTG
>CAVDFD010000158.1:0-4016 GCA_963608145.1 Bacteroidaceae bacterium | reverse complement strand
TGCTGTCTCAAGGATTTCGACGGCGGTTTATCTAACTCGAGGCGGGTCTTGCCCCCTCGAACTCCCCCGCTGCGCGGATATCTCAACGCAGCAGCATAGTTTTTTGACAGTCTCACAGGCCGGAGCAAGCGCTCCGGCCTGAACTGCTTGTTCATCATTTGACAAATTGAAATTTATGCGATATTATGCTGTTGCTCTCATTTTATTTTAATTTTTTAAAGGAACGACCCATATGGATAATATAAGCGCAAAAGCGCCATGGAAAAGCAGTCTGGGCGAGGTGCCCTTCCATCTTGACTATTTCGACGGCTCGATGTTCGAGGCCGTTGAGAGGATAGCCGAGCAGTACCCGAACAATGTCGCCTTTGACTTTATGGGGCGCTCGACGAGCTACAAGGCGCTCGTAAAGGAGATCGAAGCCTGCGCAAAGGCGCTGCGCACCATCGGCGTGCGCGAGGGCGACAAGGTCACGATAGCAATGCCGAACTGTCCGCAGGCCATCCAGATGTTCTATGCCGTCAACCTCATCGGCGGCGTGTGCAACATGATCCACCCGCTCTCGGCGGAAAAGGAGATAGAGTTCTACCTCAACGAATCCGAGTCGGTGACGGCCATCACCCTTGACCAGTTCTACAACAAGTTTGAAAACATCCGCCACAACACCAAGGTCGTGAACATCGTCATCGCCAGCATAAAGGACGAGCTTTCAAAGCCCGTCAAGGCCGGATACATGCTCACCGAGGGCAGAAAGATCAAAAAGATCCCCGAGGACGCGCCCGTGATACGCTGGAAGGAGTTCCTGCACATGGGCAAGCACTGCTTCTATAACTATAAGGTAAAGCGCACGGGCTCCGACCCCGCCGTTATCCTCTACTCCGGCGGCACGACCGGCACGACCAAGGGCATCCTGCTTTCAAACCGCAACTTCAACGCGCTCGGCCAGCAGGTCATTGCGGCAAACCCGATGTTCCGCGTCGGCGACAAGATGCTTGCGGCAATGCCGCTGTTCCACGGCTTCGGTCTGGGCGTGTGCATACACACGATGCTCTCGCAGGGCGGCAGGTGTATACTCATCCCGCGCTTCACCGCACAGACCTATGCAAAGCAGATAACAAAATACAAGTGCAACTTCATTGCCGGCGTTCCCACGCTCTACGAGGCGCTGCTGCGGCTGCCGAGCATGGACAAGGCCGACCTCAGCTCGCTCAAGGGCGTTTTCTCCGGCGGCGACAGTCTGTCGGTCGAGCTCAAGAAGAAGTTTGACAGGTTCCTGTACGACCACAACGCCAAGATCCAGATCCGCGAGGGCTTCGGCCTTACCGAATGCGTCACGGCAAGCTGCCTTACGCCGCCGCACATGGCCAAGGAGGGCAGCATCGGTCTTCCCTTCCCCGATACCTATTACAAGATCGTAGAGCCCGGCACGGATAAGGAGCTGCCCTACGGCGAGGAGGGCGAGATACTCATTGCCGGTCCCACCCTCATGATGGGATACATAAAGCATCCCGAGGAGACCGCGCAGACCCTGCGCCGCCACGCCGACGGCCTTACATGGATGTACACGGGCGACCTCGGCATGATGGACGACGAGGGCTTTATCTACTTCCGCGGCAGAGCAAAGCGCATGATAATCACCTCCGGCTATAACGTCTATCCCGGCCAGCTTGAGAACATTCTCGATGCGCATGAGTTTGTACACATGAGCTGCGTCATCGGCGTTCCCGACCCGTACAAGATGCAGAAGGTCAAGGCCTTTGTGATGCTCAAGCCCGGCGTTCCCGAAAGCCCCGAGACGAAGGAGGCTATCCTCGCCTACTGCCGCAGGAATATAGCAAAATACGCAATGCCCTACGACATCGAGTTCCGCCGCGAGCTGCCCAAGACCCTCGTCGGCAAGGTCGCCTACCGCGTCCTCGAGGAGGAGGAAGCGGCAAAGCGCGGCGAAGAGCCGGTATCAGAATAACAGTGAATGTTTCCGCCGCCTGAAAAAATTTGGGCGGCGGAACATTTGTTTGCACTTTTCGTCTTGATGTATGCATGCCGAGTATGATATAATCGGCAGACCCGAAAAAAATACTGAGGTGATAAAATTGAAGAAAAAATACATTGCGCTGACTGCGGCGCTTATGATGCTGCTGTGCCTTCTGTGCGCCTGCGGCAAGGACGAGACTGATACGCCCGAGGAAACGCTGAATCCCCCCGCCGTGAACACCGAGGCTCCCTCTGCCGAGCCCACAAAGGCTCCCGAGCAGAGCTCGACCGAGCTTGCCGAAACTGCCGATGCAGGCGACGACTACATCTCCAGGCTGGTATTTATCGGCGACAGCACGACCTACGGTCTGAAGGCCTACGACGTTCTTGACGGCTCGCAGGTCTGGACACCGTCGAGCGGCACGCTGGCGCTGTTTAACCAGAGCATAGCAACCATCGTCTACCCCGCCACCGGCGAGGAGATACCCATCACCGACGCAATAGGCCGCGCAAAGCCCGAGTATGTCGTGCTCACGATCGGCGTAAACGGCGTTTCCATGATGGATGAGGAGCAGTTCAAGTCCGAATACACAGCGCTCATAGAGCGCATTCAGTCCGTAAGCCCCGACACCAAGATCATCTGCAACTCCATCTACCCCGTCGAGGCAAGCTACGAGGCCAAGGATAACGGCATAAACAACACCGTCATCGACCGTGCAAACGGCTGGATACTCCAGATCGCCGAGGCCACCGGCACGCATTACACCAACTCCGCCTCCGTCCTCAAGGGCTCGGACGGCAAGCTCGTCTCCGAATACGGCAACGGCGACGGCATACACCTGTGTGCAGCCGGCTTTGAGCGCGTGCTCGATTATCTCAAGACCCACGCATGGCTGTGAGAGGTAAGAGCATGAAAAGAACTGTCTGTTTTCTCACGGCGCTCACGATGCTCGTGTGCCTGCTCTGCGCCTGCGGCACCGACAATAACGCCAAGACTCCCGAAATGCAGGACGTTGCCGATGCGGTCGGCGCGGCGATGGACATAAGCAATCTCTCGCAGACTCCCGATGCCTACGTTGAGGATGTCATGAAGATCGCCTCCGACGGCTATGTTATCCGCAACACCCTTATCTCCGGTGTCGGCACGAATATCGACGAGTACGGCATCTTCCTCGGCAAGGATACCGAGCAGGCGGATGCTCTTCAGGCAGCGCTCAAAACATACCTTGAATACCGCGAGAGCGTCTGGATGGACGAGTATCTGCCCGAAGAGAAGCCCAAGCTCGACAGTGCCGAGGTCTGGCGGCAGGGCAATTATGTCATGTATGTCATTCTCGGCGACAGCGACCGTGCAGCGGTGAAGGCGGCTTTCGAGAGCTGCTTTGAGGGCTGAGGCAATGAAGCTTATATGGCACGGCCACGCCTGCTTTGAGCTGCGCTCTAAGGACGGCAGCGTGGTGTTTGACCCCTATGCCCCCGGCAGCGTGCGCGGTCTTGAGCTCAAGCCCCTGAGCGCCGACAGCGTCATTTGCAGCCACGGGCATTCCGACCATAATTACGCCGAGGGTGTCGCCCTCACGGGGAGCAAGCCCCGTTTTGCGCTCACACAGATACCGACGTACCACGACGGCAAGCTCGGCGCTCTGAGGGGCGATAACCTGTGCAGCATCGTCGAGGCCGAGGGACTGAGGATAGCGCATCTGGGCGATCTGGGGCACACGCTCAGTCCCGAGACGGCGGCGGAGCTCAAGCCGCTGGACGTTCTCATGATCCCCGTCGGCGGCTACTATACGATCTGCCCGCAGCAGGCAAAGGAGGTCGCCCTCGCGCTCGACGCGAAGACCGTCATCCCGATGCACTATCGCAGCGCAAATGCCGGACTTGAAAACGTCGCCTATGTTGACGATTTTCTCGACCTCTGGTACGACGACGAGATCGTTTATCTCTCCGGCTGCGAATATGAGCCCGAAAAAAGCTCCCAGCGCCGCATCGTCGTGTTTTCAGAGGCGCATTGACGCACCTACGGATACGCATATTGCGGTTGC
>CAVDFD010000157.1:0-4070 GCA_963608145.1 Bacteroidaceae bacterium | reverse complement strand
AAAATGTGGCGTATTTTCAGCGTGCAAAAAAGTCACAGACTTTTTTGACACGCTGGGAGACCCCGTGCTTCGGGGTCTCTTTTTTATCTTGCGAACAAATTGACAATTTTGTTGAAAGTGTATAGCTGAAGCCTGATTTTGCGCAAAAAAACCTGAATTTTTCATATAAACAGCAACATAATCTCTTGCAAAACCAAGGCATTTGTGTTAAACTGTTATCAAAATGCGTAAGGTGTTCTGAGCGCAATTGAAGGGGGGACGAATTATTGGAAAACAAAGCAAAGATCATCGCAGTCGCCGGTAAGGGCGGCGTCGGCAAGACGTCGATCTCGGCATCAATCGTAAGACTTCTGGTGGAAAACTTTCCTGACAAGAAGATACTTGCGATAGATGCAGACCCCGCAGTCGGCCTGTCGGTCGCTCTCGGAGTTGACGTTAAGCTCACGCTTGACGATATCCGTATGAGCATCGTTGACAGCGTCGAAAACGGCGAGACGAGAGAAGCGCTCGAGCTTCTCAGTGAGGCAAGGTTCAAGATCTTTGACGCATTGGTCGAAATGCCCGGCTTTGCATTTCTCGGCATCGGCAGACCTGAAAGCTCCGGCTGCTACTGCAAGGTCAACTCCTACCTGAAGGAGGTCATCGGCATTCTGGCAAACAGCTTCGACTATGTCGTCATCGACGGTGAGGCCGGAATAGAGCAGATCCAGCGCCGCGTTATGGATAAGGTAACGCATCTGCTGCTCGTGACCGACCAGAGCAAGAAGGGCTGCCAGGTCGTATCCACGATCAAGAACGTCGCAGACGAGCTGATCGTTTACGATAAGATCGGCGCCATCGTAAACAGAATGACAAATCCCGAGCTCGCGGAGCTCATCACAGTGCCCGGTGTTGACATCGTGGCGCGCATCCCTGCGGACAGTGCATTTGCCGCAAACGATATAAAGGGTCAGAGCGTGCTCAGCCTGCCCGAAGATTCTCTTATGCTCAACGGAGTAAAGGAAGCACTCCAAAAAATAGAAATTCTTTGAAGAAGAGGTGTAACATTTGAAAGATCTTAAGCATCTGATCTACTTCGAAAGTCTTCTTGAGAATGCCGACAACGAGCTGGTAAAGCAGGCTCAGGCTGAAGGCGATATCTGCCTTGGCTACACTTGCTACCATGTTCCCGAAGCACTTCTCAACATAGGCAACTGTTTCTCCGTGCGTCTGCGCGCACCGAAGACAGGCTCTATCGACATCGCAACCTACTACATGTCCAACTACACCTGCGAGTACGCACGCGCACTCGTCGAACGCGCTATCGAGGGCGGCTATCAGTTCCTCGACGCAATGATCGGTGTGGACGCCTGCTCCATGATGAACCGCGCAATGGAGCACTTCGAGGTCCTGAAGGTCAACACGAAGGAAAAGTTCTTTGTAACTCACATGGACATTCCCTTCAAGGTGACCGATTATACCCTCGATGCATACGAAATTCAGATGCAGAAGCACGTCCTGGACAATCTGCACGAGAAGTTCGGCGTTGACGTATCCGACAAGGCCATCCGCAAGGCCGTCAAGGAGCACAATGAGGTCTGCAAGATCCTCACCGAGATCGGCGATATGCGCAAGGCCGAGAACCCCGTTATCACCGGCTATGAGTATCACGTACTCAACCTCGTTTCCTTCACCTGCCCGAAGAGGCTCATTCTCCCGTACCTGAAGGAGACCCTGAAGGAGCTCAAGACCCGTAAGCCCGATCCCAAGCCCTGGTTCCGTGCAAGAGTTGCAATCGTCGGAAGCGAGATCGACGATCCCAACCTCACCAAGCTCATCGAGGGCTGCGGCGCATTCGTTTGCTCTGACCGTCACTGCTTCGGCTCGACTCCCGGCCGCGAGGTCATTGAGCTCAACGACGACGAGCCCGCACTCAGACAGCTCTGCCGTCACATCATGGAGCACTCCGAGTGTGCCCGTTACATATCCGACGAGAAGGTCATGCAGCGCCGTCACACCGCAGACCGCCTTGCAAAGGAATATCATGCAGAGGGCATCATCTACGAGCAGATGAAGTACTGCGACTACTGGGGCTTCGAGCGTGCACTCGTCAGCCATATCATGGCTGAGGAATACGGCTGGCCCGTACTGTCTATCGACAGACTGTACAACAACGGCAACTCCGGTCAGCTCCGTACCCGCTGCCAGGCATTCGTTGAATCTCTGGAGATCAAGCGTATTCGAAAAGCTAATGAGGAGGGCAAGAAATAATGGCTAAGACTCCTAAATATCCCAATCCCAAGTTTTTTAAAGCCAAAGATAATATAGACTGGAAGGCTCAGTGGGAAAACCTGAAGGTCTGCGGCGGCATTTTCTATGAAATGTTCAAGGAGACCGACTGGGAAGCCTTCAAGAACAGCTGGAAGAACATCCTGAAGAACGATGCGGAGCGCATCAAGGAAGAGTACAATTCCTTTATGGCACTCGACCAGCAGGGCAAGCTCGACGCGATCCTCTACGGCGAGAAGAGACTTGGCAGACTGTATGCCAAGGGCGCAATGGCGACCGTCCGCCGCGAGTGGCGCGGCGTTAAGGACACCGCATACGACTTCTATGAGTGGGCTCGTATGTGGGGCATGCTCCTTATGACCTTCTCCAAGGACCTCATCCCCGCGCTCAACAGTGCTCTGCACTACCGCTGGATGATCTCCTACTTCTGCTGCCACGGCTTTATGGATAAGAACATCATGGGTCAGCGCGGACGCGCTCTGCGCATGAGCCACATCCTTATCTACGATATATTCCGCTACGTTGCAGAGAACCTCGTGTTCCTGTCCAAGGCTGACCGTAAGAACGGCAACAGCACCGAGCTCAACAAGATGCTCGTGACCTTCGACGAGATGACCATGGGTCAGATCATGGCAGGCTTCCCCGATCTTCTGGGTATTCCTCACCAGCTGCTGCCCGTCTTCCTCGTCTCCGAGCTCGACCAGCTCACCTGCGTACCTTACATTGACGCAGTCGAGTCCTTCGGTCTGCCCGCAGACTGCTGCCCGGTTCCTTCCTCCGAGTGCGGCGCACTGGTCGTTGACGCACTGCCCGACATGGGCTCCTGCTTCATCTCCAGCTCCATGCCCTGCGACGGCTCCACCATGGCATCCTCTTACTTTGCACGCCGCTTCCCGAACATCCCCGTGTTCCACCTCTGCTTCCCCGTACGCTACGAGGACGAATCCGTCCTTCAGTCGGCAGCCGAGGATATCAAGGCCTGCATAAAGTTCATCGAGGATCAGACCGGCGCAAAGTGGAATTGGGACGCTTACTTCACTGCAATGAAGCGCTTCAACAAGGAGACCGCTTACGAGCTCGAAAAGTGGGAGATCAACAAGACCAAGTATCCGCAGCTTCTCGGCCCGTGCTACGAGCTGTTCCGCAAGTGGAACTACGAGATGGACGGCGGTATCGATCCCCGTGTTATACCTACCTTCGAAAAGGTCAGCAAGCTGATCCGCGAAGGATATGAGAATCGCGACGAAGCTTGGGTCGGCAAGATGAAGTACCGTGCACTTGTATGGTCCTGCCCGGCTCACTACTATGCAAACTTCTCCAACTGGGCTGCCAACTGCTGGGGCATTGATGTCCTGGTCGAGATGGAATCCCTCAACTTCACCAAGCCCCTCGAGACCGAGGATAAGGAAGAAGCACTGCGCGACCTGGCTCGCCTGTACGAGCGCATGGTCATGCGCCGTCACACCAACGGCGGTTACCACAACGTCGTAACCGAGCTGTGGCGTCAGTGCGAAGAGTGGAACGCAAAGCTTATCATCATGTACCAGAACGTCGCCTGCAAGAACATGGCTACCGTTCAGGGTCTGCTCGACGATCAGGGCCGTGAGCGCGGCTACGATCTCATCTGGGTCGAGCACGATCTTATGGATCCGCGTACCGTTTCCCGCCGCACCATGCGCGACAAGGTAAGCGAGTACATGCGCACCGTTATGAACGCAGAGCCCGTCGATCCTTCGCTCGTCGAGTTTGAGGACGAAGTCTGCATGTAATCGCGTTAAGCAAACATGCCGGTGGCATGTTTG
>CAVDFD010000156.1:0-4072 GCA_963608145.1 Bacteroidaceae bacterium | reverse complement strand
TCAAGGTCGATGACTATGCCCGCGCCGAGAACGTTGACGGTGTCGTCGCGCAGTATGCCGGACGGAAGCAGATTCAGGATGAACCTGCCCTTGTCGTTGACGACGGTGTGGCCGGCGTTATTGCCGCCCTGATAGCGGACAACGATATCGTAGCTTTCCGACAGGAGGTCGACCATGCGGCCCTTGCCTTCGTCGCCCCAGTTAGTTCCAACGATTGCTGTTAACATTGTTTACGCTCCTTTATACATTTACATTTGCCTCAACGCCAAGCTCGTCTCTGTTTGCGTTGATGACGGGATCAAGATACTCTTTTATGAATTTTTCGGTCTGATGCTCGGCCATGCCGGTAAAGCCGTGCGCGTCGCACAGCGCCGCAAGCTCGCTTTCCGTAAGCCCGAAGGCGGGGTCTGCCATGATGCGTTCGAGAAGATCGTTTTTCCCGCCGCGAAGCTTTACCTCCTGTGCCGCCGCGACCGAGTGGACGCGGATGCGCTCGTGCAGCTCCTGCCGGTCGCCGCCCTTGTGCTTTACGCAGTACATGAGGATATTTTCGCTCGCCATGAAGGGCAGCTCCTCGTCCAGATGCTTTCTGCACACGGCGGGGTATATCCTCATGCCGGAGGCAACATTTATATAGAGGTTAAGTATGCCGTCGGTTGCCAGAAATGCCTCGGGGATGCTCAGGCGGCGGTTTGCCGAATCATCCAGCGTGCGCTCGAGCCACTGGCTCGAAGCGGTGAAGGCCGCGTTCTGAAGGTCGCTCATGACAAAGCGCGAAAGCGAGGCAATGCGCTCGGATCTCATGGGATTGCGCTTATAGGCCATCGCCGAGGAGCCTATCTGCTTTGACTCAAACGGCTCGTCCACCTCCTTGAGGTGCGACAGCAGCCGCACGTCGCTTGAAAACTTTGACGCGCTCTGCGCGATGCCGGAGAGCACCTGCATGACGTAAAAGTCCGCCTTGCGCGAATAGGTCTGCCCGCTCACAGGAGCGCAGCGCTCAAAGCCCATTTTTTCGGCTATGCGCCGTTCAAGCTCCGTGACCTTCGCCTCGTCGCCGTCAAAAAGCTCAAGAAAGCTCGCGCCGGTGCCGGTAGTTCCCTTGCAGCCCAAAAGCTCCAGTCTGCCGAGCTGGAAATCGAGCTGTTCAAGGTCGTTTACGAGGTCATACGCCCAGAGCGCTGCACGCTTGCCGACGGTGGTAGGCTGGGCAGCCTGAAAATGCGTGTACGCAAGCGTCGGGACGCTCTTGTATTTTTCGGCAAAGTCACGCAGCGCGGCAATAGCGTTTATGAGCTTTCGCCGCACAAGGATGAGAGCTGTACGCATGCGGATGATGTCCGTGTTGTCGCCGACATAGCAGCTCGTAGCGCCGAGGTGGATTATCGGCTTTGCGTCGGGGCAGCACTCGCCGAAGGTGAGCACATGCGCCATAACGTCGTGGCGCACCTCGTGCTCGTGACGGGCAGCCGACTCGTAGTCGATATCGTAAACGTGCGCCTTCATCTGCTCTATCTGCCCGTCGCTTATATCGAGACCAAGCTCCTTCTCGCTCTCGGCAAGGGCTATCCACAGCTTTCGCCATGTTGAAAATTTGAAGTCATCGGAGAAAAGGCGCTGCATCTCTTCTCCGGCATATCTCCCGCAGAGGGGATTTTCGTAAAATTCGTGCTTACTCATCTATCTGCTTATATACGTTTATTCCGCTGCGCTTGTGGCCGGAATTGCGGTGGAAGCGGTCGATTATCCTCTTTTCCGTGGGGCTTACCTCGCCGCCGTTAATATAGCTGTCTATCGCGGCATAGCTCACACCCATCTCGCTCTCGTCGGTCTGTCCGTCAAACAGTCCCGCGGAGGGGGCTTTGTTTATGATGCAGCCCGGCGCCGTGAGCCATTTGAGGAACTCGATGATCTCGGTCGCGGTGAGATCCGATATAGGGTTAAAGTCGCAGGCTCCGTCGCCCCATTTGGTGAAGTAGCCCATGTATCTCTCGCTGCGGTTGCCCGTTCCGGCAACGAGGCGGTATTCGGACGCGGCGACGGCGTAGAGCGTCGTCATTCTCAGGCGCGGCGCGATATTGTTGACCGCGGCGTTCGTCAGCGTCGTTATGCCCTGAAGCCTGTCTATCTCCGCCTGCCGGACATCGGTAAGGTCAATGACGCGGCTTTCGATGCCGAAATGCTCTGCGACCTCCTTTGCGTCCTTCATATCCTGCTCGAAATTTCGCTTTGACGCGCAGGGCATCATGATGCCCACAGTGTTCTCGCAGGCGAACTTGCACAGTATGCCGACGAGGGCGGAGTCCTTGCCGCCGGAGTTTCCGAAAACGATGCCGTCAACGCCGCTTTCCTCCACGAGCGCCCTTATATACTGCACTCTGCCGGCAAATTCCTTGCTGTAATCACGCATTGTATTCAGCTCCTCAAAAAAACGTTTTACGATAAATTTTATAATATTCGTCCGTGTATGTCAATAAGCGCCTGTCACAAAATAGTCTCCCCTATCAGGCAGCTTTTGCTTCATTTTGCATCCTTCGTTCTGCCGGATATATCACCTGTTAATAAAAGCCTTGATTTTTCAGCACTTTTTTGTTAAAATGTTCGATGTAACACTTTTGCCACTATTTTTAAACTTATTTTCACGCATCACAGGAGAGACCCGCATGAAAAGATACATATCATTTCTGCTTGCCGTTCTGATGCTCGTGAGCCTTGTTCCCGCGTCGGCTCTGGCCGACAGTGAGGTGTCTTCCATGAAAGCCAGCGAGGATCTTAAAACGCTCATTAAATACTGGGAGGGCGTAAGGCTCACGGCATATAAGGCGCACTCGAGCGAGGAGTACTGGACGATAGGCTACGGCCACTACGGTCCGGACGTTTACGAGGGCATGGAGATCACGGCAGAGCAGGCCGACGCTTATTTCGAGCAGGATATCGCCGCCTTTGAGGCGGCGGCAAACCGCATAATAGCAAATTACGGGCTTGAAGCGAGCCAGAGCGTATTTGACGCGATGCTGAGCCTTTCGTACAACTTCGGGCCGAGCTGGGTCGAAACATACGCAGGCTCATGGCGGCTTGCACGCTATGTCAAGGCAGGCTTCAAGGACAGCAGCGGAAACAAGATACCCGATCTCGAGATCGCCGATGCCTTTGCCGTCCTGTGCTCGGCAGGCGGAGAGATCCTCCCCGGTCTTTTAAAGCGCCGCCTGAACGAAGCGGAAATTTTCCTCTACAGCGACTACAGCACCTCCTTCACCAACTTCGTCGCCGTTATATTCGACGCAAACGGCGGCACGCTCAGCAGCGGCAACCGCGTCATCGCCTACGAGAAGAACAAGCCCTACGGCTCTCTGCCGACTGCCTCGCTCAGCGGCACGAAATTCGGCTATTGGAAGGATGAAAGCAGCGGCAGCACGATAACGTCAAGCTCAACAGCCGATCAGATACGCACTCTCACGGCTGTCTGGGGCGATCCCGTGTGCCCGCTCGGCGACAAGTGTCCGTCAAAGAATTTCACCGACGTTCCCGCAGCCTACTGGGCGCACAGTGATATAGACAACGTTGTATCTCTGGGGCTGTTCAAGGGCACTACCGGCACACGCTTCGGCGTAAACGACCTCATGACACGCGCCATGCTGCTCACGGTGCTCTACAGGCTTGAGGGAAGCCCCGATGTGTCAGGCTATGAAAACCGCTTTTCCGACGTTGACGAGAACAGCTATTACTACAGCGCCCTGCTCTGGGGCTCGCACAACAACATTTCAAACGGCTACTCCGACGGCACCTTCCTGCCGGACGGCACGCTCACACGCGAGCAGTTCGTGACCTTCCTGAACAGATACGCAAACTATAAGGGCTATAACACCGAGGTGTACGCCGATATAGGCGGCTACTCCGACGCGCAGCAGGTCAGCCCCTTTGCACGCGAGAGCATGTGCTGGGCGATCGGGGCCGGAATAGTGACCGGAACAAGCGCAACGACGCTCAGCCCTCAGGCCAGCGCAACGCGGGCTCAGGTCGCAGTAATGTTCAACCGCTTCGCCGGCGGCATGACAATTTGATCTGGACAAGC
>CAVDFD010000155.1:0-4118 GCA_963608145.1 Bacteroidaceae bacterium | reverse complement strand
TGAGAACGTTGACGATATAATCGCCGACTTTGAGCAGGCCTTCGAAAAAATCTGAGCACAAGCAATGTAAACCTCCCGCAGCCCTTCAGCAACGGGAGGTTTTTTCTTTTATGCTATGCTCATGAGCCGGACATCTCTGCCGGACAGTATCTCTTTTGCCGTGCTTGAGCAGCAGGGGCATTTGCCCTCGTTTTTCATAACGTTATACATCGTACCGCAATCACTGCAAAGCGCCTCACCCGGGACAGTTTTCAGCTCCATCTCGGCATTTTTCAAAATAGGAAATTGTGCCTTAACATAATCGAAATATTCAGTGAACACATTTGGTAGTACACCGGCCAGTTCGCCGAGCTCAAGCGAGATCACATGTATCTCCTCAAGGCCGTTTTCCTCGGCGCACCGAGAGGCGGTCTCCGCTGCGGAATATAGTATTCCTATCTCGTGCATGATCTGCCCTCACTTTTTCTTCGGCGGCTTGTGGTATTTTGCGCCCGAGGCATATGACACATCTGGGTCTATCTTGGATACGCCGACCTCAACAGTCTTAACAGTAGGCTCATGGAACTTACTCCAGACCATTCTTCTGCCCACCTCACCGAGCACCGCGGGCACAAGCTGCTCTCTCGTGCATGGAGTGCACTCAAACACGCGGCGCAGATGTATTGCGTCAAACTTGCATCGGGTCGTACACACGCCGCAGCCGAGGCACATATTTTCATCTACATGAGATGCACCGCATTTGAGACAGCGGGCAGTTTCCGCCTTGACCTGCTCCTCGGTGAACACCTCACGGTCGTCACTGAACGTGCGTGCCTTTGACGCAACGCGCTTGCAGCTTTGGCGATGAGCATTGTCATAACTGCCGAACAGAACATTGTCCTTATCAATCTCATGATAAAGATTCCGGTCACGGCCAGTCTTAAGGTTTCCACCCCATACAAAGCGATGTATAGAATCCGCACCCTCTTTGCCGCAGGCGATTGCGTCAATTGACCATTGCGGACCTGTGAACACATCCCCGCCTACAAATATATCGGGAACCGAAGTCTGGAAAGTCTGCTTGTCTGCATCTGGGTAGTTACCACCGCGGAGCACAACATTTTCACCCTTAAGAAGTTCACCCCAGACTACACTCTGGCCGACTGCCAGTACAACGTGACGGCAGGGAACGGTTATAGTCTCGTTCTCATCAAATACAGGATGGAACTTTCCGCTTGGGTCTTTAACGGACAGGCACTTTTTGAAGGTGATGCCGGTGACTTTACCGTTTTCGGAAAGTATCTCCTTTGGCCCCCAACCACAGCCGACAATGATGCCATCCGATTCTGCCTCGTCCATCTCGTCCTGAGCTGCCGGCATTTCTTCGCGGGCTTCAAGGCAATACATATATGTTTTGCCCGCGCCGAGACGTACAGCTGTGCGCGCCGTATCCACAGCGACATTGCCGCCGCCGATGATGACCGCATCGCCATTGAGTTTACTGTCCGTTCCGTATTTTTGCAGGAAGTCCACGGCGGCAATAACTCCGCCGGCATCCTCGCCGGGCACATTGACACTGCGGCCTCCCTGGCAGCCGATCGCAATATAAAACGCCTCATAGCCCTGCTCGCGCAGCTGCTGTATCGTTACGTCTTTGCCGACCTCAACGCCGCACTTAAACTCCGCGCCGAGCTGACGGATAACATCAATCTCAGCATCGAGCACATCCTTTTCAAGTCGGAAGTTCGGCACACCATAGCGCAGCATACCGCCTATCTTATCGTGCTTTTCAAATACGGTTACATGCTCACCCTCGACCTCGAGGTAGTAGGCACACGCAAGTCCGGCGGGTCCGCCGCCGATCACGGCGACCTTTTTTCCGTCCTTACGGGTTATCTTCTTTTTGGGGATGTATCTCGTTTCGGCCTCAAGATCGCGGTGCGCAAGGAATTTTTTCACCTCGTCTATTGCCACGGGCTGGTCTATCCTGCCGCGGGTACATGCTGATTCACAGCGGCGGTTGCAGATAGAGCCGCAGACAGCGGGCAGAGGGTTGTTATGCTTTATGAGCTCCAGAGCCTCGTCATATTTGCCGAGCGCCGCCAGACGCAGATAACCCTCGACGGCCACATGTGCCGGACATGCCGTTTTGCACGGCGCAGTCCCTGTTTCAGCCCAGACATTTTCACGCTCATAAAGATAATCCGGATGCCAGCGCTCCTCACCCCACTTGAGGTATTCGTGCGGGGTCTCGCGGTAGTGATATTGCAGAGGCTTTTTCGGGTCAAGCCTCTGCCCCATGCGCACGGCGTTTTCCGGACAGGTCTCGACACACATTCCACAGGCCACGCACTTTTCAGGATCGACCTGCGCCACGAAATTGGAGCGGGTCATGCTCGAGTTTACGGAGTACATATCTGCACGAAGAGTGTAGCAGGTTTTATAGTCGCAGTTGCAGATATATTCTATCTTGTCCTTGCCGTTAGCGTTTGCAACATTATGTACAAAGCCGCGTTCCTCCGCTGCCTTGAGTATTCCGTAAAACTCCTCCTTGCTTATCTGTCTTGCCCTGCCGGTACGCACACAGTAGCGTGCAAAATCGCCGAGACAGGTACACCATTCGAGCGAGGGTTCGCCTGAGCTTGTACCGTTTACGAGACGACCCTGACGGCATATGCACGTGCCGACAGCGTAGAAGTTATCGGCGTTGCGCTCAATGAGCGGGGTCAGCTCCTCCCAGCTCATGCGCTTGACATCCGGCGTGAGTGCGCTTTCAATGGGTACTGTTCTGTGCACGCCGTGGTTTGAGATGGGCAGGTACTTTCCCTTGCCGGTGAAGGATTCAAAGGTCTCATGCTCAAACAGCAGCGCCTGTTCGGGGTGATCCTTGAACATCGGGCCTATCATACACCACTCCAATGCGCCTACGCATAGCTGCGGGACATAGAACATATCCGCGCCCTTATCATCGGTATGAACTTCTATTGCTCCGATATCGGCCATTTCGAGGCACAGCCGCACTACATCCTCGACAGGCTTTCCGCAGCGCCGTGATATCTCCTTCGGATACATCATTTTGCGCAGCTTCATCTTGCTGAGCACCTCGCACATCTCGTCGCTCAGCAGCGGATCAAAGAACATATACACAGTGCTGTCCATGCCCTGCTTAGCCTGGTCCTTGTCGTATACGGCAACGGCATCGACGAGGCACTGCCTGTACGGTCCGCGGTTTTCGTAATACGGCTTCATAAGCTCCCGCTCGCGGTCATTTACCAAATCTTCAGGTTTCATATGCATTCTCCTTTTTCAGTATTTATATCACACTGCCCTTGGGTCTGTTAAAATTGTAGCATTGCACCTGCTTTACTTACACCACTATTTGGGGTATAATGTGACCATATGTCACACTTGTGAAAAAATATGCGCATGAAGGGAGCGATAAAAATGTCAAATCGGGATGTCGTCATCAAGGCCATAGCCGAAACCGTAAAAGATCTTATACGCGAAAAACCTGTTGAAAAGGTAACTGTGGCCGAAATATGCAAAAAAACGGGCGTTAATCCGAGAACCTTTTACCGATACTTCAAGGACAAGCATGAGGTCGTTGAATGGATATATGCGCACAGCTCCCTGACCATGGGACTAAATGTGCCCGACTGGAGCTTTTGGGACTACTTCCCGTACATTGCACAGGTGCTGTATAATGACCGGCTGTTTTACCGCCATGCATTTCAGTATCACGGGCAGAATTCATTCAGATGGTACAGCATCATGCAGCTTCACCCTATTCTGACTAAGGACTTCGGCAGTGCATTTCCCGACAAAGCAGATCTCGATTTTTTTATAGAGCACATATGCAATATGGCGTTTGACTCTTTTGTTATATGGCTGTCAGCAGAACCCTGCCCTGAACCTGAAAAATTTGTCGCCCATTTCAGAAGCTGCTTTTTTAACGTATCGCAGATAAATATCCGCCTGCTGGCAGAGAGCGAAGGCTGAGCTGCTTACGGCAGCGGCAAAAAAATTCCGGCAGCACTCGGAGTGCTGTCGGAATTTCAGTTTATACAAATGAGTTTTATTTTACATTCACCGGCTTTTTATGGCCGCAGACGGTGCAGTGGTCGATGTTCTTCTCATAG
>CAVDFD010000154.1:0-4142 GCA_963608145.1 Bacteroidaceae bacterium | reverse complement strand
AATGCGCCACTAAAAAAACACGAACGACGGGAGGTGTCGTTCGTGTTTTTTCCATAATTAAAGAAGAGAGGTGTAGATGTGAACAAAAGCTCGCACTGTTATTGCTGCTTTCCGGCGGCGTCCTGAACCACCGCCGGAGGCTTATCACATTTTAAGGGAGGCTTTGTGATTTTAATTTACTACTTCCGCGATAGGATTTCAGCTCCAAAACGGCTCTCTCCTGCTCCAAAAGGGCGTATATCAGCCCTGACTGCGCATTTTGCCCATTTCGGCGACGTGCTTTTTGATCGCGTTGAAGGACTCGTCGCTTATGATGTGCTCCATCTTGCACGCATCCTCGGCTGCGGTCTCGCTGCTCACGCCGAGCAGCATGAGGTAGCTCGTGAGCAGCGTGTGCCGCTCGTATATCTTCGCCGCGACCTCCGTTCCGGCCTCGGTGAGGCTCAGATGCCCCAGCTCGTCGGAAACGAGATAGCCGCCGTTTTTCAAAAGCCCGACGGCGCGGCTGACGCTCGGCTTGGAATAGCCCATGTACTCGCCGACATCAATGGCGCGCACGTCCTTGTATTTCTGAGACAGGATGTATATTGTTTCGAGATACATCTCGCCCGATTCCTGCAAATTCATTCCGTTCTCTCCGTGTTCAGATTTTTGATACCTTATATAATAACATAAGATTTTTGCAATTTCAAGCGGCGGAGAAAGGCTTGCACCGCCTTAATCCCTATCTGTGCACTGTGATATTATGCACAATTCGTTAGCATATGCTAACCGCTAAAATTGTGCAAGTCTACAAAGCTTGTGTCAGGCTCTTGACAATAGAATAATCTGTGCTATTATTCAGGCAGTTAGCGAGAGCTAACTTTAATTCAGCCCCACGGTTAGCGCGTGCTAATCAAAGGAGAAAGGACAGAGAATGATGCCTTTAACATTAGCAGCGGTCGGCGAAGAGAATACGATCAAGCGTATCGCCGGCAAGCCAGAGGTGAAGAAGCACCTCGAAAACCTCGGCTTCGTTGTCGGGGGTGATGTAAAAGTGTTGACTGCCGTTGGCGAGAATGTCATCGTCAAGGTCAAAGAAGCCAGGATCGCCATAAGCGCGGAAATGGCACAGAAAATATATGTGTGAGGAGCAGAAACATGAAGACTCTGAGAGACGTTAAGATCGGCCAGACCGTCACCGTCAAGAAGCTCCATGGCGAGGGCGCCATAAAGCGCCGCATCATGGACATGGGTATTACCAAGGGCGCTGAGGTCTATGTCCGCAAGGTCGCTCCTTTGGGCGATCCCATCGAGCTCACCGTCCGCGGCTATGAGCTTTCCCTGCGCAAGGCAGATGCAGAAAAGATCGAGGTGGAATAATGGAAAAGAACATTAAAATTGCCCTTGCCGGCAACCCGAACTGCGGTAAAACGACCCTGTTCAACGCGCTGACCGGCTCGAACCAGTACGTCGGCAACTGGCCCGGCGTTACCGTTGAGAAGAAGGAAGGCAAGCTCAAGAAGTATGACGGCGTAACGGTCGTTGACCTTCCCGGCATCTACTCGCTTTCCCCCTACACCCTTGAGGAGGTCGTTGCGCGTAACTTCCTGCTCGGCGAGCGTCCCGATGCGATACTGAACATCATCGACGGCACGAACCTCGAGCGTAACCTTTACCTGACCACTCAGCTCACGGAGCTTGGCATCCCCGTTGTCGTTGCGGTCAACATGATGGATATCGTCCGCAAGAACGGCGACGTTATAAACATCAAGGAGCTGTCCCGTCAGCTCGGCTGCAAGGTGCTGGAGATCTCCGCGCTCAAGGGCGACGGCGTGACCGAGGCCGCGGCTGCGGCTGTCGATGCTGCAAAGAACGGCAAGACCATCCCCATGCACTCGTTCTCCGGCGTTGTCGAGCACGCCATTGCTCACATCGAGGAGGCCGTCCTGCACGAGCTGCCCGAGGAGCAGCAGCGCTGGTATGCCATCAAGATCTTCGAGCACGACGACAAGGTGCTTGCAAAGCTTGCGATAAAGCCCGAGGTCATGCAGCACATCGACGCGGACATCAAGGCCGCCGAGGATGAGCTCGACGACGATGCCGAGAGCATCATCACCAACGAGCGCTACATCTACATAGCCTCCATCATCAAGGCCTGCTACAAGAAGAAAAACGTCGGAAAGCTCACCGCCTCCGACAAGATAGACAAGATAGTCACCAACCGCTGGCTTGGTCTTCCGATCTTCGCGGCTGTCATGTTCCTCGTCTACTGGGTCGCAATGGTCGCCGTCGGCGCACCCGCGACCGACTGGGCAAACGACGGCGTGTTCGGCGACGGCTGGCACCTGTTCGGCATCGGCTCGTCCGAGTACAATGACACGAACGACGAATACTCTGCCTCCATTCAGGCAGTCAGCGCCTTCCTCGGCGAGGACATCGACGTTGAAGCAGACGACTTCGACGCTGACGCACTGCTGGCAGAGATGAAGTCCTTTGAGACCACCGACAAGTCGGCAGACCTTGACGTTGAGGACGAGGAGACCCTCGCCATCAACACCATGACCGCCTACTACGACACGATCCCCGAGGACGCAGACGAGGACAGCACCATTGCAGTCACCTATGTTGACGCAGTTGCTTACCTCGAGAAAAACGGCTTTGAAGCTCCCGACCCCGCCGACTACGGCGTGTGGGTACCGAGTATCCCGACCCTCGTGGGCGACGGCCTTGACGCTGCAAACGCGGCTCCCTGGCTCAGCGGCCTTATCAATGACGGTATCGTAGCCGGTGTCGGCGCAGTCCTCGGCTTCGTACCCCAGATGCTCGTCCTGTTCCTCATGCTCGCCTTCCTCGAGGCCTGCGGCTACATGGCGCGTATCGCCTTTGTTCTTGACCGTATCTTCCGCAAGTTCGGACTTTCCGGCAAGAGCTTCATCCCCATGCTCGTCGGCGTCGGCTGCGGCGTTCCGGGCGTTATGGCATCCCGTACCATCGAAAACGAGCGTGACCGCCGTATGACGATCATGACCACCACCTTCATCCCCTGCGGCGCAAAGGTCCCCTTCATCGCAATGATCGCCGGCGCACTGTTCGGCGGCAGCGCATGGGTATCCACCTCCGCATACTTCATCGGCATGGCAGCAATCATCTGCTCGGGCATCATGCTCAAGAAGACCCGCCGCTTTGCCGGAGACCCCGCTCCCTTCGTTATGGAGCTTCCCGCATACCACATGCCCACCCTCGGCAACGTTCTCCGCTCCATGTGGGAGCGCGGCTGGTCCTTCATCAAGAAGGCGGGCACCATCATCCTGCTCTCGACCATCTTCGTATGGTTCACCACCTACTTCGGCTGGGTTGACGGAACCTTCCAGATGCTCTCCGAGGATCAGATCGACGCCTCCATCCTCGCCAAGATCGGCAACGCCATCGCATGGATCTTCGCACCTCTCGGCTGGGGCAACTGGCAGGCAACTGTCGCATCCATCACCGGCCTCGTCGCAAAGGAGAACATCGTCGGCACTCTCGGCATCCTCTACGGCGGCGGCGACGGCACCGTCTATCAGGCAATGGCAGCAGCCTTCACCGGCGTGACCGCTTACAGCTTCCTCGTCTTCAACCTTCTGTGCGCTCCCTGCTTTGCAGCTATCGGCGCAATCAAGCGCGAGATGAACAACCGCGGCTGGACATGGTTTGCCATTGGCTATCAGTGTGGCTTTGCATACGTCATCGCCCTGATGATCAACCAGTTCGGCGGCGCATTCACCGGCAGCCTGAACGTCATCGGCCTGATCGTTGCCATCGCTCTGCTGGCAGGCATGATCTACATGCTCTTCCGCCCCTACAAGGAAGCAGAGACCCTCAGCACCAAGGAAGCCACCGTCGGCCTGAAGTAAAAGCAGCATAACATAACGATAACGAATAAAGGAGGAGACAGCAATGCTTGAATGGTTAACAGCCAATATCGGAACGATACTGATAACCGCGGGTCTGATCGTGATCGTAGCGCTCATCATCCGCTCGATGATCAGGGATAAGAAAGCAGGCATATCCTCCTGCGGCGCAAAGTGCGGCGGCTGCGGAGCGTGCGCCATGGCCGGAAAGTGCCACGGCTCAGCCTGCTCCGGCGACAGCGCCCTCAGGGACGTAAAAAACCTGAAACA
>CAVDFD010000153.1:0-4161 GCA_963608145.1 Bacteroidaceae bacterium | reverse complement strand
TTCTTCTATTATACCAGAAACAAGGGGTGTTTGAAAATGGTTCTTTGACAGGCTGCGCAAAGCAGCGAGGTTTATTACCTCGCTGCTTTGCTTTTTGCTATGGCGCGATTATGTAGCAGTAGATAAACTGCAAGTCTTCTAAGCTCACTTCCGGCAGCGCTGCTATTATGGCCACGATAAGCAGCTCCCGATCTTCTTTTTCGTTCATAGCTCTCTCCCTTTAATCTTTACGTTACTTCCCACATTTCTGCTACGGCGGTGCCCAGGGCGCGGGCTATCTTGATTGCCAGCACCACATTAGGCAGCCGATCTCCGGTTTCAATCTCGCTGATCGTGCTTGCCGCGGTATCAGCCCGGCGCGCAAGCTCGCGCTGGCTGAGCCCTAAATAGGTCCTATAGTATTTTACCCTGCATTTGTTTGTACCGTCCATTTTATCACCACATGCCTTTCCTGTGCGGGAAAATTCTGAAATCAGAACGCCGCACCCTATTTTTGTGTATTTTGTGCAATTCTGACCGAAATTATTATAAAAAGTCATAATTGCATCGGAAAATAGAGGATGATAAAATAGTGTGGTAAATATAAGGAATTGGTGAGGAAAAGTAGGGAGGGCGCTTCATGGATCAAATAAATATTTTTGACTATCTTAATAATGATAGGGTAATTAACCATGATAGTTGTTTGGAAGTCGAAGATAGCGAGTCACTTGCACATAGCAAGATAAGCTGTTGTAGTCGTTATAGACAGTGTTCAGACAGTGGTAAGTGTCTTGTTATTGGAACGGATATAGCTAGAAGTTGCCGATATTGCGTCAAGCTTGAATCCGGGGACGTCTTTTTCGGCAAACGGACAAAGTACTTTTCAAAAAAGGATTTTGATTATTGCTGTGGGCAAGTTCAACTGATGGACGACGAGGAGCGCAAAGTATTTTATTCTTGCCTATATCATTTCTGTGACCGTTGTTATTCAACCTGTTATACTTACAAAACAAAGGAAATAATGTCTCTTGCAAAGCGAGAACTTATACGAGTATATCCATTCCCAATTGAAATGGTTAGACTGCTCAGCAAAAGGCGCGCTTTGGTAGATTGCTTGAAGAAAAATGGGGTCTTTGAAGAGTACAATGCATATGAGAAAAAGGTTAAAGCGGAGCTTGATGCACGGGGTGAAGCATTTGATGGTCAGCCTTTATGTGCTGAATATATTTTGAATAATCACCCCGACTATGCCGCGGAGTATTTGTCCGATTTGTGCTCTGTGGATATTTCCTTAGACGCAAGGTTGAAATATATGGACGAATTTTATATCGATTGTGTTGCTTCCAATAGACAGCTCTGTGACCTCCCGAACCCGTTGTTGACGGATCCGCGATTTCGGAAAAAGGACAGAAGAAAATGACGGAAAGAATTGACGTACGAACCGATCTTGTAACAGATGCTGACGCAGTGACGCGAATTTGCTCTGCCCGGGATATTGTCAAAAATGGAGATAAAATCATCGAGCATGACTTAGAAAAGGGTACTCTTTTGTATGATGGATCTGCTGGTGTAGCTGGTGTATATGAAGTTACACGAGATAGCTGCACATGTACGGACTATGTTATGTGTTTCGGCAGACATCCATGCAAGCATATATATGCGCTGCGTATTTTATCTGGAGAAGAATATAATCTGCCCACTCTGATTCCGCGAGCTGCTAAAGCTTACGATTTTGATGCAGAAATGGAGCATTTACATGACCTATGGGTGGATGGAATTATTGATTTTGATTCGTTCAAACGCTGCTATAAAGCAATGGCAAAAAGTAAGGCAACAGCAAAAAAGCTGAGAAAGACAAAGAAATGAATTGCGTAAGGTTAAATCAATTCGACACAGATCTAATAACAACCCTGCTCCGCTACATAGACGAATATAAATGGGGCTGGGGAGTCGCTCGGCGGCAGTTAAGAATGCGCTTCAGCGTGGATATCACCGTGCCGGAGCTGCAGCAGTTATACAAGCAATCAAAAATAAAACGCCCACGGGTTTGAAACCTGTGGGCAATTATTGAATCTTGTGAGGTGAGCAAATAAATGAAATGTCGAAAATGTAAGGCAGATATTCCAAATGAGCTGCATTTCATCTATTGCGGCTACTGCGGCGAGAAGCTTCAGCGCGAACGCAAGAAAAAGGACGAAATAAAAATACCCACGCCGCGTAAGCGTGGGCAGAAGTGGTATGTTGATCTTCGACGAGAAGGTGTTACGGTGATTGAGGACACCGAGGCCGAGGCGAGGGCAAAGGCGCTGGCAATTCGTGCAGGGTTTATTGCCACCGGGGAAAAATACACTCCGCTTACGCTGCGACAAGCGATAGACAGTTACATCGCTGATCGTGACAATGCCCTGTCACCATCCACCGTGCGAGGCTATTACACGATTCAGCGCAACGCATTTGCCGATGTGATGGATATGGACATTCACGCTATACGCAATTGGCAAGCCGTTGTTAACAGAGAAGCTGGACGCGTCGCGGCAAAAACCGTCAAGAATGAATGGAGGCTCGTGAAGTCGGTTCTGAAGAAGAACAAGGTTGATTTTGATGTTACGTCGCTGCCGCAGGTGATCCACTGCGAATTGCCATGGCTTGATTATAATCAAATAAAAACGTTTCTCTCTGCCGTGCGCGGGACTCCGTGTGAACTCGGTGCTCTGTTCGCGCTTCACAGTCTGCGGCGGTCTGAGGTGCTTGCAATGACCCCCGAAAAAATAAAGGGCGGCAAGATATTAGTCCACGGCAGCGCGGTCTTGAATAAAGATAATCAGCTCATCAAGAAAGCCGAAAATAAAAATGTGACATCCCTGCGAGAAATCGAAATAATGATACCGCGTCTTGCTGAACTGCTTGCGGAAAATTCAACGGCGATTGGTACCCCGTATATTCAATCCAATCCAAACACCTTGCGCACCCAAATAAACCGAATATGTGAACAGAACGGACTGCCTCTTGTTGGCGTTCACGGCCTGCGACGCAGCTTTACGTCATTGGCGTATCATCTCGGGTGGTCGGAGCAGCAGAGCATGAAAGTCGGTGGCTGGTCGGATTATAAAACCGTACATGATATCTATGTCAAGCTTGCTGCGGCCGACGAAAAGAACGATATAAACCGTATGAAAGCATTTTTTGAAAGCGATTTTACGACAGTTTTTACGACAAGTTGAAAAAACGTTGATTTATCAATGCTTTTGCCCGTGCTTTGGCGGGTTCAAGTCCCGCCTCGCGCACCAAAGATCAGAAAATCCCGTAGTTATTGAAACTACGGGATTTTCTTTGCTTATCAATGCTTTGCGTCGTTTTTACGTTGTACATTTTTCAGTCATGCTATACGATCTTCAGCTCAAAAGAGCGTCGAGATAGCCTCGTATCGTCGATTCGCTCATCGAGCCGATGCGCGTTGTGTATACATTGCCGCTGCGGTCGATAAAGGTGGTCTGCGGTATCGAGGATACGCCGTAGGCGTTTGCACCGCTGCGGCTCGTGTCGAAATACACGGGGAAGGTATAGCCGTTTTGCGCAACGAAGCTCTTTGTGCCCTCGACCGTGTCGCGCAGGCCGTCGGTGAGGTTTACCATCATGAAGGTAACTCTGTCGCCGTATTCACTGTAAAGCCTGTTGAAATCGGGCAGCTCCTGCCGGCAGGGGGAGCACCATGTCGCCCAGAAGTTTATGACGATGGGCTTGCCGAATTTGCCCGACAGCCGGACGCTGCTGCCGTAGGCATCGAGCACCGTGAAATCAGGCGCGGTGTTCTTCTTCGGAGCTTCCGTCGCCGGAGCTGTGCTCGGAACGGGAGAAGGTGTACTCACCGGCGCAGCGCTTTGGGTGGGTCTGCTTGTGGGAGCTGGTGTGCTTGTCGGGCTCGGTCTGCGCGTAGGAGCGGGCGTACTCGTCGGACTCGGACTGCGCGTGGGAGTGGGTGTACTCGCACCGCTCGGCTTTGCCGTCTGTGCGGGGCTCTGCGTATTTGCAGGAGACTTTGTTTCCGCGGGCTTTTGGCTGCTTTCGGGGCTGACCGCCGCGCCAGAGCTGTTTTCGGGTGAGGGCTGCTTCTCCTCGCCGGAGCTGCTGCCGTTCTCCTCCGCAGCTTCCGCGTTCTCTGTCGGCGGCACGGAGGTATCCGGC